>CAMLRX010000029.1 GCA_946482545.1 uncultured Flavihumibacter sp. | reverse complement strand
TTTCAAAAGTTCAACTATTCGATGGCGTGGAAGCATGGCAATGTACCGGAACCCCCGTGGATTGCGTAAAACTCGCCGTAGATAAGATACTCCACCGCAAACCCGATATCTGCGTAAGCGGTATCAATCATGGCGCGAATCATTCCATCAACGTGATTTATTCCGGCACCATGAGCGCCGCCGTGGAAGCAGCCATTGAAAGTATACCTTCCATTGGTTTCTCATTACTTGATTATAGCGTGGAAGCCGACTTCAGCGGGGCACGCAAATATGCGCGTGAAATCGTGGAAACCCTGCTCAAAAAGAAAATGGACAACCACATGGTGCTGAATGTAAATATTCCCGCCATTCCCGAACAACTGATCAAAGGCATTCGTGTATGCCGCCAGGCTTATGGCAAATACGAAGAAGACTTCCTGGAACGTGACGACCCGCATGGCCGTAAATATTTCTGGCTCACCGGCGAATTCAAAAACCTGGATAAGGGAAAGGACACCGATGTATGGGCATTGGAAAATAATTATATCAGTCTGGTACCCGTGCAATTTGACCTCACCAATTACGTTCTTAAAACCAAACTCGAAAAAACGTGGCCGTAATCAGTTTCAGGAAAGATCATTTGGGATTTGGCATGGTGCTCGGATTCCTCGCGCCACTGCTGGGATTTCTCGCGTATTATTTCATCCGCTTCTATCCCACTTTCGGATTTTCAGAGTACCTCCGCGCACTGGGCATGAATAAGCCGCTGCTTACAGGCATCAGTACGATCTCCCTGGTGGCGAATGTAATCCTGTTCACCATCTACATCAATACCCGTCGCGATCAAACGGCCAAAGGTATTTTTGTAGTATCATTGCTGTACGGAATAGGTGTGCTCCTTTATAAAGTGATCGCTTAAAGTTATAGAGGAAAGGCGCATTAAAAAGATTCCGCGGGCAGATGAAGTATTATATCATAGCCGGTGAAGCTTCCGGCGACCTGCATGGCAGCAACCTCATCAAATCATTGCGGAAAGAAGACCCGGCAGCGGATGTACGCGCATGGGGTGGCGACCTGATGGCAGCAGCAGGTGCCGATCTAGTTAAACACTACCGCGATCTCGCCTTTATGGGATTTGTAGAAGTACTGATGAACCTGCGCACGATCCTCCGCAATCTTGATCAATGCAAAGCAGATGTGCTGGCCTACCAACCTGACGCACTCATCCTCATCGACTACCCCGGGTTCAATTTACGCATTGCCGAATGGGCGCACCAGAACGGATTTAAGGTCATCTATTATATTTCCCCGCAGGTTTGGGCCTGGAAAGAGAACAGGGTGAAGAAGATAAAACAATGCGTGGACAAGATGCTGGTGATACTGCCCTTTGAGCAGGCCTTCTACCAGAAATGGGATTATCCGGTGGAATATGTAGGTCACCCACTGATAGAAGTTGTACATAACAGCATAGTACAACCGAAAGATGCGCCGTTGTCCAACAAACCTATCGTGGCCCTCCTCCCCGGAAGCAGGAAACAGGAAATACTGAAGAAATTACCCGTGATGCTGGAGGTAGCCAGACAGTTTCCCGACCACCAGTTCATCGTGGCCAAAGCGCCAGGACAGGAAGACGCTTTCTATACTTCCATGCTGGCGCCTTATCCCAATGTAAGCAGTGTAAGAAACCAGACTTACCCGCTGCTGAAGCAATCCCGTGCGGCCCTGGTCACTTCAGGAACGGCCACTCTGGAAACCGCCCTGTTCCATGTGCCGGAAGTGGTATGCTACAAAGGAAATCAGCTTTCTTACTATATCGCAAGAAAGCTGATTAAAGTGAAATACATTTCGCTGGTGAACCTTATTATGGATAAGGAAGTAGTAAAGGAACTGATCCAGGATGAACTGAATCCTGAAAACTGTACCAGGGAACTGAAAAAGATGCTGGAAGACGGCCCTGAACGCAGCCGTGTACTGGAAGACTATAAAGCGCTCACCACACTGCTGAGTGAAGGCGGCAACGCTTCTGAAAAAGCTGCCCGTTCCATTGTAACCTATCTTTCCATTAACTGATCCAGTTCCGGATCAACCTGATCAGAATCAGGATCACCGCGGCCAGGAACATCAGGATCGATATCCGGTTCATGCCATGCATCAGCCGGATTGAACGGTTCCTCGGCGCGTTCGGATCCCGCTTCTTCAGGTAAAGGTATTCTGCTATCTGTCGCCAGATTCCCATAATTACACGTTTACCCGCAAAGTTCCGGTATTATACTCAATTCCCCAGCGGATTCATGCGCAATAACTGGCAAAGGACCTCATACAGGTTCTGGTGCCGGTGGTTGTAGCGGAACTCGGATTCTTTCAGGTGCAGGTAAAGACTGGTCCTGTTCAGGCCCCTGAATTTACTGAACCTGGTTCTGGCCAGTGCCCAGAAGGTATCCAGTTCATCCACGTAACCACGGGTTTTCTTCAGCATGAAAAGATTCTGGTCCACGCGCAACAACTTCCATCCATCCGGATCGATGAATGCCTGGTAACCTGCGAGGTGCTTGCTGAAATACTCCAGCGAACCATTCAGCAGGTCGCCTTTTTTGAGTTTTTTCATGGCTTCACAGCCTTCCGGATCAAGGGGTAGCACCTTTACGCGCTGGTCTGAATAAGAGACACTGAAGAAACAAGGGATTCTTTCTTCCTCCATATCTTCCGCCTCTTCTTCCATCCCCGCCATTACAACGGGTTCTTTCTTTTTCGCGAAGGCCGGATCGTTGATGCGGCAAATCTGTTCCCGGATCAGTTTGAGGTAATTGTTGATGGTTACCCTGCTGACCCCAGTAATCGTGGCAATTTCCGTGGCGGTAAGATCTTCACTGAAATACGCGAGGATCTTCTTCACCTCCTTTTCGCTCAGGTGAGCTCCTTTGAAGAATTTGTTTCTCATAGCGGCTATACTTTATAGCCCTAAACTTCCGCCAATATTCACGAAACATATAGTTAAATTATTACTAACGGTAAGTTTCGTAGATTGAACCCGTAAAATTCAATGCTGAAAGAATCCGTGGTATTCCTGAAGCCGAATACCGGTTTGGATGAACGGTAAATCAATCACTTAACAATGTCCTTAAAACCGCGAGCACCTTTCCGGCATCGGGTAGCATCGCTGCTTCCAGCGCCACGTTCATAGGTACCGCGGGCAGGTTCAACGCACCCAGCACCTGTACCGGCGCGTCCAGGTTTTTAAAACAATGGAGGCTTATTCTCCCTGCGAGCGCCTCTGCGAAGGAATTGAGTTGCTGCTCTTCGGTAAGTACGAGGCATTTCCCATGGCGCCGCACCGTATCGTACACCAGTTGTTCATCTAATGGGAACAAGGTCCGGAGATCAATTACTTCCACTGCGCCCTCTAATTGTTTGGCTGCTTCCATGGCCCAATGCACTCCCATGCCATAAGTGACGACGCAACAGGAACTTCCCTCCTGCACTTTCTCTTCTCTGGCAGTTAAGGCTATCCTTCCTTTGCCCAGCGGAATTATATAATCCGGAGATGGCTCGGGTGTACGGGCCGCTTCGGTTCCTGGCACTTTGCTCCAGTACAACCCTTTATGTTCCAGCATCACAACAGGATTAGGGTCATAAAAAGCCGCTTTCATCAGGCCTTTCATATCTGCTGCGTTGGATGGATAAACTACTTTGATGCCCTTGATGGAAAGCAGCGTGGTTTCCACGGAGCCGCTGTGGTAGGGTCCGCCACCGCCATAAGCCCCGACAGGTACACGTATCAGTGTTTGAACGGGATATTTCCCGTTGGTGAGGTAACATGATTTGGCGATTTCACAAACGAGCTGGTTGATGGCGGGATAAATATAGTCGCCGAATTGCACCTCCACGATGGGCTTTAAGCCAACTGCCGAGAGCCCGGCCGTTGAGCCGATGATGTATGCCTCCTGGATGGCGGTATTGAATACCCGGTGGTCGCCGAAGCGTTCAGCCAGTGTGGCCGCTTCGCGAAAAACACCACCCAGCCTGCGGCCCACATCCTGCCCGTACAACAAACTCTCCGGCTCCGAAGCCATGATTTCCTTTATCGCGAAAAGCGCAGCATCCACCATGGGTATTTTTTCCTGCCCCTGATCATTCCTGTTACCCGACTCTTCCGTGATGGCCGCAGGTGCAAACACGTGTTCCTGCACCCTGGCGGGATCGGGTTCGGGGGCTGCTTTGGCCAACTCAAAATCACGCGCTACCAGTTCTTCCGCTTCCTTCCTGATCTGCGCTAAAGTAGCGGGCGTTTCACCCTGTTCAAGCAGTTGTTGTTCAAGTAAGGTGAAAGGATCGGTTAAAGCATGTTGGTGCAGGTCTTCCGCAGAGCGGTAGAATTCTCTTCTTACACCACTGGTATGATGTCCCAGCAACGGACAGGTGGCTCTTACAAGGACAGGCGTTCTTTTTTCCCGCACCTGTGCCACCACCTCCCGCATTACATCGTAGGAATAGATAAAATCACTGCCGTCCACTTCTCTTCTTTCCAGCCCTTTAAAGCCGGCGGCATATTCCCATGCGTTCATTGATCTGGATTCTTCTCCTCTTACACTGATGCCCCAGCCATTATCCTGCACCAGGTAGATGACGGGAAGCTGGTGGAATGCTGCAAACTGGAAAGCCTCACTCACCTCTCCTTCGGTAACGCTGCTATCGCCCAGAGAACACACTACGATTGGTTTTTCAGCCCAACCTTCATATTTATTAAGGTACAGTTCGAGGAACTTCAACCCCTGTGCCACACCGGTAGACGGGATCACCTGCATGCCCGTGGCGCTGCTTTGGTGGATCATTGAAGGCCTGGAAGCATCGTTGCTGCTGGGATGCGCGTAGTAGCATCTTCCGCCACTGAATGGGTCGTCCGCTTTCGCGAGCAATTGAAGCATAAGTTCATAAGGACGGAAGCCCATGCCAAGCAGCAACGACTCATCCCTATAGTAGGGGCTTACATAATCCTGTGGCAGCAATTGAAAAGCTGTAGCCAGTTGAATGGCCTCGTGCCCCCGCGAGGTAGAATGAACATAACGACAAACGGAACGGTTGGCCTCGTAAATAGCGGCCATTGCTTGAGCGGTGGCCATGAGGCGATAGGCGTGCAATACATTCATGCGGGCAAATCTAACAAAAACTAACAACTGTTCGCATAACAGGCAATAAAAAAGCCATTCGGGGAGAATGGCTTTTTGAAAATTATTTTACTTCCAGTTCGAACATGCTTTCATCTTCCATGAATCCTTCCAGTTCGTCGCCCACCACACATTCTCCCACACCCGCCGGGGTACCTGTAAAGATGAGGTCGCCGATGTTTACGGAAAAGAAGTTTGAAATATAAGCGACAATCTTATCGAAATTGTGCATCATCATAGCGGAGCTACCTTGCTGCACGAGTTCTTTGTTCTTGTACAAACAAAAGTTGATGTCCTTCTTATTCTTCAGGTTGGCCACGGGCACCCATTTGCCGATTACGGCTGAATTGTCCCACGACTTTGCAATTTCCCAGGGCAATCCTTTCTCCTTGCAGGTTTGCTGGATGTCCCTTGCGGTGAAATCAATCCCTACGCTTACCGCGTCGTAATATTTATTGGCGAATCTTTCCTGGATGTACTTTCCGTTTTTGGAGACCCTGAGCACCAGTTCACACTCGTAATGCAGTTCATTCGTGAATTCCGGGTAATAGAACGGTGTGTGCGCCTGCAGGAGGGCACTCTTGGGTTTCATAAAAATGATCGGATCGTCAGGTATCTCATTGCCTAATTCTTTTGCATGAGCCACATAATTTCTTCCTACGCAGAATATCTTCATATTCAAATAAGGTTATGATTAGAAAATCAACTTGGGTAAATAAAAAAGACATTGGATGAAAAAGAGGTTCCCGAAGGGATATTGAATATTAAAGATTCTGACAATCAGAGGGGTTTATTCCTGCGAAAATATGGATTCGGCAACTAAATTCATAATTCAAATACAAGATTATTATACAAATTCATGGTTTTTTCCAGCCCCTGGAAGACAAAATCTTCCACGAGTTCCACGCAGCGGTTAATTTTCTGCTCTACAACGGGT
Organism: uncultured Flavihumibacter sp.; assembly: GCA_946482545.1. The sequence goes on along the minus strand of CAMLRX010000029.1, from coordinate 36,674 downwards.
AATTCCTGTGTCTTCCATTTGCTCAGCACAAAATCTGCCTGCCTGCCTTTAGGGTAATCGTTCCCGATACCGAACCTGAGTTTCGCGTAATTGTCCGTTGCCAGTGTGGCGCTGATGTCTTTTAAACCGTTCTGTCCACCAGGGCTTCCACTGCCCCTCAACCTTATTTTAGACAGCGGTAAGGCGAGGTCGTCTACCAATACCAGCAACCTGCCCACTTCAATCTTTTCCTTATCCATCCAGTATTTCACGGCCTTTCCACTCAGGTTCATGTAAGTAGTGGGCCTGATCACCACGAGTTTCCTGCCTTTCAGCGAAATGGTGGCCACTTCAGCGAGGCGTTCCGTTTGGAAGAAAGCATTGTGTTTGCGCACGAGGGCATCCGCGATATCGAAGCCGATATTGTGGCGGGTGTGCGCATACTCCTGACCGATATTCCCTAAACCGGCGATGAGAAATTTTTCCATGGGGATAAAAATAAAAAAACCCAGCCTTACGGCTGGGTTTCGCAAACGTAAGTTCAGTTATTTCTTTCCTGCCGCTGCTTCTTCCTGCTTCAGTTGACGGGTCATTACCACGGAAGCGATGGGAATACGGGGTGAGTTCAGGATTTCCATACCAGGTGCTTTCACATCTTCCACGCGGATGTTACCGTTCAGATCGAGGTCTGTAACGTCCACTTCGATGCTTTCCACGAGGTCTTTTGGAAGCGCCTTCACTTTCAGGGATTTCATTTTTGTAACGAGACGACCACCAGCTTTCACACCAACTGAAGAGCCGGTATATTTCAGGGGCAGGGTAGCGATTACTTTTTTATCGTCAACCAGTTCCAGGAAATCTACGTGGATCAGTTCGTCAGTGATCTTGTCGAACTGCAGGTCCTTCATGATGCACCTGTAAGTTTTTCCGCCCGCTTTAATTTCGGCGATCTGAAAATCCGGTGTATAAACGAGTTTTTTGAAAGCAGGCGTAGGAGCAACAAGGCTCACTTCTTCTGCACCCCCGTAAATTACAGCAGGCACGAGTCCCTCAGAGCGGTATTGGCGGGTGGCTTTTTTGCCAAACTCGGTCCTGAGTTGTCCTTCGATTGTAATTGTGTTCATTTTTTATGTTTGTTTAAAGATTCCTCAACTGTTTCTCCGCTGACTATGAATGAACAGGCTGTTGATGCTTCTGTTCTCGAAAGCGTTCCGGATGGCGATGGCAAAAAGATCGGCCACACTTACCACTTTTATTTTGGACGATTCCTGTTTCAGCGGGATGGTATCACAAACCACCAATTCTTCCAGCACACTGTTTTCTATGTTTTCGTAGGCTTTTCCGCTGAGTACCGGGTGCGTGCAGAGCGCTCTCACGCTTCTGGCTCCCTTTTCTTTCAGCAGTCCGGCACTTTTCGCCAGCGTTCCGCCTGTATCACAGATATCGTCGATCAAAACAATATCTTTTCCTGTCACATCACCGATCACCACCATACTTGCGATTTCGTTGGCACGTTTGCGGTGTTTATCGCAGATCACCATTTCGGCTTCAAAATAACTGGCGATTTCCCTGATCCTGTTGGCGCTACCCACGTCAGGGGCCGCAAAGGTAAGGTTTTCCAGTTTAAGTTGCTCGATATAGGGAATAAAAATAGCGGAGCTGTCGAGGTGATCCACGGGGATATCAAAATACCCCTGAATCTGGGGGGCGTGGAGGTCCATGGTTACCACACGGTTGGCGCCGGCGGCGGTGAGCATATTGGCCACGAGTTTGGAGCCAATGGCCACACGGGGTTTATCTTTTCTGTCCTGCCGGGCATAACCATAATAAGGTATTACGGCAATCACTTTGTAGGCGGAGGCCCTTCTGGCGGCATCGATCATGAGGAGCAGTTCCATCAGGTTGTCGGAGGGCGAGAAAGTGCTTTGCACCAGGAAAACCATATCTCCACGGATACTTTCCTGGAAAACGGTCTGGATTTCGCCGTCACTGAATTTCTGAATGGTCACTTTTCCCAGGGGGATGCCGAATTTCTGGGCAATTTTCTCGGCCAGGTACTGTGATCCGGTACCTGAAAAAATCTTGGCAGACGGTTGCATAAAAGAAGAATGTGGGGCGAAGTTACATTTCGGCTCCGCATTTTCTAAATATTAGCAGAAAAAAAAGAAAAATAAGCGTTTACGGTAAAGTTGGAAGCCCTGAAATATGGACGGGGAAAGGATCAGACAAAAAAAGAGGCTGTACCTGCTGATACAACCTCTTCAAAAAAATTAGGCCGGCTTACTTCATGGCGGTAGCCAATACTGCCGTGGATGCGGTTGCTACCGTGGGCAATTGCTTCATATTCGCTTTAGCGAGTTCCGATTCAACAGTTTCTTCCGGCTGGTTCAGGGCGTAAAATACGGAAGAGCAGATGAATACTGAAAAGAACAGTGCTACAACATACATGCCCACACAAAACAGGATGGGATGCAATGCGCCTAACGGGCTACGGGGTTTTCGGTTCATAGTCTTGGATATTGGGTTCGTTTCACAAATATTGGATATTTCAAAGATAACATACCCATATACCGGTACAAGCGTAAAAACACGTTAGTTTTTGCATGCAGTATTTAACATTTAATTGTGAATAGGTGAAAACACTGTCCGGCAAACCCGGACCGAAAAGATACCTTTGAAAAAAAGGAGGCTGTATGGAAGAGGAGGTGGTGGAACAGGAACCTGAATTGGTAAAAAAGAAGCCTATCAGTGAATGGGCGGAAGATGACAAACCCCGTGAAAAGCTGGTGAACAAAGGCCCTTCGGCGTTGAGTGATTCCGAATTACTGGCTGTTTTGCTAAGGTGTGGAACGAAAGAAAAATCAGCGATCGAATTATCGCGGGAGATATTAGACACCAGCAATAGAGAACTGGCGCAGTTGTCAAAAAAAAGTGTTTCCCAACTGATGCGCATAAAGGGTGTAGGGAAAGCCAAAGCGGCCATGATACTGGCAGCGCTGGAGTTCAGCCGCAGGAAGGAAGCTTCTCCCCCGGTAGACCTGCCTATGCTGAACGCGAGTATGGGTGTGGTGAAATACCTCAGGGCCCAGTTAAAGGACAAGCAACACGAGGTGTTTGGCGTGATCTACCTGAACCAGGCGAACAGGGTGAAAGGCTTCGAAATCATCAGCCTGGGCGGCATCGCGTCTACTGTGGCAGATACGAGGATCATCCTCCGGAAAGCACTGGAAGCAGATGCCGTGGCCATGATTCTGTACCATAATCACCCATCAGGAAGCCTACGCCCAAGCGGGGCGGATAAAGAACTCACTTTCAGGATCAGGGAAGCGGCGAGTTACCACGACATAAGACTTATTGATCATATCATCGTGAGCGAACGGGGGTATTACAGTTTCGTGGAGCATGGGGCGCTATAACATAATAGGCATATCACAATTAAGGTGAAAGAACGCTATGCTTCCTAGATTGTGGGTTCACCGCTTAATTGCCGGAATACCTTCGCCAGCGTTTGTACAACAACATAGTTCGTGTAACAACATAATTCGATAACTATAGGTTAGAGTCCCATAAGTTAAGAAAGGACAGGAACCTATATCGAAACTTCATGTATTCTTTTTGCTCTCTTCGGTAAGAGTGCTAAGCATTCAGAAGAGTGACAAACATTCTGAAGCTAAAACCTTACACTGAAGTACATAACTTTATAGCTTCTGAAATCAATCAGGCCTCCGGAAAAGGCCCACCACCAAAATTAATCGGCATCTGTACTTCTTCGAGGTCCTGGATGGGACCGTTCACACTTTCGAAACGCTTAATATTATCGGTCAGCGCTTTCATTAACCGCTTGGCATGTTGCGGCGTGAGGATGATCCTTGATTTCACTTTGCTCTTCGGTGTTCCGGGCATCACATTCACAAAATCCACTACAAATTCCGCATGGGAATGTGTGATTACAGCGAGGTTAACGTACACACCTTCCGCCATCTCCTCTGATATTTCAATATTGATCTGATTTTCCTGGTTATTTTGTTGTGTCATAATGCGTAAAAATTGGTTGTAAATGTATTTAAAGTACCTGGATATATCAGAACAAAATCTGCCATTGTACGGAAAGTTCCGTTCTGCCTTTTCCCTGAATTGTATTGTATCCTGAACCCGTTTCCGTTACATCCGCCTTACCTGTATGAGCCACGCGGAGCCAACATTGAAACGACTTTCTGTATTTATAAGTTATCATCAGGTAATACCTCCATCCCTTTCCATAAAAAGCGGGAACGCCCTGCTGGAAAGGGATGTCTTTTTCAAGCGCGTACAGCCGGGTATTGTAACTCCCCGTTTGAAAATATTGTATTCTTCCATCAAAATGGTACGATTTCCCGGTTGGTGTCCATCTTGTTTCAGCCAGCCACAGGCTGCCGGTTTCAAAATTGTTACCGCTATCCTTCCAGTTCACGTACTCAAACCTGGTTCTGTACTGCCACACACGATCCTGGACCACCGACCAGTACAGTTTTAACCCGTTGACCTTTCTTTCTTCCGGCGTTTCTATTAGTACGTCCATCCTTCCGCTGTTCAGGCTGGCGGATGAAAACCTGTAAGCTACCCGCCATTCAGTATTCCTGTCGGGCTTACCAGTGACCTGTATTCTGAAAGCGGAACCCATACCGGGAGCACTGACACGGTATTTCAACCACGGATGGCAATACACATCTCCCCATACATCCAACACCATTCTGAAAGGCGATATGTATTTCAATCCTGTATATATTCCATATTCATTGGAAGGCCTGGATGAGGCGCCGAATATACTTCCGTTCCAAACATTATATCCCGGTGAGATTGCCCGCAATGCAACCGCCGTTTCAATATTCCGGTATGGCGTCATCAGCAAACCGCCAGTGAAAGCGGGCTTTCCGCGCACATCTGCCGCGCACTCCCCAAACAGATACGCGACCTTGCCCACATACGACGCGTATATGGATAATCCCTGTTGGCGCTTCGTATTTTTCCTCAACACCTGGTAAGGCTCAGTGCCATTCTTCAATGCATATTGCCAGTGCCATCCGGCCCAGTTCAATGCCAGCTTTAGTTTTTTATGTTCCCATTGCATTACTCCTCCCATTGCCCATAATCCGAGTTTCCCTTTTCTATCCATCTCCGTTGCTGTTCTGAAGGTTCCGGCCAGGTTCAGTGTTGTGGCCTCTGTTGAGCCAGTATCCAACACTTCAATTGCCGCGCCCAGCCTTCGTAATCCGCTGTAACCGGTAAATGAAAGATGGCCGGTCTTATAAATAATGGCTGCTCCTCTGTAAAATTGCAGTTCTCCGGCTGACGTGTGCGCTTTTACCGGCTGCGCCTGCCTGAATATTCCAGTTGCGTTCCCACCCGGCCCCGCGCCCATGCCCTGCCACTGGATCATCCCCTGCCCCATGTTTACGGAGAAATCCCCCAGGTTCAGTTGCGAGATGCCCTTCCAATTCGTCAACTGGAGATGTGCAGACATGAATCCGTTTAACTTGCCATGACGTATGAACATTTCGCCGGGATCCTTTTCCAGCGTAACACCCCATTGCAATGATCGTCGGTATTGATACCTGTACCTTACCTGCCATTTCTCAGAAGCACCGGCGTAAACAGGCGGATTGCCTTCTTCCGGAAGAAATCCCCTGGCACGTTGCACCACACGGCCAGCCGCCATCGACAACCGCCTCTCCCCCTTCTTCCACCTCAATTTCCAGGGCACCTCCCCTTCCTGCCCCCACTTCAGGTAAGGTTTGAGTTTCCTGATTAAGTCTACATCCCATCCCGGTATCGCCTGCAATTCATAGATGCCGAGGATTGGACCAAATAAGTTTCTATATGTCAGCAACTGAGCAATCAGCCAATCAGAGAGCCAGGGAATCAGCGCTATTTCTTCTCGTTCGGCCCTGTTCAGGTTGATGCCCCGCCTTTCAAGTTCCAGCAATTGCTCCTGCCAGTCGAACTCCACTTCTTCCTCGCCACTGTTCATGGCTGCTTCCTCCAACAACTGTTCTAACTCCAGCTCGGCTTCCTGCGCCGGGCATTGAAAAGAAAACAGGCAACACCACACCACCCAATAAACTTTTTTCATGGCTTCTTGCGGTTAATGTGAAGTGCCAGTGATGACGAAAAACCCATTGGAAAATGAAGTCTTCCACCTGCTTCTATCGCACAATTCCGATAGTGCAACCCAAACCCTGCAAAGAAAACCTGGCTTCCGGTAAGCCATCCCGCTTTCGCCCAAACCTTTTCAGCAGGCATCACCTGAAGGCCCAGGAAAGCCGCGGTAGCCTGATCTTCTTCCGTAATCAACAGACATTTGACGTTAAAATACTTCCCGGGAGCAAAAAGCAATCCTGTTCTGAGCAGCAATGGAGGGCGCCACTCACCTGGAGCTGGCCATGGGTTTTCCAGGGTGGCGCTCAATAGCCAGGCAGAGTTAATCTTCCGGCTCAAGCCTATACTGTACTGCGGCCATCCCGCACCTTCCATGCCCATCGCCCGCAGCATGCCCATACCTGCCGTTATGCCTGCCCGCCAGCCCACTCCCAGATTCTTTGAAGCCCCCAATAAAAAATCAGTCCGTTTCAACTCATCCGTTCCCCCGGTATAAATACCTCCGAAGAATATTTCTTCTCCGGCATTAAAGCATACGGCCAGTTGACTGAAATGAATGCCCGCGCCCATCCCCGGAACATGATGCACCAGTGATCCTGCCCAACCATTTTCCGGCATGGCAAGCCCGGGTTCAAACAAAAGCTGGCGCACATCAAACACCGGCAACCTCAACCCCTGCGGCGGATCAAAGTACGCCGGTTGCACCCGCACAGACTGCCCCTCCACCACGAAGCAACACCACCAACAGCACCAAAGCATATAACACTTTTTCATCCCTCCATTTTTTCAGTTTCACCAATAATTTACCCGCAAGCCATCTTCCCTGAACCTGCTTTCATCCGGAACCGGTTTCTTCCGGACCAGGGCAAGTTAGACCGCATCTCCTGCCGCCACAACCGTTTTTTTCTTTTCTTTCAAGGGTTTAAACACCTAACTTTGCGCCATGCAATTACTCGACGGAAAAGTTGCCTCACAGGCAATAAAGGAAGACCTGAAGATCAAAGTGGCTCAGTTGGTGACACAGGGCAAAAAGACGCCGCACCTGGCCGCAATCCTGGTGGGAAGCAACGGCGCCAGTGAAACATACGTGGCCAGCAAAGTGAAAAACTGTGCAGAACTCGGCTTCAAATCGACCCTTATCCGCTTCGAGGAAAACGTGAACGAATTCATCCTGCTCGACAAAATCAGGGAACTCAACGAAGACAAAGATGTGGACGGCATTCTCGTTCAACTTCCCCTCCCCGCTCATATTTCCGACGAAAAGGTGATCAACACCATCCATCCTTCCAAAGATGTGGATGGTTTCCACCCGGAAAGCGCGGGCAAAATGATGCAGGGCCTGCCCACCTTTCTTCCCGCTACCCCTTACGGCATCATGCTGATGCTGGAACATTATAATATAGATACCAAAGGCAAACACGCAGTGGTGATTGGCCGCAGCAACATCGTTGGCCGCCCCATGAGCGTACTCCTTAGCAGCAACCACCCGCAGGGCAACTGCACGGTTACCATCACACATTCGCATACGAAGAACCTCGCGGAGCTTTGCCGGAACGCGGATATCATCGTTGCAGCGCTCGGTAAACCTGAATTCCTGACCGCAGATATGGTGAAAGATGGCGCCATCATTATTGACGTAGGTATTACCCGCGTAGCCGATGCTTCTAAAAAAACTGGTTTCCGCATAGCCGGAGACGTAGCTTTTACTGAAGTAGCCCCCAAAGCAGCTTACATTACGCCCGTTCCCGGCGGTGTTGGCCTGATGACCATCGCAGCCCTGATGCGCAATACTTACAATGCCTGCATCGCGAAAAACGAAGCGGAAGAAGAAGACTAAATGACAACAACCACTTCCCATATTACCACGCAACTTCCCCTCATGGAAGCCTTTTACACCTTACAGGGTGAAGGGTATCACCAGGGGAAGGCCGCCTATTTCATCCGCCTCGGCGGTTGCGATGTTGGCTGCGTTTGGTGCGATGTGAAGGAAAGTTGGGACGCCTCTAAACACCCACAGGTCGCCATCAGCGAAATAGTGGCCGAAGCAGCAAAATTTCCCGGTCGGCTTGCCGTGGTTACCGGTGGAGAACCGCTCATGCACCCGCTGAACGAACTGACGGAAGCCTTGCATAAAGCCGGTTTTCAAACCAATATCGAAACCTCCGGCTCCAGCCCGGTGTCCGGAAAATGGGACTGGATCTGTTTCTCGCCGAAAAAATTCAAACCTCCGGTGGATGAGATTCTACCTATCGCCCATGAACTGAAAGTGGTGGTGTTCAATAAATCCGATTTTGAATGGGCTGAACACTGGGCGGAAAAAATGAACCCATCCTGCAAACTTTATCTTCAGCCCGAATGGGATAAAGCAGAAAAAATGACCCCGCTTATCGTCGATTACATTAAGGCACATCCCAAATGGGGGCTTTCTTTGCAGACTCATAAATACATTAATGTCCCCTAACCGTTAAAGTGCCGCTATTTTTCCAGCGTTTCCGGAATATTTTTTGAATAGCTTCGTTAGTAGATCATTGCGTTAAAGCTGTTCATTCTAAAAAAAGCTGATGAAAAATATCCTGGGTGCCGCACTTTTTATTTTACTGGTCCATCATTCCACACTGGCGCAGTATAATCCTGAAAAAGTCAATAAGAAAGCTGTTCAGCAATATGAACTTGCCATGAACAAGGCTTCGGAAGAAGGATTGGCAGAAGCGATGAAGCATCTTGAAAATGCCCTGCGCATTGACCCTAAATACGTGGATGCACACCTGTCGCTTGCCGGTATTCATGGAGAATTCAAACAATATGAAAAGGCTGTAGCTGCTTATGAAAAGGCCCGGTCGCTGGATGCCGCTTATTTTATGGAATACAATCTCCCCTATTCCATCAATCTGGCGGGCAAAGGAGATTTTGAAAAAGCGCTGAAGGCGGTGGATGAATTCCTCACCATTTCAAACCTGAATGAAACGTCCAGGAAAGCCGGGGAGTACCGTAAAAAGAATTACAGTTTCGCTATTGCCTATCAGGAAAAACACCCGGGCGAGCAGTACCTGTTCTCTCCTGTGAACATGGGCGCGGGCATCAACTCAAAAGATGCGGAGTATTTTCCGTCCCTCACGGTTGACCGCAAACAACTTGTATTCACGCGTAGAATCAACAATTACAATGAAGATTTTTACGAAAGCGAATTGCTTGAAAACAAGTGGGGACCTGCAAAAGGTCTAACCGGGGCCATCAATACCAACCTCAATGAAGGCGCACAGAACATATCACAGGATGGCCAGATGCTCGTTTTTACGGGTTGCAATTTTGAAATTGGATTCGGCAGTTGCGACCTGTATTACTCCATCAGAACCAAAACAGGCTGGAGTGAACCTATGAATATGGGCAGGAACATCAATACGGAATTCTGGGAATCACAACCCTGCCTTTCCCCTGATAAGACATTACTTTATTTTGCCTCCAGAAGACCCGATGGGTTTGGTGGAAGTGATATCTATGTTAGCAAACGCATGCCCAACGGGCAATGGAGCGAACCGGAAAATCTGGGTCCCGGCATTAACACCATTGGGGATGAAAGTTGTCCGTTTTTACATGCAGATAACGAGACCATGTATTTTATGTCGAACGGCCACCAGGGATACGGCGGTGATGATCTTTTCCTCTCCAGGAGAAAGCCGGACGGAAGCTGGGGAGCGCCGGAAAACCTCGGTTATCCCATCAATACGATTGAGAACGAAGGAAGCCTTTTTATTGCCTCCGATGGAAAAACAGCTTATTACGCGAGCGACCGGAGCGACAGTTACGGTGCGCTGGACCTCTACTCTTTTCAATTGCGTGAAAACATAAGACCAGCGGCCACCACCTGGATCAAAGGCCAGGTGTTTGATGTGAAAACAAGTACCGGGTTGCCTTCAATGGTTGAACTGACCGATCTGGCTTCGGGCCGCGTGGTATCCAGGTTACAGACTGATGAAGAAGGCAACTACCTTTCCACATTGCCCGTTGGCAAGAACTTCGCGTTTTCCGTGAACAGAAAAGGTTACCTGTTTTATTCTGAAAATTTTGCCGTTAGCGGAAATAATCCTGATAGCGCTTACACCAGAAACATCCCGCTTCAGCCGTTTGAAAAGAATGCAAAACTGGTGCTCAACAACATCTTTTTTGATGTGAACAAATATGAATTAAAGCCTGAATCAAGAGTGGAACTGAACAAACTTGTGGCATTGCTGAAGGAGAACCCGGGTATGAAGATCAGGATCAACGGGCATACGGACAATACAGGCAACAAAGCCGACAACCAAAAACTTTCAGAGAACCGCGCAAGGGTGATCTACCTCTACCTTACTGATCAGTTCGTAGCGAAGGAAAGGCTCAGCTACAAAGGATTTGGGGACACCGAGCCTATCGCGGAAAACGATACGGAAGCAGGAAGGGCGCGCAACCGGAGAACGGAAATGGAAATTATTGAAGTGACTGAAAAGTAATTTCAATAGGTGAAAAAACGCAGCAAAACGGTGATTTCACCTATTGCCGGATGCCGACGCATACTGTAGCTTGCAGTTATAAATGTGCGTTATGAATCCGTGTGTGAATGTTTTTGAAATGGCGCTGGCCACATTGCCGGCAATTGGGAAAGTGGTGGCGAGGTTACTGATCCAGCAGTTTGGTTCCGCGGAACAGGTGTTCCGGGCATCAATGAAAGAATTGGAAAGAACAGAAGGTGTGGGCCGCAGAAGAGCAGGCATTATCAAGGGTTTTACGGATTTCAGGAAGATGGCCGCCATCATCGAATCGCTGGAAAGAAAAAATATAAGCACGCTTTTCCTCACTCATCCGGCTTATCCCCGGAGGCTCACACATTGTTATGATCCGCCCACCATATTATACTTCCGGGGCAACTGCGACCTGAATGCGGCCCGGGCCATCAGCATCATCGGAACGCGCAACCATACGCGGTATGGCAAACAACTTACAGAACAGTTGGTCCAGGATCTGGCACGTCAGCAGGTGCTGGTGATCAGCGGATTGGCTTATGGCATAGACGGCATCGCACACCAGGAAGCATTAAGGCATGGATTAAATACAGTCGCGGTAATGGCGAGCGGCCCAGATGTGATTTATCCTTCGGAACATTACGAACTTTCCAAACGCATTTTAAATGGCGGTGGATTATTAACGGAGTTTGGTCCGGGCATACAACCTGAAAAACATCATTTCCCGAGCAGGAACAGGATCGTGGCGGGTATGGCGGATGCCACGATTGTTGTGGAGACCGGGGAAAAAGGCGGCAGCATCATTACAGCGGAACTTGCCCAGGGTTATCACCGGGATGTGTTTGCATTTCCGGGAAGGATTCATGATGAAAAAAGCAGGGGATGCAATATGCTGATAGCGCGGCAAACAGCACAACTGATCCATTCCGCCGAAGATGTGGTCAGGTGCATGTCCTGGGATATTTCTGGAAAAATGACAACTCCGGTGCAGCCCAGTTTTTTCCCCGAAATGGATGAACAGGAATTATCGGTGACGGCCATTTTAAAAGAAAAAGGCATCGTACATGCAGATGTGGTGGGCGGCTTTGCGAACATGAGCGCGGGAAAGGTCTCGGCGGTACTTTTGCAATTGGAAATGAAAGGGATAGTTGTTTCGCTGCCCGGAAAAACATACAAATTAAGCGGGCCATAAAAATTTCATTTGGAAGCTAGGGACGTGGTACGCTATCTTTGCACATGGCAAGAATAAACAACTCCACGGCAAAAAGTATCACCTCCCGCTTCTTTGGTGAGGGACTTACATTTGATGATGTGCTCCTGGCTCCAGGTTTTTCTGAAGTACTTCCACGGGAAGCCGACATCCGCAGCAAACTCACAAAATCCATCACACTCAACATTCCCATGCTCTCCGCAGCAATGGATACCGTTACGGAAGCCACGCTGGCCATAGCGCTGGCAAGAGAAGGTGGTCTGGGCATTCTCCACAAGAACATGAGCGTGGAAAAGCAGGCCGAACATGTGAGAAAAGTAAAAAGAAGTGAAAGCGGCCTCATCATTGATCCCGTTACCTTACATGAAGACGCGACCATCGCCGACGCATTAAGGCTGATGAAAGAAAATAAGATCGGTGGTATTCCCATTACCGATACAAAAGAAAAACTGGTGGGTATCCTCACCAACAGGGACCTGCGCTTCGAAACCGACAAACGGAGAAAAGTGAAAGAAGTGATGACAAAGGAAAACCTCATCACCGCACCCGAAGGTACAGATATGAAAAAAGCGGGACAGATTCTCCGTCAGTATAAGATTGAAAAACTTCCAGTTGTCAACAAACAGGGCCGACTGATAGGATTGATCACCTACCGCGATATCCTTCAGCTTATCAATAACCCCAATGCGGTGAAAGATGGATACGGCAGGTTACTGGTGGGTGCGGCGCTCGGCATTACCAAAGACCTTCACGACCGCGCCGCCGCCCTGCAACAGGTTGGTGTGGATGTGGTGAGCCTGGATAGCGCGCACGGTCACCATATTGGCGTAATCAACGCGTTAAAGTCGTTGAAGAAAAACTTTAAAGGATTGCAGGTAATCGCTGGCAACATCGCAACGGCCGCTGGCGCGAAAGCGCTTGCAGATGCAGGAGCGGATGCCGTTAAAGTAGGTATTGGACCAGGTTCTATATGCACCACCCGCATTGTGGCCGGAGCAGGCGTACCGCAACTGACCGCTATCATGGAAGCGGCATCGGCGCTGAAAGCAAAAGGCATTCCGGTAATCGCGGATGGTGGTATCCGTTATACCGGAGATATGGTGAAAGCACTTTCAGCAGGCGCCAATGTAGTGATGATGGGTAGTGTTTTTGCGGGAACAGAAGAAAGTCCGGGAGAAACCATCATTTATGAAGGCAGGAAATTTAAAGAATACAGGGGCATGGGCTCAATCGGCGCCATGCAGCAGGGAAGCAGCGACCGTTATTTCCAGGATATGGAAGACGGCATTAAGAAGCTGGTGCCTGAGGGGATCGAAGGACGCATCGCTTACAAAGGCAACCTGAATGAAGTGGTAGCGCAATTCGTGGGTGGATTGCGTGCAGGAATGGGCTACACCGGTTCTAAAGACATTAAAGCGCTTCAGAACGCGACCTTCGTGAAAATCACCAACGCAGGTATGCGCGAGAGCCACGCGCACGATGTGGAAATAACAAAAGAATCTCCCAACTACAGCAGAAAATAAAGGCTGTGGTGTACAAAACGAAGGGAGGATGCGTCTGAATGGATACATCCTCCCTTTTGTTTAAGGCTGGAAAAAGAACCGTCAATCCCCAGATTTCTTTAATTTCCATTTTCCTGCAATGAAAAAACAGTTTTCCACTTTCCCCGTATGGGGCCATTCACTGGTTGCTGCCCTGTTATTATGGGCCGCCTGGCCGGTTTCCCCACTTAGCTTCCTGGTATTTTTTGGATTCATTCCTTTATTGTACCTGGGCACCGTCACGCCTTCACGACGCAGGTTCATGTTATACGCTGCACTCGCGCTGGCGGTTTGGAACGGCCTCACCACCTGGTGGATATGGAACGCGAGCGGCATTGGCGTAGTGGCTGCAGTACTGGTGAATACCCTGGTGATGCTGTTTCCCTGGTTCATTTACCACATCGTACTAAAAAGAAAGGGAACAAACTGGGGAGGATATGCCTGGTTACTGGCGTGGTTAAGTATGGAGTATTTTCACTTACAGAACTGGGGACTCAGTTGGCCCTGGATGACGCTCGGAAATGTATTTGCCACACAGCCCGACTGGGTGCAATGGTATGAAATAACCGGCACCAGCGGAGGCTCGTGCTGGGTGTTGCTGGTAAACCTCCTGTTGTTCAGGCTGCTTACGGCTGAAACTGGATTCCGAAGGATATCCATCGCTGCGGCAGCCACATTATTGGTACCACTGATTTTATCTTTTTCGATCCTTCAATGGAGAGCAGGAATAATGAAACAGGAAGCCCGCGATGTAGTTGTGGTGCAACCCAACATCGATCCCTACGAAGAAAAATTCCTTGCGGGCACCCAGGAGATGCAGATACAACAACTGATCCGGTTGAGTGAATCGCTGATCGATGAAAATACGGAACTGGTGATATGGCCGGAAACAGCTATCCCGGTGCAGGCATGGGAAGAAGAACTGAAGCAGAACTATTTCTTTTATCCGGTGTACGATTTCCTCCAACGGCACCCCGGGGTAACACTATTTACCGGCATCGATGGGTACAGGAGACTTCCGAAGGATGCGCCCAAAACACTGAGCGTCCGTCGGCTGGGGGAAACCGATCAGTATTATGAGGCTTTTAATTCGGGGGCACTGATACACCAGGACACCTCCATTCAGTTGTACCACAAATCCAGGCTGGTACCCGGCGTGGAAATGATCCCGTCATGGCTCGGGTTTATGGCTTCACTTGCCGGGGAGTTTGGTGGTATCGCGGGTACTTACGGCAGTCAGGAAGAAAGAACTGTTTTAGGAAATGAAGACGACTTTTTTAAGATCGCCCCTTCGATCTGCTACGAAAGCGTTTACGGTGAGTTCATGGCCAGTTATGCCCGAAACGGTGCCAATATCATCGCCATCATCACCAACGATGGATGGTGGGGCAATACGCCCGGGTACAAACAACACATGCAATATGCGCGGCTACGCGCCATAGAAAACAGAAGGTGGGTGGCGAGAAGCGCCAATACAGGTATCTCGTGCTTCATTGACCCGCTAGGAAATATCTTTCAACCCCAACCCTGGGACGAGCCGTCCGCCATAAAACAACAAATTTATCCATCACAAACGCTTACCTTCTTTTCCAGGTACGGCGATGTATTATCGAAAGCAGCACTCCTTCTGCTGGCCACTCTGCTTATTGCCAGTTTCACCATCAAAAACCACGCATTAAAATAACGCCCATGGTCAGAAACGAAATTCCATTCAAAGGACAGCCTGTTTTTTACGGCAGAACGGGCGAAGGTCCGGTGGTCATGCTGGTACATGGTTTTGGAGAGGACCATCATATCTGGAAGGAAACCATTCAGCAACTCAGTAAGAACTTCACCGTCATATTTCCTGATGTGCCGGGAAGCGGGCATTCTCCCTTAAACCCTGCCCTCTCTTCCATAGATGATTATGCTGAAGCGATTCACACCATAGTAGCGCATGAAAAAATTGCCTCGTTCGCTATGGTCGGGCATAGTATGGGCGGCTACATTACGCTGGCATACGCGGAGAAATATCCTGGTAAACTAACTGGGTTTGGCCTTTTCCATTCCACCGCACTGGCCGACAGTGAAGAAAAAGCTGAGGCCCGCCTGAAAGGCATCCGTTTTATTGAAAACAACGGATCTGCTGCTTTTCTTAAACAATCCACACCGAATCTTTTTACCCCGGAATACCGCGAGCATCACCCGGAAATGGTCCAGCGGATACTCGATTACGGAAAAACGTTTACCGATGCAGCGTTGATACAGTATTATGAATCAATGGTCGCGAGACCGGACAGAACCGAAGTTTTGAAAAATGCGACCGTACCGGTGCTGTTCATCCTCGGGAAAAAGGACCAGGCTGTATCCTTTACAGATACATTACCGCAAACTTATCTTCCGGCGGTTTCCTACATCGAAATACTGGAATCGTCGGCGCACATGGGCATGTTTGAAGAAAAAGAAAAGAGCATGGCCATTCTGGAGAAATTTTTGCGGGAAATTGCCGTTTATAAGGAGTGACTCTAACAGAGATGATGAAAAAACTGATTGGAACCGGTGTTTTGACGCTGCTGAGTATCATAAGTTTCGCCGCCCATATTTCGGGGGGTGAAATGTTCTATAAGTATATTGGTCCGGGTGCCAATGGAAGTCTCCGGTATGAAATCACCCTTCGCCTTTTCAGGGATTGTGACGCCGGAGGAACCAATGTGGCGGATATGCCAACAAGTGTTATCATTGGCGTTTTCGAGAACCTTGCCAATGGCGCATACAGCACCGTTATACCCATAACTGTTGCCAGGACCAAACAAGACCGCCTTTCTCTCACGAACCCATCGCCCTGTATCATTAATGCTCCGCGCGTGTGTTACGACGTGGGTTATTTTACGTTCACCCGCGACCTTCCGCGCAACCAATTTGGTTATACTATTGCATACCAGACTTGTTGCCGTATAGATCAGATCAGCAATACTATCGCTAACGGCTCTTCGGATACCAGGTCGCCCGGTGCAACTTATGTTGCCAGGATTCCAGGCACCAATACACTTGGCGCTAACGAAGTAAATTCCAGCCCTGTTTTTGCATTGAACGACGCTTCTCTGGTGTGCAGGGGTAACAACCTTACACTGGACTTCTCCGCCACTGACCCGGATGGCGATGACCTGAGTTACGAATTCTGCTCGGCTTACGGAAGCGGCAACAAGGGAAACGCCAATGAATCGGCGCCGTCTTCACCCTCCCAATACGAAAACCTCTCCTACCAGGCAGGCTACAGCGGAGCCAGTCCTTTGGGAAATAATGTTTCCATCAATAACGCTACAGGTATCATATCCGGCATAGCGCCAACAGGAGGGAATATTCGTCCGAACGGCGTTTCCTACTTCGTAGTGAACGTATGTATTACAGAAAGAAGAAACGGCAACATCATCAGCACGCATAGAAAAGATTTCATATTAAAAGTAACGGCCTGCCAGATCGCCGACGCTGATCTCCCAATCAATGCGGTCACCTGCGATGGGTTGTCATACACATTCAGTAATCTCTCCAACTCACCACTTATCCGGACCTATTACTGGGATTTTGGCGTACCTGGTTCCACACCATCCACCAACCCAACGCCAACTTTCGTATTCCCAAGTGCAGGCCAGTACACCGTTAAACTGGTCATTAACAGAAATGGAGACTGTTCCGACTCTGCCACCACCACGCTTGGCGTTTACCCGGGCTTTAAAACCGATTTCGAAATAGTGGAAGGTTGCGTGGATATTCCCGTCAGGTTTATTGACCGCACGGTTTCCCAGCATGGAGCTGTAAACTCCTGGAAATGGGACTTCGGAGATCTTTCCACCACCACAGATATTTCTTCCCAACAAAACCCCAATTACAAATACAATACACCAGGCTCCAGAAATGTCATGCTCATTTCGGGCAACGATAAGGGTTGCCTGGACACACTTTACCAAACTTTCGACCTCCCCGATAAACCTATTGTACAACTCGGCTTCCGGGATACACTGATCTGTAGTATTGATACCCTCCAACTCCGGATGAACGGTCCGGGAACCTATACCTGGTCGCCCAACTATATGATCAGCGATCTCACGGTGGCGGAGCCGCTTGTTTCCCCTGATGTAACCACTACCTATATTGTGGACCTTGATTACCTCGGCTGCAAGGCACAGGATTCCGTAAAAGTGAACGTGGTCGATTTTGTAACCCTTTACGCAGGAAACGATACCACCATCTGCCTTACAGATGATCTTATACTGAAACCAGAAACGGATGCGCTGTACTTTCTCTGGGCACCGGCCGGCACCCTCGACAGGGACAATGTCAAAAATCCCGTGGCTACGCCGGTAGCAGCAGTTACCACCTACCAGGTAACCGGCAGTATAGGCAAATGCACTGCCACAGATGAAGTAACCGTATTTGGATTTCCATATCCCATTGTGAGCGCCGGGCAGGACCATGTTATTTGTACCGATTCACTTGTATTATTAACGGGAACGCACAACGCCGACCGGTTCTCCTGGAGTCCGGCTTCAACATTATTGAATGCAAATACCCTTACGCCTACCGCATTTCCGGCCACCACCAGCGAATATTACCTCACCGCGCAATACCTTACAGGCTGCCTGAAACCAGTTACGGATACCGCACTTGTTACCGTTATTCCACCGGTACCTGCTTTCGCAGGAAATGATACCGCTATTGTAGTAGGACAGCCGCTCCTGCTCACCGCCACAGGAGGCGCTATTTATGAATGGGACCCGCCACTGGGCCTGAGCAATACGCGCATATTCAATCCCGTGGCAAATATTTCCGCTGATCAGACTTATAGCGTTAAAGTAATCACCAACGAAGGCTGTTACGCCTACGATACCATGTCTGTAAAAGTATTCAGGACCGCGCCGGATATTTTCGTTCCCAATGCATTCTCTCCCAATGGCGACGGCCACAATGATATCTTCCGCGCATACCCCGTGGGGATAGCCCAGTTTAATTATTTCCGGGTTTATAACCGGTGGGGACAACTCGTTTTCAGTACCTCCACTCCTTCCGCAGGCTGGGACGGAAAAATAAACGGGAAACAACAAAGTACCGGCACGTTTGTTTGGCAGGCCGACGGCGTGGATTATACCGGTAAAAAAGTGTTCCGGAAAGGAACCGCCGTACTGGTGAAATAACATTTTATTTTCCGGATTAAAATTGTAAATTCAGAGCAGAAACCCAGTTCCTTTGACCCCGTTTTTGACAACCAGCCCAAAAACAAAGGACGGTGAGAAAACTCTTGATCTTTGTGCTTCTTTTTGCTGCCGGCTACCCTGTGATGTCCCGCCATATCACCGGAGGTGAGATGTTTTATGAATACCTCGGTTCATCTGGCAACGGACACAACTACAGGGTAACGCTTAAACTTTACAGAGATTGTTATTCTTCCGGCGCTCAACTTGATCTTACTGTGCAGTTTGGCGTATTCTCCAATGGTACCAATAGTTTGGTGAGAACAGAATCCGTTAACCGCTCCACCATAGAACAGGTTACGCTGGGTTCAATCAGTCCCTGCATCAGTAATCCTCCACAATTGTGCTATGAAGTAGGCTACTATGTAACGGAAATAAATCTTCCTTCCTCCGCTGCCGGCTATACCATTTCTTTCCAGCGCTGCTGCCGCGTGGGTGGCATTGAGAATGTGCTCAATTCTTCCAGCATGGGGGTTACCTATCTCGCCACGATACCAGGCTCTTTAAGCGAGCCAACCGCCCCTGCCAACAACAGCGCACGTTTTAAGGGAAAAGATGATGTCCTGATCTGTGCCAACTCCTATTTTGAATATGATTTCGGCGCCGCTGATCCCGACCAGGGAGATGTGGTGACCTATGAATTTTGCGAAGCGTACATGGGCGGAAGCATGAATTCACCTTCGCCCTCCACGCCCGATGCCCCGCCTTACAACAGTGTTCCTTATTCTCCCGGATACAGCGGCGGGTCTCCCATGGGTTTAACCGTGAGCATAAATCCTAATACGGGCCTCGTAAGTGGCACCGCTCCCTATGCCGGGATTTATGTACTTACCGTTTGCGCTTCGGAATACCGCAACGGCAGACTGATCAATGTGAACAGAAAGGACATCCAGGTGGCCGTGGCCGGTTGTCTAACCACAGATGCTATTCTTTACCCGGAATACCAGTTGTGCGAATCATTCACTTTCAGTCCGAGAAACAGAAACAGCAGTCCACTTATCAATGCCCAGCAGTGGGATTTCGGCGTAGAAGGCACCAACACGGATGTTTCTAATGAAATGAACCCTACCTTCACTTTCCCTGATACGGGAACATATACAATTACCCTTACCACCAACCCCGGACAGGATTGCTCCGATGTTACTACCACCACCGTTAGGGTGTATCCCGGCTTCCGCCCGGGTTTCCGCTTCTTTGAGTCCTGCGCCACTGTGCCCATTAGTTTTGAAGATACCACAACAACAAGGTATGGCACCGTCAACTACACACATTGGGATTTCGGAGATATAAATACCCTGGCAGATACCAGCAATACGCGTAATCCAACCTATACCTATGGCAGTGTGGGCACACGATTGGTTACCATGATCGTTGGCACCAGTAAAGGATGCAGGGATACAATTTCGAGTAATGTGAACGTTTTACTGAAGCCGCCAATCGAACTCACCAACGATACCCTTATTTGTACCATAGACACTTTGCAGTTGAACGCAAGCGGCATTGGCACTTTCACCTGGAGCCCGAACTATATGATCAGTTCTACTACCGGCCCCTCCCCGCTCGTGAGTCCGGATGTGCCCACAAAATATTATGTGAACCTGGTGACCGTTCCGGGTTGTGAAAACATTGATTCGGTGTTTGTGGACACCCGCTCCTTCGTTACGATTGATGCAGGAAGGGATACCACCATCTGCCAGACAGATAGCATTACGTTGCGTCCTTCTGGTGACGCGCTCGGCTTTACCTGGACGCCGGACGGGCTGCTGAACAACAACCGGTTGAAAAACCCCAAAGTAGCGCCGACAGCATCCACCACCTTTACTGTGGAAGGTACGATCGGAAAATGTTCTGCCACCAGTTCGGTTACCGTGAACGTAGTGCCTTACCCCGAAGCCAACGCGGGCCCGGATCACATCATCTGTCTGGATTCTTCAGCCATACTCATCGGATCCTATACCGGCGCTTTCTTCAACTGGTCGCCTTTGCCAACGTTATCGAATACCCGAAGTATGAACCCGGTAGCAAGTCCCAAAGTCACCACATCGTATATACTAACGGTTACGGATACCGTAGGATGCCCCAAACCATTCAGGGACACGACTGTTGTGAACGTGATGCCGGAAGTGATGGCCTTCGCCGGAAACGATACGCTTGTTGTAAGCAATCAACCGCTCCAGTTGAATGCTTCCGGTGGTGAACTGTATGAATGGACACCTCCCATAGGGTTAAACGATCCTTTCTCCCAACGCCCCCTCGCCCTGCTTACAGAAGATGCGTCTTATTCGCTGAAAGTGATCACTCCCTTTGGATGTTATGCTTATGACACGTTGAATGTAAAAGTATTTAAGACCGGCCCGGACATCTTCGTTCCCAATGCATTCACGCCTAACGCCGATGGACACAACGATGTGTTGAAAGCCATCCCCGTGGGTATTATGAAATTTGATTATTTCCGCGTTTACAACCGCTGGGGACAACAGGTATTCGGCACCAGCGATCCTACAAAGGGATGGGACGGAATGGTGAACGGCAAACCGCAATCCGCGGAAGGATTCGTTTGGATGGCCGCCGGGACAGACTACATGGGCAACCCCATGCTCAGGAAGGGAACGGTAGTTTTGGTAAGATGACGTATTATTGGCGAAAGATTGAATTATGCAGCAAACCATACTTGTGACCGGAGCCACCGCCGGTTTCGGAAAAGCCATCGCCACTAAATTCGCCGCCAAAGGATGGAAAATAATCGTTACCGGAAGAAGAAAAGAAAGACTCGATGAGCTTTGTGCTGAACTAAAGCAGCAATATGACGCGGAAACACTGGCATTGTGCTATGATATCCGTGATAAAGCCGCGAATTTTTCCGCGGTAGAAACGCTGCCCGATGCCTGGAAAAAAATTGATGTGCTGGTGAACAATGCCGGACTTGCTGCCGGAAGAGACCACTTTGAAGACGCTTCGCTTGACGACTGGGAGGCGATGATAGACACCAACCTGAAAGGACTGCTATACATATCCAAGGCCGTAATACCACTGATGATCGCGGGAAATACCGGCCACATCATCAACATCGGTTCCATCGCCGGGAAAGAAGTTTACGAAAAAGGAAATGTGTATTGTGCCACGAAACATGCGGTAGACGCCATCTCCAAAGGAATGCGCATCGATCTCCTGGCGCATGGCATCAAAGTAACGGCCATTCATCCGGGAGCAGCGGAAACCGAGTTTTCCCTCGTCCGTTTCAAAGGCGATCGGGCCATGGCCGATGCCGTATACAAAGGGTATGAACCGCTGCGGGGAGAAGACATCGCCGATATTGTTTTCTATACCATTTCGCTCCCCCCGCACGTGTGCATCAACGACCTGGTGGTTACGCCAACAGCCCAGGCCAATTCAGTGCATACTTTCAAAAAGTGACATGCAGCCTATTGGGCAAGCGATACCCGCACCTGTAATCCCGCGCGTGTTGTGGTGATGGGGGCCGAAGTGGACACTTTCGGTTCCACGCGCCGCTGATCGAAGAACAGCTTCACGTTCACACGGTTGTTCAATACATAATCGATCGACGGAGAAATGGTAACGATCCGTTGTCCTGAAGTGGGCAATGCGCTGTTCAGGTCGAGCCTGCTGTTCGCGGTGGCATCATCGCGCCAGCTGAGGTCGAGCCGGAAATTGATATCGTTATCGAGTTTTTTGGATGCTTCTTTCTGCCCCGGGAGTTTCACGCGGAACGGAAGCGGGAAACCTCTTTTGCGCCAGCCCGCGCCAATCGTGTATTCCGTGGTACGGTTCTCACTCAGTTGGTAATCGATCAAACTCAGGCTCAGCGTTCTGCTTTTGCGGTATTCAAAACGTGTGGTCAGCTGATTGGTGAATTGAAGGTCCACATCAATAAACGGCTCAAACCTTTCGCTGATGGTCACGTTCGGCACAAGAAAATAGGGTACGAAGTTGCCTGAGATGGAATCGATAAAGCCGGGCATTCCCAGTCCGAACGGATCTGTGTACAGTAACGCTGATGTATAGCTGTTCATGCTCAGCGTGCTGTTGTACGCATGTTTTAAGGTTACGTTGGTGAATGTTTTTTCCAGCGCTTTCACCCTGGAAAGTCCGTTGTAAGTAATGGTCCAGTTTGGTTTGGGCAATATCTTTTTGAAAGGATTCGATTTGATGTTCGGGTTGGATTGCTCTATCAGTTCAATACTATTCGGATCTTTATTGGTGTATGCCGCCAGGAAGGCCGGGATCAGTACATCCTGCGCGTATTTTCCATAGCCTTCATAATATCCGTCAGCACCCTGTCCGCCACTGTAACCATTCTTCGCACCGAGTCTCTGAGAGAGAATAACCCTGTTCGCTTCGAACTGGCGGAAGGTTTCAGAAATTTCATTCACCTTAAAAGGCGTGAACAAGGTCTGGTAAGAAATATAACTGATGCTGAAGCCCCCCGCGGTATATGGACTCAACCTGGAGAACCCGCTGGAACCGGTGGTATCCTTGTACAGTTCAGAGTACGATTTATTAAACTGCTTGTTCAGGTTCAGGTCAATAGTAAGGTCACGCACGGGCTGCAACTGCGCGATCACATTCAATTGCTGCGTGAAACTCTGTTGGATCAGCAGGTTGAAATTCGGATCACGGGTCAGTCTTCCTTTGCGGGCGAAATCGTTGATATAAGAAGTATCGGGTTGCCTTCCGAATATAAAATCGAATCCGGGCGACATAGTGGCCCAGTTCTGACCAAGGAATTCGGTGCTGTCGGTATAACCAGGCAACCTGGTATTGTACGTTTCATCGTAGGTAACGCTTACCCGTTTCAGTGAGGTAAGCACTTTTCCGATGCCGCGCACAAAGCCGCTCATTTCAACGGGCGCGTTGGGATCGCGGCCTGTATTCTTGTTGGCTGTACTGTCTTTTTTATCGCCTGCTTTTTTATCCTGTTTAACGCGTTCACCTTCCAGGGCACGCAGGAACCTCGATTTGTTGTACAACATAGTGAAATCGAATTCCCCGGTGATGTTGCGTTGCTGGCTGTTTTCAATGGTATTGCCCAGGGCTATTGCCAGCCTGGAAGCGCCAATCCAGTTGTATCCTGCAGCATATCCAACTTTAACCGAGGTCCAGTCAAGTATGGGCAGTTTACTTGTAGGTAGCGTGTACGCCACTTTGGCGCTCTGGCGGTACAGTGTATTCCTACCGCCTTTCAGGAAATTCTTTCTAACAGAATCCTGTTTTTCTTTGGTATTGATCCTTCCAACCGGTTCGTCGATCCGTGCGTTGTTGGTAGCGGAGAAATCGAGGTTCAGCGCACGCGAGACATCCCAGCGCAGGTTGTAGATGCGGTCGAAAACAAAGTATTTATCGTAGGTCTCGGGAATCTGGTAGTTGCCGCCGCCCACGTTTCTCGGACGTATCGCCCCGAACTGGCGGTTCACATCGGCACGGAAGCCAAGCAGCGAGGGCGCCGGATTCAGGTTAAAATCTTTCAGCAGGTTGAACCAGGGTGAGCGCGATCGGATCAGTTTTTTGAAAGGCTCCCAGTATTTCGGTTGTGCGGTATAGTTATACCCCACGCCACCGCGGTGGCGCGTGAGTTCGTCGTTCTGAATCAGCGGACTGCTGCTTTCCGTTTTGGTATAGGAATAAGAAAAATCAAGGTTCTCGATACTGTAAATCTTCAAGGGCTTCCCGGAAGTATTCAGCTTCTTCACATTCGTGAAGTTTACGGTCTTAATGGTGGTCTGCGTGATAGCGTCATCGCGGATGGAATCTTTATCAGCAGCAGCAGCGTTGTTGAGTTTTTCCTTGAATGTAATATCCAGGTCGTAAGGATCGTACTCGGGTGTACTAACGGTTCGCGTAACGCCCGCATATACCGGGATAGACACGCCCACTTTTTGCGGAAGCAGTTTACCCAGTTCAAGATTGGTCGCAATATCGAACTGTGAATAATCCTCCCTGGATCTTTCATTGGCGCGTTGTTCCAATGTTCCGAAGCCACGGCTTTTTACGTTCCCGGAAATGGTAACGGTTCCAAGATCGGCCAGCGTAATGTCCACCCTTCCCAAAGCGGCGTAACCGCCTTTTTCATCAATAGCCGAAAGGCGCAGTTCGTTGAACCAGGCTTCAGTACAAAGCGCGGTACCATTGTCATCAGGGTTTTCGATCCCTAAGAATATACCACGCACTTCGCCCAGGTTCGGGTTTCCGTAGATAGCATAACTCTTCCCGTTGATGACGCGGCGATAGTATTGAAGCGAGTTGCCCACATTATTTCGTTCCACTTTCAGACTGGTGAGCAGATTCAGGTCGAAATCAAGGTTGTTCGCCGAGGGCCATACGAGTGAATCCAGGCTCTGCCCGGGTTGTGTGATCACCAACGGAATTTTAATCTCGTAATAGTTCGACACGAAATCCGTTCCGATCCTGATCACTGCATTCAGTTTACCATCTCCCACAGGGAATTGACCGATCACAGATTCCGCGTGCGTAAACATAGATAACTTTCCATACTGGCGGAAGTCCATATTCATGGTTTTGAAAACGCCACGGGCTTCACCTTCCTGGAGGTTACAGATCTGTAAACTCAGGGCCTGCTCATTCTGCAACAGGTTCACGTTGTTGTTACTGAGTTGCTGCATCCTTTCAATGCCCGGAGGAATGCGGTACGGCACGGGAGAACGGCGGTCGTTCTCTTCAATGTTTACGGCCAGTGTATTGATTGTGGTGGTGGAATTGGGATCGATATCGATATACCTTCCGGCAGTATCAAGTTGGTAAGCAAACTTCCGCCACTGGTTGCGCACGAGGTCCAGTTTCGCGAAGCGGAGCACGACAGTATCTTCAAAACCGGTGAGGTACATCCTTACAAAACGGATGGATTTGAAGTCGGGGATATTGCCCACTTTGTTCTGGTACTCCGCAATGGGAATACGGAACTGGTACCAGGTTTCATTTCTCGTGGTGCCATTCTGCAAACGCACACTCACCTGGCGTTTATCGGTAATGAAGTTGGAACCTACAGGCATGTTGGGCTGAATGTCCACACCGTATTCAAAATATTCTTCCAGTTCGTTCAATGTATTGTCCCTGTTCAGGTCTTCCTGGTCTGGATATAATGTGAATGCGGTTGTAAGCTGATCGCCGCTGGAAGCGATAGGCGAGTTCCCCTGCGGGCTATTGATCCGGCTGTAACGGCCAAGAATACCCGTATTACTTTTATCGTAGCTATCATTGCGGTAGTTGACGAAGTTATCGTTTGCCGGGTCATTGAAGGCTGCAATGTAAACGCTTGAATTCGGGCCATATATACTGCGGAGCGCATCAAGGTAGGTGGCGAATTTCACGCGTTCTTCCTCGTCCGTCAATCCATCCAGTCCCACATCCTGGAATTCTCTGTCTGCGGGATCATTGCTGAACGCGTTCGTTACCTGGATCGGGTTGGCCGGTACTTTTCCCCAAACGGTAGAAGTATCGGAAGGAGAAGGAATGTTGGGCGTATTCAGCCCATTTTCGAACTGGCGGCGTGAATCGCGGAGGATATCTTCAGAAATATTTCCGAGGTTGAAGAAAAGCTTTCCACCCGTAGCAGCAGGTTTCAGGAGATACGGATCCTGTACCCAGAATTCGATGAATTCCACGTTGCCGGTTTCGAAATCGATCTGGTCCAGGCCACGCATGATTCCTCCCCAGCGGTCGCGCGGGTTGGACAAGCGCCCATCGGGGCCCAGACTTCCGGGGCGGGTATCAAAGTTATAGGGACCTTTATCCATGGGGTAATAAGCCATATCGAAGGTCACCAACTGGTTCTGGCCCAGATCAGGTGTTCGTTGGGGGAATATCTCCTGGCTGTTCACCGAACGGGTTTCTGGTTTGGAAAGTTCGTTCACGTTATCCCGGAGCGGGTTGTTGATGGCACGACGGTCTTGTAAAGTAGGTTCAATATTGTACCAGGCAATGCGGGCACGGTTCTGGCCATTGGCCAGGTTATTACTCAGTTCACCTTCCGGGAACAATGGATTCCCTTGCGGCGTGGAAGCGAGGGTCCAGCCGATGAGCGGGAAACGAAGGTCGATGCTGTTGCGCGTTCCTTCAAAATCATCGATGTAAACAAGACCGGCATCTCCTTTCCCGATCTGCGCGGGGTGCCCCGGTTTCAGGTAAGCGGCTTCTCCATAAGCATTGATGCTGGATGGCGCATTGGTGCTGTAAAAAGGAAGTTTATCCAGCCAACGGGTAAGGCGCGGAATTTCAGATTTGTAATTGAAGTCTACGCCATACATGGTATTCTTAATGGGATCTTCGCCGATCTGCATTTTGGTGAAGAAAGGTCTTTCACCCAAACGCACCATCGTGGCGCCTAACGTGAATTTTTCGCTGAATAGGTAATCCAGCCGTAATCCCATATAGTTCCGTTGCTGCAAACCGAAGCTGGCGTTGTTCTCGAACTGCACATCCACCGGCACATTGGAGTTGATGATACTTTGGTTAAGAATCTTTACCGTTCCTAAACTGTAGTCGATCACATAATCCACATTCTCTACCAGCAATTGTCCGCCTGCCGTGATCGTAACGGAACCCGGCGGCACGTTGTAAGCATTCAGACTTATTTCAGAACCATCTCCGCCACTGCTTTTCGCCGTTCCCCGCATCACATAGCGGTTCAGGTTGGCAAAAGTGGAAGCGATGGACTTAATGGTATCGTACAGCGGATAATAGACATACTTATCTTTCAGTTCCTGCGGACTGTTCCGGAAAGCGATGGAATCGAGGTCACGACCGAAAGGTTCAAGTAAGGGGAAGATCACGCGGCTTTGTTGCGTGACGACTGTAAACCCTTCTATATAATCGAACACCCCATCGGGCTGCGGATCGTTCTGGTTGTTGAGCCGGTCCAGGTTCAGCACGGTAAGCAGGGGCACACCTGCGAGATCACCTTCAGGCAGAAAACGCTTTTCGCCTAAACTTGGTTCCTGGTAAAGTATATTCAGTTTGAAATCTTCCCGCTGCAGGTTGTAGGCGCCAACGGCGTATACGTTTTTCATCATCAGGTCCCAGAGTGGAAGATAAGTCCGTTGAGAAGTAGCTTTCAGCAATTTCAGGAACAGCACTTTGGAGGTGCCGGGTAAAGTGCTGGTGGTATCCGGCGGCACATCCTGGGAGAACTCCCCTACCGTGATCACGCGGCCGTTGAATTGGTATTGGTAAGCCACCGCGAGCACTTCATCTTCCCTGAGCTGCTGAATCAGCGAAATAAAGCCTATCTGCGGATTGTAATAATATTCATCGGGGCGGAGTTTCCTGGCGAAAGTTTTTTCAAAATCTTCCACCGGCCTCAATCCGAAAGCATTCAACCTGCTTTGTACCAGTGCCGGACTCCGGGAGGAAGGATCCTGCACCAGTCGGCCATAAAGGTCGTTGGCATTGTTATCGGGCAGTTGGTTAGTGGTCAGCGAATTGATGTTCGCGTTAAAAGGATCTGCTTCGCCAATATCCATCAGGCCCACCACATCCCGGGTATCGGTAGTGGCGCCATTCCTGTTGGTGACCCACACTTCCATACGGAGGATCTGCACCTGCGAGTTCACCACGGGCAGGTTGCTCATGGCGGTATTGTAGTTGTTCCGGAAATACTGGCCCAGGAGGAAGTGGCGGTTCTCCTCGTATTCGTCTGCTTTAATCTCGAAAGTTTGTGTGGCGGCTCCGCCCTGCGTGGTTTGCGAACTTCTTTGAGAGCGTTGGTTGGCGAGTACGCCGGTCACGAAAAGTTTACCGAACTGCATCTGTGTTTTTACGCCGAACAATGATTGGGCGCCCGGAATAAGGGTTCCTTTGGAAGAGAAGTTTACGTTCCCCGCTTCGAAACGTTTCACGATCTCGTCATCGCGGCCCACGTAATCGAGTTTCAGTTGGTTCTCGAAATCGAAAGTGGACTGTGTATTGTAACTGATGGGCAGCTTGAGTTTATCTCCGATATTACCGATCACATTGAGGTTGGCATTCAGGTCAAAATCGAAGCCGCCGTTCCTGCGGGCGCGTTCGGGCAGCGTGGGGTTCTTGATGTTCTGTCCCTGGTAGCCGGCCATAATGTCTACATACCCTTGCGGGCGGATATCCACCTTGCCATTGCCGAAGAGCCGGTTGAAGAAACTCTCGTGCATCTGCAACTGGGGTTTATCCAGTTTCCGGTTCAGGTCGGAAAGTGTGGCGGCCCGCTGACGGAAATAGCTTTCCTCATCCATCCTGCCTTTCAGTTGGAGGAACTCATCGAAACTGAGTGCGATGGGATTGCGGTAATACCGGGTCCCGATCTTTTCAACGATATAATACTGATTGGTTTTGGGATCATACTCCACTGTTCTTTCGATGTTGGAGGGATCCCTGAAATCGAAACCTTTCCGTTGCGGATTGGTCATAGCATCGCCCTTCCGGTCGCGGAGGGGATACTTCAACGTATCTGCAGCAGTTTTGGCGGTATCCTGTTGTTGGAATGCTCTGTACGGTGCGGCCATTGCCCTGTGCTGAAACAAAACCCACCCCGTAGCAACCAACAAAGTTGCTGTTAGTATTTGAAAAGCGCGTCTGGTCAAAACTAGTTTTGTGTTAACGGGTAGAAATGGTTCAAATAGCTTGCAGGGATTTTTTGATGATGGTTTCAAGGTTTTCGGTTCCATTATCTGCTTTGAGGACCTTTTTAATGGCCTGTTCGGCAGTAGCTCGGGCAATGCCCAGCGCGATTAACGCATTTAACGCATCCTGTTCCAAACTATTGCCTGCCGGCAATGAAATATTATGAACAGTTGTGTTGTGTTTACCAAGTTTGTCTTTCAGCTCCACGATGATCCTTTCCGCGGTCTTCTTCCCGATCCCTTTGATCTGTTCCAGCCATTTCACGTTGCCCTGGGTGATGGCGGCCACAATATCTTCCGGCTTCTGCGAAGAAAGCATTACCCGGGCCGTAGCGGCGCCCACGCCAGAAACACTGATGAGGTGAAGGAAAAGTTGTTTTTCTTCGAGGGAATAAAAGCCGTACAGCACGTGTGCATCTTCCCTGATCTGGAGCCAGGTATGGAGCATACCTTCCTCCTTATCCTGGATATAGGAATAGGTTGGAAGGCTGATGTGGACTTCGTATCCCACGCCGTGCACATCCATCAGCGCAATGGCAGGCGTTTTTACCGTAAATTTTCCTTTCAGAAAGGCGATCATACTGCGAAAATAGGATTTCCCTTAATTTTACACCCATTCTTGAAAAAAACTTAAACCACGTTTCATGACGAATAAGATCACTGCCGCCATTACAGCGGTGGGAGGCTATGTTCCGGAAGACAGACTTACGAACGCCGACCTGGAGAAGATGGTAGACACCACAGATGAATGGATCCGTACCCGTACGGGTGTGGAGGAAAGAAGAATACTGAAGGGCGAAGGAAAGGCGACCTCCGACATGGTGGTGCCGGCAGTGCAGGAACTGTGCCGCAAAAGAGGGATTGATCCCTCTGAAATAGATTGCCTGATCGTGGGGACAGTTACACCAGATATGGTTTTCCCTTCCACCGCCAACCTCGCCTGCCACAAATTGGGCGCGGTAAACGCCTGGGGATTCGACCTGGCCGCCGCATGCAGCGGGTTCCTCTATTCTCTTTCGGTAGGAGCTTCGCTGATCGAAAGCGGACGGTATAAAAAAGTTGTAGTAGTGGGCGCTGATAAAATGAGTTCTATCATCGACTATACCGATCGCGCCACCTGCATTATTTTCGGAGACGGAGCCGGTGCCGTGTTACTGGAACCTTCCACCGACCCGGAATTGGGCATCATAGACAGTATTCTGCGCAGCGATGGTGGCGGCGCCCCCCACCTGCACATGAAAGCCGGTGGCTCATTGAATCCCGCTTCCCATGAAACCGTGGATAAAAAAATGCACTACGCCTACCAGGAAGGTCAGCCGGTATTCAAAGCCGCCGTTAAAGGAATGGCCGATGTTAGCTATGAACTCCTGGAACGCAACAACCTCACCGGTGACGACATCGCCTGGCTGGTACCCCATCAGGCCAATAAAAGGATCATCGATGCCACCGCCGACAGGATCGGACTTTCCCACGATAAGGTAATGCTGAACATCCAACGCTTCGGCAATACCACCGCGGCCACCATACCGTTGTGTCTCTGGGAATGGGAATCACAATTGAAGAAAGGTGACAACCTGGTGCTCGCGGCCTTCGGCGGCGGATTCACATGGGGTGCCATCTGGGTTAAATGGGCCTACTAACAAGCCTTCCCTTCATTCATAAATACGAACATGAGCAAACAACAGCTTTCAGGTTTCGGCTCCACCGCCATCCATGCCGGTCACCAACCTGATCCCAATAACGCGCACCTTACGCCCATTTACGCATCGTCAACCTTCACTTTTGATTCTGCGGAACAGGGCATGCTGCGCTTTGAAGGAAAAGAACCAGGGTACATCTATACCCGCTGGGGGAATCCCAATTTTACCGAAGCGGAAGAAAAGATTTGCGCTCTGGAGGGATTCGGTATAGCCGATAAGGACGGGGACCGCATCCAGTTGAAGGCCCTGCTGCACGCCAGCGGACAGGCAGCCATGACCACCATGTTCCTAGCCAACCTGAAAGCCGGAGATAAAGTATTATCGCATTTCTCCCTGTATGGCGGCACACACGAATTATTGCACCGCGTGTTGCCACCAATGGGCATAGAAACATTGTTGCATCGCCTCGACAATGCGGATGATCTGGAACAACTGCTAAAGAACGACCCGAACATCCGTTGGATACACCTCGAAACACCAGCCAACCCTACACTCCAATGCGTGGATATTGAAATGATCTGCACCGTGGCGCAACGTTTCCAGGTGAAAGTTTCCGTGGACAATACTTTCGCCACGCCCTACCTGCAACAGCCTTTCAAAATGGGTGCAGATTATGTATTTCATTCCACCACCAAATACCTGAATGGCCATGGTACTGCCATTGGTGGCGTTCTTGTAGGGAAAGACATCCAGGCGATGAACACAACGGTTTTGAAATGGTACAGGCTGCTGGGCGGCAATGCCAACCCGTTCGACGCATACCTGCTCATCAATGGGATCAAAACCCTGGAACTTAGAATGGACCGGCATTGCAGCAACGCGATGGCCGTAGCAGAATTCCTGGATAAACATCCCGCGATCGCGAAAGTAAATTATACAGGTCTTCCTCATCACCCGGACCATGCGCTGGCATCCCGGCAAATGCGTCATCCCGGCCCCATGCTGAGTTTCGAACTGAAAGACGGCATAGAAGGTGGTATGAAGTTCATCAATCAACTCAGTTTCTGTACGAAAGCAGTTTCGCTGGGTACTACGGATACACTGGTGAGCCACCCTGCAAGTATGACGCATTACGGCGTTCCGCGCGAATTAAGAATCGCTTCCGGCATTACCGACGGGCTGATCCGCATGAGTGTGGGGATCGAAAACATAGAGGATATTCTCACCGATATAGCAAACGCGCTCCAATAAATATGTCCGTTACCATCAGACGCGCGCAGCGCGAAGATTGCACCCGTATTCTTGAACTGGTCCACGAACTGGCGGTGTATGAAAAAGCACCCGAAGAAGTAACCGTTTCCCCGGAACATTTTGTAGAAAGCGGATTTGGTCCCCACCCCGTATGGTGGGCATGGGTAGCCGAAGTAAATGGGAAAGTGGAAGGTTTTGCGCTCTATTATATCCGGTTCAGCACCTGGAAAGGGCAGCGTTTGTACCTGGAAGACCTGTTGGTTACTGAAGCCATGCGGGGAAGAGGACTGGGTAAAAT
The DNA here is from genome assembly GCA_946482545.1 of uncultured Flavihumibacter sp. Next base: position 4,277 of record CAMLRX010000029.1, on the reverse strand, counting down.
GTTGTTCGATGCCCTGATTGCCGACGGCAAAGAAAAAGGATTGAGTGGAATGGTATGGCAGGTGTTGGAATGGAACGAACCTGCCATACGATTCTATCAAAAATATGGAGCGAAGCTGGATGGCGAGTGGGTGAACTGCGCCATCTCTTTTTAGTGTACGCTGTTAACTTTAACGTCTTTATTGATTTTGTGCACCAATCCCTGTAATACACGGCCAGGACCACTTTCAGTAAATTCAACCGCACCATCTTTCAACATGGCTTCCACACTTTGTGTCCATCTAACGGCACCAGTCAACTGATTTTCAAGATTTACTTTAATCTCATCGGGGTTCATCACCGGAGCAGCCACCACGTTCTGATAAACAGGACATATTGGTGTTTCAAACTTTGTATGTTCAATAGCGCCGGAAAGTTCATTCCAGGCTGGTTGCATCAATGGCGAATGGAACGCACCGCTCACATGCAACAGCAGTGATTTACGCGCGCCTGCCTCTTTTAAGGCCACCAACGCCAGCTCCACCCCTTTGGTTGTTCCGCTGATCACGAGTTGCCCGGGGCAGTTGTAATTGGCAGGCACCACAATTTCACCAGACTCTTCCTGCACCTTCGCGCAGATCATTTCAACTTTATCATCCTCCATTCCCAGTACAGCGGCCATGGAAGATGGCGTCTGTTCACATGCCTGCTGCATCGCAGAGGCCCTGATAGACACGAGTTTCAGGGCATCTTCAAATAAAAGTGTTTTATTGGCGACCAGTGCGGAAAATTCTCCCAAAGAATGTCCTGCCACCATATCAGGTTTCGGATCAGTAAGGGAACTGTAGGCCGCGACAGAATGAATGAATACCGCGGGCTGCGTCACATTGGTCTGCTTCAGTTCTTCAGCGCTTCCATTGAACATGATATCGGAAATACGAAAGCGAAGGATTTCATTGGCTTTCTCAAAGATATCCCTGGCAAGCGGGTTCGTTTCATACAATTCTTTTCCCATCCCCGGGAACTGTGCTCCCTGGCCGGGAAAAATATAGGCGTGTTTGTTCATCTACTAGGTATTAGGGCAGCGAAATTAGGCAATTATTAAATACCCTAGTGCAGCTTCGACCCTATCAGCCGGATGAACTCGCTTCTTGTCTCGTTCTTTTCAAATTCCCCCCAGAAAGCGGATGTGGTAGTAACGGAGTTCTGTTTTTGTACACCGCGCATCATCATACAAAGATGCGACGCTTCAATTACCACCGCCACGCCCAAAGGCTGAAGGGTATCCCTGATGGCATCGAGAATCTGGTTGGTAAGCCTTTCCTGCACCTGCAGGCGGCGGGCGTACACGTCTACCACGCGGGCTAGTTTGCTCAATCCCGTGATATATCCGTTAGGGATATACGCAATATGCGCTTTGCCGAAGAAAGGCAACATGTGGTGCTCACACATACTGTACAGTTCGATATCTTTCACAATCACCATTTCGTTCACTTCTTCGTGAAATTTGGCGGAGTTCAGGATATCGTACGCGTTCATCTGGTAGCCCTGGGTAAGGAACTGCATTGCTTTGGCCATGCGCTCCGGCGTCTTCAAAAGTCCTTCTCTGTCAGGATCCTCTCCCAGTAAAGAAAGTGCGCTGGTATAGTTTTCCATAAGGCCGGCAGTAACCGTTTCATCGTACTGCTCTGTTTTCTTGTATGCCATCGGAATTGTTTTCTGTTGATTTATATGTTGGCGGGGTATTCTACAAAGTTTCTTTCGGTTTCGTATAAACGCACCTGGAGATCAATCTCTGCCGGAATATGCGGGCGGAGCAGGTTAAAAATGACCACGGCAATATTTTCCGCGGAGGGATTGATGTTTTTGAAAAAAGGCACGTCCAGGTTAAGGTTTTTATGGTCGAAATGTTCCAACACTTCTCTTTGCACCAGTTCCGACAACACTTTCATATCGATCAGGTAACCGGAAACAGGATCAGGATAGCCCACTACTTTCACCACCAGTTCATAATTATGTCCGTGGTAGTGCGGCAGGTTACATTTTCCGAACAGTTCAGCATTCTTTTCCGCGGACCATTCTTCTACGTGAAGCCGGTGCGCCGCGTTAAAATGTTCTTTCCTGAATACTGCTGTTTTATGTCCCATAATTGAATTTAAGCCGTAATCCGGCATTAACCGGCGCTGCAACGGAAGTTTGCCGTTCAAGCCACCGTGAAAAGTGAGAATATAACAGGACCAGCAGGATTTTGTTTAAACTTTCCGGCAGAAAAGTTTAACTACCGAAATACTCCACGTAAATCCTGGGCGTCTCGTAAAGTTTGATGCAATGTAATTGCACACCTGCTGGCAATTGTCCTTCCAACTGGTTCCAGATGGCGATGGCCAGGTTTTCAGTAGAGCACATCTTATCTTTCATGAACGGCACATCCATGTTAAGGTTCCGGTGATCGAGGTGTTCGATCACATGGATCCGGATGAGCTCGCTCAGTTTCTTCACATCGTATAGAAAACCGGTATCGGGGTCTGGCTCACCTTTAAATGTAACGTACAATTCATAGTTGTGCCCATGCCAGTTCGCATTGGCACATTTGCCGAACACAGCTTCATTCTGCTCAGGCGACCACCTGGGATTATAAAGTTTGTGCGCAGCATTGAAATGTTCTACACGGGTCAAATACACCATAGCCTTCCCGAAATTTTTGCAAAGGTAATATTTCCGGTGAATGTATTGCGCTGATTTCACGAACTTAGCGGGATGAATGTATGTTTGATCGCCTCTACTTCATTCGAAATCAATGCTTCCGGCGAAAAAATAGCCGATCTTTCCCGCTGTGGTAATTTCCGCCTTTCCACGCTTGTTTCCGGGGTGGGTATTATGGCCGCCACCCATTGCATTACAAGGGAAATTGAACGGAACCGGCCGGATTTTCTGGTACAGGCTGGTGTGTCAGGTAGTTTCTCCACGGAATATCCGCCGGGAACATTGGTGGCAATTTCTCATGATCTTGTGGCCGACACCTGCGTGAAGGAATCCATCGGTTACCGGCACCTGACCGATATGGGCCTTCAACCCGATGTTTTCCCCTACCGCAACGGATGGCTCGAAAACAATGGACCATTTCCGGAAGGCATCCCGGTGGTGAAAGGCATTACCGTGAACGAGATCAGTACGAACAGTGAAAAAACAGCCTGGTTCCGGGAAAAATACGGGGCCGTCACCGAATCCATGGAGGGTGCCGCATTGCATTTCGCGGCGCTTTCCGCAGGTATTCCCTTTATCCAGTTGCGTGCTATTTCTAATATGGTAGGCGAACGCGATAAAGAAAAATGGCAACTGAAAGAAGCCATCACCCTGCTCAACCACCAGCTTCCAGATTTACTCGAAAATATACTTCAGCAATGGAACTCACGATAGGCTTCAGTCCCTGCCCGAACGACACCTTTATTTTCGACGCGCTCATAAACGGCGGTATCGATACGGGTCCATTCCAATTCAAACCCGTACTCGAAGATGTGCAAACCCTGAACGAATGGGCGCTGCAAGGCAAACTCGACATTACCAAACTCAGCTACAATGCCTGGTTCTCGGTAAAAAATGAATACACGCTATTGCAGGCAGGCAGCGCATTGGGTAAAGGCGTTGGCCCGTTGCTCATCAGCCGCGAACCAATTCCCAACATCGAAGAACAGATCGCTTCCATGGACATTGCCATCCCCGGATGGCATACCACGGCACACATGCTGCTCCGGTTCGCTTTTCCCTATGCTGAAAAGAAAACGCCTGTGGTATTTTCTGACATCGAACAAAAAGTGCTTTCAGGGGCATTCCCCCTGGGTGTGATCATCCACGAAAACAGGTTTACCTACCAGGAAAAAGGACTCCACCTGGTGATGGACCTTGGCGCACATTGGGAAGAACAAACCGGCGCCCCCATCCCGTTGGGCGGGATCGTTGCCCGGAAAGGATTAGGTTCCGTAGTACATGCAGCACTGAATAAAATGATCCGGGAAAGCCTGGCGCTCTCCTGGAAATCCTATCCAACCTTATCTCCTTACGTGAAAGAACATGCGCAGGAAATGGAAGAAAAAGTAATGCGGCAACACATTGAATTGTACGTAAACAATTTCACGGAAGATCTTGGAACAGAAGGCAACCGGGCAATTGAGATCATGGGAAGAACGATGGGCGTGTAATTTTGGATGATGGATTTTGAATGATAGATTATACTGCACCGCACAAAAAAGATAGTACCTTAAAAGATACAAAGTTTAATCAAGGGGCTATGCCCCTCTCCCC
>CAMLRX010000028.1 GCA_946482545.1 uncultured Flavihumibacter sp. | reverse complement strand
GCCAGGTGTCCTGTATTTCCCTGCGTGCAAGGTCAAGTACGAGGATGCCGAAGCCTGTTGAAAGATAGGCTTTGTTGTTGCGGCAGCTTACATGGTACACGTTTTTGTTGCCGTATCCTGTTGCCAGTTTAAGATCGGGTATATAAGTAATACTGTTGTCTGTTACGATATCAATTCCGCCGTCGGTGTACACCAGTACAATGGTGCCGGAGCTTTCTTCCATACCTGCGGCTGTGATTCCCGTTCCGGAGAGGCCATTCATTTTATGCAGTCTGGTAAGTTCGTTCCCGGGAATGGATACGGCAAACAACCCGGAACTGGTTGCGCAAAACACCTTATTGCCTGAAGTGCCCGTGAAAAGCGCCTTGCGCCAGGGAAAATGTTCCTGCCAAACCCCTATAGGCACCTGCTGGCCATACAAGAGGTGGCAGCACAAAACCATCAGCATCAGGGTGTACATTCTCAGCATAGGTCAAAAATACTGGATAAATCTCCGGCTATGATCCGTTGAATTGTATTTTCTTTGCCCTTCAAAATGGAGATCAATGTGGCTTAAACTTGGTAAAGGCGTGCTTCGGTACAGGATAGTATTGCTGATTTTGCTTGCTGCGGGCACTGCTTTTATGGGCTATCGCGCCGCTAAGGTGCAGCTCAGTTACGAGTTTACGCGCGCCATTCCTACCGATAATCCCCGCTACCAGGATTACCAGGATTTCAGGGCTACCTTCGGTGAAGACGGTAATATGATGGTGATAGGACTGCAAAAAAATACCTTCTTCGAACCTTCCTTTTTCAATGATTACAGGGCCCTTCAGCAAAAACTCCGTAAAATAAATGGGGTCGAAGGCATACTCAGTGTGCCGGATGCAGTGAACCTCGTGAAGGATACCAATACCAGTAAACTGAAGGCCGTTCCCATCTTCCCGGTCGGAACGCTTGCCGCGAACACACTTGATAGCGCCGCTACTGTTTTTCTGGGACTTCCATTTTACAAAGGCATTCTCTACAACCCTTCCGCACACACCTACTTAATGGGACTGCGCATCAACCGTGACGTGGTGGCCTCCAAAAAAAGAAATGATGTGATTGCGGCCATCGCCGCCGAAACAGAAGTATTCGGCAAAAAGCACCAGACGGAAATGATGTTGAGCGGACTGCCCTATATCCGCACCGTGGTTGGGTTGAGGATACAGGAAGAAATGCGTTTTTTCCTCATCGGATCACTGGTGTTGTCCGCACTGATCTTACTGGTGTTTTTCCGCTCCGTTTCTGCGATGGTACTCAGTCTGGCCGTAGTGTTGGTGAGTGTCGTGTGGAGCATGGGCACGATGGACCTTTTCGGGTATAAGATCAGTTTGCTTACCGCCCTGATCCCACCGTTGATTGTGGTGATCGGGATTCCCAACTGCATTTATTTCCTGAACAAATACCATACGGCTTACCGTGAAACAGGAGAAAAGAACAGCGCCATTGTCCAGATGATCGCCAAAATGGGTGTGGTCACTTTATTCTGCAATATCGCCGCCGCCATTGGTTTCGCGGTATTCGCGCTCACCAGAAGCGAGATTTTGCGCGAGTTTGGCGTAGTGGCCGGTATCAATATCATGGTGATTTTCTTCATCTCCCTGGTGCTTATTCCGGGTGCGCTTAGTTTTCTGCCTGCTCCCAAAAACAGGCACACGAAATACCTCGATAACAACTGGCTGAACGGGCTGCTTACCCGCCTGCAGCGGTGGGCACTGCACCGCCGGAGGTTCATCTATGCTTATACCACGCTCATTGTGCTGGTTGCCCTTGTGGGCATATTCAAATTAAGGTCGGAAGGATTCATTGTGGATGATCTTCCCAAACAGGATAAAATCTATACCGATCTGAAATTCTTCGAAAGACATTTCGAGGGCATCATGCCGCTGGAAATTGTAATAGACAGTAAAAAGAAAAACGGCTTCGCCGGCATGCGTGCATTGTCCATCTTTGAGAAGATGGATTCCCTGGCCATGTACCTCGGCGCCCGCCCGGATATGGCGCGTCCATTGTACCTGGGAGAAGGGCTGAAATTTGCACGGCAGGCTTTCTATGAAGGTGACAGCCTCAGTTACGCGCTTCCGAACAGCTTCGACGGCGCTTTTGTAGCTGAATACCTTCGTCCGCAGAAAGGCGGTTCCGCCAACGACAACACCTTCTCGAAACTGTTGTCCAGTTTTATGGACAGCACACGTCGCCAGGCGCGCATGAGCGTTCAGATGGCAGATATCGGCAGCAGTGCCTTACCTCTTGTACTGGATTCAGCCAGGTTGCGTGCGGAGCAACTTTTCGATACCGCTCAGTACCAGGTGAAGTTCACGGGTACCAGCGTTACATTCCTGGAAGGCAGCAGTTTCATCATCGATGGACTGAAAGAAAGCATTTTCTGGGCCTTCCTGCTCATCGCTTTGTGTATGTTGTATCTTTTCCGTTCCCTGCGGATACTCATTTGTTCTCTCGTGCCTAATATTATTCCGTTGCTGGTAACGGCCGGTGTGATGGGCTGGGCGGGTGTTCCGTTGAAACCCTCTACAGTACTTATTTTCAGTGTTGCATTGGGTATCGCAATTGATGTAACGATCCGCTTCCTGGTCAATTACAAACAGGAGTTACCACTTCACCAGAATAGCGAACACAAAACGGTGGTGGAAACCATCCGGCATACCGGCATCAGCATCATCTATACTTCACTGGTTTTGATTGCCGGGTTTGTGATCTTTTGTTTCAGCAGTTTTGGCGGTACGCTGGCGCTGGGCTGGCTTACAGGGCTTACGTTGATTGTGGCCACCGTCACGAATCTTGTGTTGTTACCTGCCTTGCTGATCAGCACGAGCAAGGAGGCGATGTAGAGAATGATGAGTGGTAAAAAAGTCGGGTTGAGTGCTTGACTTCGATAAGAATAGGTGGCATAATATTCCCTTAACCACTCCTTAACTTTCCTTGATATTTAATCATGAGTAGTTGAAAATCAATTTGTTGATTTATTTTTCTTGCATAACCTAATAAATTATGTTAAAAAAAAATTAAGAAATTGAATTTTTTAAGCAGCACAGCCTATACATTTGCTGTCAATTACTGGGTGGTTACGTCACATTAACCATCAAAACTAAAATCTTCACACACATGAGAAAACTTGTAATGCTCCTGCTGGGAGTGTTGCTCCTATGCGGGCAGCTCCTGGCACAAACCCGTACAATTACCGGGAAAGTAACAGATGATAAGGGGAATCCGGTTCCCAACGCTTCAGTTGTAATTAAAGGCTCAAATGCCGGCACTTCCTCTTCTGAATCTGGTTCATTTAGTATTTCTGTTCCTGCTACAGCAAAAATTCTGATTGTTTCAGCAGTAGGGATGGAATCCAAGGAAATAACGATTGGCAATTTATCTTCTATTAACATTGAGTTGGCGGCGATGACCAACGAAATGGAAAGTATCGTGGTTGTTGGATATGGCTCTGGAAGAAAATTAGGATCTGTTGTTGGATCTATTGTTAAGGTGGGTTCTGAGACAATCAGGGAGCGGCCAACCGCAAATGCGTTTGATGCGCTGCAAGGTAAGGTTGCCGGTTTGCAGGTATTCACTTCCAACGGAGAGCCATCTGCAACATCTTCACTACGTATTCACGGCGTGGGTTCTTTGGGCGCAAGTTCTACACCGCTCTATGTGTTGGACGGAATACCAGTTGACGGAGGGTCAATTATCAGTTTAAATCCTGAGGATTTTGAAAGTATTTCAGTACTTAAAGACGCATCAGCTACAGCGATTTATGGTTCCCGTGCTGCAAATGGCGTGATTTATATCACTACAAAAAAAGGGAGTGCCAGAGAATCTACCATCTCTCTTCAAACGCAGTATGGTGTTTCCAACCTGATTAATACAGACTTTTTCAACGGCTTTATGAATACAAAGCAGTTGACTGATTTCTGGGTGGAAACAGGTTACAGGAGAAGGGGACAGATTGATACATTGCTTACACAATTTCCCTTTGATACAAAATGGTATAAAGCATACTATCAGGACAATGTTCCAATGTACCAGGGTAATCTCTCGATTTCCGGTGGTGGCGGCAAAACCACTTATTACATTTCCGGAGGATATTTCAAACAAGAAGGATTAGCTTACAGGTCAGACTTTGAAAGATATACACTCAGATCAAATATAACAACCACGGTTAATAAGTGGCTTAAACTTGGGCTTAATCTTTCTGGCGGTTTCGATAAAAGACAAACCAATCCTTACGGAACAAACAGTACAAATAGAGGGCTAGCACTGCTTGCCGCTCCTTTTTATTCTCCTGTTGATGCGAACGGAGTTGAGTACCCGGACCTGATACCCGGATGGAACAGGTATAACCCTAAATATCTGGCTGATAAAAATCCTTCAGAAGGAAACAATGCCCAGTTCAATCCAAATGCATACATTCAGATCAATCCCATCGAAGCACTAACGCTCAAGACACAGGTGGGTATGGATGCTTATGATTACCGCTCTAATTCTATTCGTCTGCCATCAAATGTTACTTCGCTTAATAACGGGTCAGTAAGTGAAAGTTTCTCACGTGGCGTTATGCGCACCATCAACAATACTGCTGAATATAAATTTGACATTCAAGGCAAGCATAATTTCATTGCGCTCGCAGGTAATGAATATATTGATTTTGTATCTACCGCTTTCAGTGGTTCTTCAACGGGCCAAACCGATGACAGACTTGTCTTAATCTCTAATGGTCCGAGCAACAGGGATGCGAGTTCGTCTAAATCAGAGTACTCTTACCTTTCCTATTTCAGCAGAATTAACTACAACTTCGATGAGAAATATTATTTTGATGTTTCTTTCCGTCAGGACAAATCATCCAGGTTTGGTAGAGACAACCGCACGGCGAACTTCTGGTCTGTGGGCGGTATGTGGAAGGCTTCAGAGGAGGAGTTCCTTTCAAATGTAAGCTGGCTAAGCAATTTGACAGTAAAAGCAAGTTATGGAACAAGCGGCAACTCTGCTATTGGAAACTATCAAAGTCTTGGACTTGTAGGGACCAATCAGTATGAGAACCAAACAGGATTTGCTGTAAGTTCCCCCGGAAACCCATTGCTTTCATGGGAGAGTCAGACACAGGCCAACTTCGGATTGGATTTCTCCCTCTTCAACAGGGCTAATATTACTGTTGAATATTATGACAGGGTAACTAAGGATATGTTGATTGATGTGCCCTATCCCTACACTTCTGGATTTTCAAGCGTTATCGACAACGTTGGTTCCTTGAAAAACAGCGGTATCGACCTCTCTATCAGCGGAGATGTGTATAAGTCTAAGAAGGCTTACATTACCCCATACATTAACTTCAACTACAACAATAACAAGGTTACAGAACTTTTCCAGGGCAAGCAATATTGGATCATTCCAAATACCGGGGTATCTTGGGCTGTTGGACAACCTGTTTCTTACTTCTATCCAGTGTTTGCGCAAGTAAATTCAGAAACAGGTTTACCGGAGTGGTATCTTCCCAATGAGAATCCTGATGAAATCGTAAATCCAAGGCAGGATAAAGACAATGTGACCACGACATTTAATCCTACTGCTTTACAACAGAATACAGGTATTAAAAGATATCCTCCTTTCAATGGCGGCTTCGGCCTCTCTGCTGGATATAGTGGTTTTTATCTTCAGTCTGATTTCAGCTTTTCACAAGGCAAATATCTCATCAATAACGACCGGTACTTTTTTGAGAACCCAACACAATTCCCAGGGTTCAACCAGTCCACCGTTATTCTTGATTACTGGAAGGCTCCTGGCGATGTGGCGAGATTTCCGAAGTATGGTACTCAGTTCACACAGTTTGACAGCCGTTTGATAGAAGACGCATCATTCCTCAGGTTGAAAGCACTTACTGTTGGATACACCTTCCCTGCATCAATGGTGAAAGGGACAAAAGTTCTGAAAGGGGCCAGGGTATATGCTACAGGAAGAAACCTTCTCACTTTTACCAAGTATTCAGGACCTGACCCTGAAGTGGATTCCAACCTGACGCTTGGCGTGAACCCCAATACAAAGCAATATAGCTTTGGACTTGATCTACAATTTTAATTCGTGTTCAGGAAGTAAAAATTAACAGATTATGAAAATCAACAAATTTAAATATATTGCCGGCGCACTCATGATGTTCTCATTAGCAGCCTGCGAGAAAAAGCTGGATAAATTCCCTTACTCGGATATTGAGTTAAGCCAGTCCTTTAAAACATTAAAGGATGCGAAATCCTGGAATACGTCACTTTATGCTCAATTAAGAGGGCGTGTATATGGTATATATACTTATTCAACGGATGTTCAGGCAGATCAACTAAATGCATCACTCGAATTTGGTAACCGGAATGGAAATCCGCATCGGTGGGATGGTTTTCTTGCTGATGATTACACCATCAGAGACACATGGGCTGGATATTATTCGGGCCTGAATAATGTCAATCTGGCCATTGAAGGGTTTGAACAGATTGTACCGGCTTCAGCAGCTGAAACAACTGAACTCAATAAATACAAGGGCGACCTTTACTTTATGAGAGCGTTCTACTATCATCGGTTGATTTTGCGTTGGGGAAAACCATATGAGCCGGCAAGTGCGTCTACTGATCCTGGTGTGCCCCTTTTGCTGGAGTATGATCCGAACGCTATGCCAGGAAGGGCCAGCGTAAAAGAAGTCTACGACCAGATTATCTCTGATATTGGCACAGCTAAGGGTTTGTTGTCTGCGACTACAGGGGCAAAAGGTGCGACACGTATCAATAAAGATGTAATACTTGCGCTTGAAGCACGGGTTAAGCTTCATATGCAGGATTGGGCCGGAGCTAAAGCAGCAGCTGATGCTTTGATTGCAACCGGAACTTATCCATTGATTACCGATCAGGCTAATTTTACGGCAATGTGGACCACAGACCTTGCGCAGGAAGTTATTTTCCAAAGTGCGGTAAGTAAACCAAATGAACTTGCTAATACAAATGCAATTTATCTGGGATACAATGCGCAAACTCAAAAGTTCACGCCAGACTTTATTCCCTCTCAATGGGTAATAGATATGTATGCTAATAACGATATTCGTAAGGCAGCATATTTTCAGGCGAAAAATGTGCTGATTATGGGAACTGATTATCCTGGTACTATCCTCGTTAATAAGTATCCCGGAAATCCGGCCCTGTTTACTGCTGCAGCTACGAACTACCAACATGCCCCCAAAATCTTCCGGATAGCAGAAATGTATCTTATTTCGGCAGAGGCTGGTGCCAGATCTGGTGCGTCTGGCGAGGCTGCCGCACTTACTTCTTTAAATGCATTGAGAACTGCAAGAGGCCTCACTGCACTTTCAGGAATATCTGGTGCTGCGCTTTTGCAGCAAATAAAAGACGAACGTTTCCGGGAATTGGCTTTTGAGGGATTCCGGTTGGACGATTTGAAGCGCTGGCATGAGGGCTTTACCAGAAGGGCGCCTCAAAATACAGCGACAATAACAACTGGTGCGTTTTACCAGGGGCTGAGTATACCTGCTGATGACAACAAATTTGTTTGGGGCTTGCCAACAAATGATGTGACCATCAATCCCAATCTGAGGGAAGCTCAGAATAATGGCTGGTAGTTAATTACATAACAAATTATATTTAATAAGCCATCCCCTCTCGGGATGGCTTATTCTTTTCTTGATAGCTGTTCATGATGCCTTTATGATAGTTAACGTTTTTTTACCCAGTTTCCCAAGCAGCGAAATTGTTAAATTTGCAGTCTATCCGTTAAATTAGCGTTAACCGTGCGTTAAAAAACGGGCTAAGAAGGCTGGATTTTCACTTAAATTAAACATCATTATGAGAAAACTTGTATTACTCCTGCTCGGAGTAATTGCCGTTTTGGGCAACGCTTACGCCCAAAACAGGACAATTACAGGAAAGGTCCTGGATGAAAAAGGTACTCCCATTCCCAATGTTACAGTTTTAGCAAAAGGTTCCCAGATTGGTGGGACGACAGATGCGGAGGGTAGCTTTTCTGTTTCAGTGCCTTCGAATACTACTCAGTTATTGTTTTCAATTATTGGCTTTGAACCCAAAGCGGTGAACCTGACAGGCGCCATGAGTAATTATACCGTGGTGCTTACCGGTGCTTCTGCGGCATTGGAGGATGTGGTAATCACTGGTTATACGAGGGAGAAAAGATCTAATTATGCTGGTGCCACTGCAAAAGTGGATGCAAAAGCGATTAATCAGGTTCCCAATGGTAGTATTGACCAAATCCTTCAGGGACGGGCACCAGGTGTTTGGGTTACCGCAGGTTCGGGACAGCCTGGTTCTGCGGCAAACGTGATTATTCGTGGTGCAACATCTATCAATGGTACTACAACACCATTGTATATCATGGATGGAATTCCAATTGAACCCGCCGCATTTGCATCACTCAGCCCCGGAGATATAGCCAGCGTGGATGTATTGAAAGACGCTACAGCCGCCGCTCTTTATGGATCAAGAGGATCAAATGGTGTAATAGTAATCACGACAAAACGTGGTGGCCGGGAAAGACTTACTTTTAATGTAAAGTCTCAATACGGTATTTCTCAAAGAACTACACCTAAGTTCATTATGATGAATTCTCAACAAAGAATTCAGTTCGAAGAGGAAATTGGGGAAGAGCAAGGGCTTAGTTATGGTCCGGGATGGTACCTTTCTGCAAAGAACCCTGCCACTGCCGGCTTTACCCCAGCTCAGCGCCAACGTGCAGATTTTATTTTGGATAGCTTAAGGAACAGTAATGTTGACTGGACAGATATTTTCTTCAGAGAAGGAAAGTTCCAGGAATACGATGTTTCTGCTTCAGGCGGAAGTGAAAGAGTAAGTTTCTTCTCTGCTTTGAACTATTTTAAACAGGAAGGTACAGCGCTTAGGTCTGAGCTTGAAAGGTATTCTCTACGCAATAACCTTGATTTCAGGGGCGATAGACTTACTGCTTCAATCAGTTCAAGCATTAACTATTCCACCAGTAGTTTTATTGAATCGGAAAATACCAGTGCAGTAGTGAACCCGTTTGCCGCGGCGTACTATGCGTTGCCATATGAGTCACCCTATATAAACGGAACGCTTTACCATTCAGGAAATACTTCTGGTCCCAGTGGATCGAACCCATTTGTACCAGGAACGGCATCACGTCAGTTAATTTACGATCAACGTGAAGGTTCTACGGCATTGGAACGCGTGCTGGCTACTACCAGTTTAAGGAATGAATTAAAAGGTGTTCTCTCTACGAATCTCCGTTATAAGATTTTGGAAGACCTTTCGTTCATTACAACACTTGGACTTGATTTCAGAGAAAGGATGACACAGCGTCTTGTCGATCCTACAAGTTTTACCGGCAGTAATTCAACAGGTGGCCAGGGATCTTTTGGTGAAACGGTGAACAGGCGTCTTCAATTGACGGGAAATGCTGGGTTCAATTATAATAAGCGATTCGGTTCAGATCACCTTGTAGATGTTACAGCGCTTTATGAGACCATGAAAACGAATTTCCGTTCCTTTGGATATACAGGCTTCGGAATAAACCCTCTCGTTCTGAATACGCCTGCAGGTATCACTGCCGGAACCAACACGAACGGATTTATACCTTCTTTGTCGGGAGGAAGGGATATGGAAGCGATTCAATCTGGAATGATGATCGCGAAATACACTTTTGCTGACAGGTTCACTTTCAATGGAAGTGTAAGGTATGATGGTACCACGCAGATGCCCGAGAACAACAGATGGAACCCATTCTGGGCTGTAGGTGCATCTTGGAATTTGATGAAAGAAAATTTCATGGATAATATTGGCTGGGTTTCCGACCTGCAACTAAGAGCAAGTTATGGACTTACAGCAAGCCCTATTCCAGGCCGGTGGGATTACCTCACAAGGTATGGAGCCACCTCTTATGAAGGGGCAAGTGGTTTGGTGGCCACAGAACTTGGAAACCTGACCCTTGATTGGGAATATGCTAAAACAACCAATATCGGGCTTGATTTCAATATTCTCAACAGAAAGCTGCGCGGCTCTATTGAGCTGTACAATAAGGTAACCGACAACCTGTTTGTTGACCAACAATTATCAGCAACTTCCGGTGTTGCGTCAATTGATATCAACGCCGGCTCAATGCGCAACAGGGGAATCGAGGTTGGATTAAACTCAGACCTCGTTTCTACTAAGGATCTTATCATCAGCGTAGGTGGATCATTTGCCTACAATGACAATGAAATTACCAGTTTGGGGCAGGTCAATGAATACGAGTCGGGTACTTCAATTATCCGCGTAGGATTACCCCTGGGAACGCACTATATTCCCCGCTGGGCAGGAGTGGATGCCGCTACGGGTGACCCACTCTATTATACGACTGATGGAAAGTTGACCAATTTATACAACTCCGCTACTCAAAGTGTTGCAGAGTTTGGAACCTGGCTCGCTAAAATTAATGGGGGTTTCAATGCTAATGTGAATTATAAAGGTCTTTTCGCTGAGGCATTCTTTACATTCTCTCAGGGTGCAAAAAGGTTTAACAACGAAGACTTCTTTAATGAAACCCCTACTTTCGGTACCAGTAACCAATCTGTGAAACTGCTTGACAGGTGGAGAAACCCCGGTGATATTACGAATATTCAACGTTATGGATCTTCGCGTTCATTTTCTTCGAAAGATATACAGGATGCATCTTATCTGCGCTTCAGAAATCTGCGCGTAGGTTATAATCTTCCTGCCACAATTGTTTCAAAAATGAAGGGTGTTTCTGCGATATCCGTTTTCGCCCAGGGACAGAACCTGTACACCTGGACCGAATGGACCGGCTTCGATCCCGAAGACAGCAACAACATTTCGTTGTTTGAGTATCCCGCTGCACGTACATTCACTGTTGGACTGAATATTAGTTTATAATCATTGAAACTACATTTAAGTATGAAAAATAAATTCAGAAAAATTATATATATAGGTGCTGCCTTTGTGGTACTTTCTTCCTGTGGGAAAAGGCTGGATGTTCTACCTCCTGATCTTGTGTTGGAAGAAAATGCACTTAAAGATTGGGCCGGGATTGAAAGAGGTATTACAGGGGTTTATGCGAGTTTTAACGCCAGCAGGTATGATAATGAAATTTATGCAAATGCCATTTATTCTGATGAGGCAACGCTGCCCACAGAGAACAATACTGGCAGAGGTGTAATCGCATATCGGTGGCAAAGTGATCCTGGTATAGGGGAAATTACCAATGCATGGAACGCGTATTTTTATTCAATTGACAGAGTAAACAGGATTTTGAAGGGTGCAAATGAACTGCCTACCACTACACCAGTTGAAGAAGCAACTAAAAAAAGAGTAAGTGGAGAGTTGCTGGCTTTGAGGGCTTTCGGTCACCTGCAACTGCTTATAAACTATGCAGAAGGATATGATGCAGGTTCCAAAGGAATTCCTTACATGACGGAGCCAATCATTTCCAAGCCTTCGCGGCTTACTGTAGGCGAAGTGTTCACTAAGATCCGTGAAGACCTCGCTTCTGCTGAACAGCTACTGGCAACCGGTGCAGGAACAAATGTAAATAGAATTACTTTACCTGCTGTTTATGCAATCAAGGCAAGAACGGCCCTATATGCAAAGGATTGGGCTACGGCTATCAGTGCTTCTACGCAGGCAATCAATGCAGTAGGTTTGGCAACCATGACTCAGTACCCAAATATCTGGTTGAATACTTCTACTGCTGAAGTTATCTTTAAATTCAAAAGAAGTACCGGGGAGGCCCGTTTAGGGGATACGTTCTTTGATCGGACACAACAAAAGATTATTTACGCGCCTTCAAAGGAACTAGCTGACCTGTTTACAACTGAAGATGTGCGCCTGGCTTCAACTATTCGTGATTTGGGAAGCGGAAGATTGGCTGTTGGAAAATACAGAGGTGGAGATGCCAGCCAGCCAAACCTTGCGGATATCATGGTTTTCCGTACGGCTGAAATGTACCTTATCCGCGCAGAAGCGTATGCTGAATCTTCAACGCCTAATTTAACGGCTGCTGCTGCTGATCTGAATGCACTGCGCGCTGCCAGAATTACCGGATATACAAATGAAGTTTTTCCCTCAAAAGATGCACTCATAAGTGCCATAATTACAGAGCGATTTAAAGAACTGGCATTTGAAGCACACCGCATGGCTGATTTACGGAGAAGAAAGCTTCCTGTTACAAGGTTGGCTGAAGATGCAATTAACGCACTGGGAGCGGTTACATTGAATCCAACAGACAGACAATACTACTTTCCCATCCCCTCAACGGAAATACTGGCAAATGAAAACATGGAGCAGAACTCCGGGTATATTCAATGATCGCGTTCAAAACAAGATTTTATCGGCAATTAAATTATTCTGATATGAAAATCATTAAAAACAAGTTTTTACTTCCTGTAATCGCCTTACTGATCGCTGCTACAGGCTGCAAAAAACAAGAAACGACTATACCTGAGGAAATTGCACATTTCACTGCAGGTGGTTCGAGTGCCACATTACAAGTTCTTACTCCGGATAATTCATATACATTACCTATAGGAGCAACAACTGTCTCAAACACAGCCAGGAATGTAGTAGTGGATATTACTTCTCCTACAGGAGCTGTGGAAGGAACGCACTATACTGTTACTGGGGGCAAAACACTCAATATCCCCGCAGGTGAGGTACTTTCAAGTATTACAGTAAAAGGTATTGTTAGCCAGTACACCGCAGGGCGTAAAGACTCTCTGGTGTTCAAAATTTCAAATGCCGGTAATTTGAAAGGAGGTGGTTTTGACTCCTCATTTGTGTTAGTATTAAGAGGTCCGTGTTTTGAAGGAGAAGTTTATTTTCCTGAACTCGGGGGAAACTATAGAAATACCTTTGAAGGAAGTTATGGCCCTTATACATCTTCCATCACAGACATTTCATATACAGCAGGTGCCACTACCGGATCTGCGACCATTAATAACATTTATGATAATGGAATCGAAGCTACCGCCAATTTCAGCTTTGCTTCTGTAGGCAATTTCACGGTAACAATTCCGGAACAAAACACAGGCTTTACTGTAGGTGGAAGAACACTATATGTTGCAACAACCTCCGGAATAACCAGTACTTTTACGTACTGTACCAATACAGTTACATTGTATCTGGATTTGTATACATCGGCAGGTCTTTATGATCGTTTTACTATGTCATTGGCCAGATAAACAGATCATTAATCTTATTAAAAAGCCCGGAATCATCACTCCGGGCTTTTTTAATATAGATATCGTTCCTCTACACCGCCACATTATGGTGCATCTTCCGAAACTGCTCCGGCGTTATCATCGCGTACTTCTTAAAGAATCGGCAGAAATAAGAATTATCGTCAAAATTTAACTCACTCGCAATCTCACTTACCGTATTGTCCGAATGCAACAACAGTCTCTTCGCCTCCAGCATAATCCGCTCACGGATATGCTCACCTGCTGATTTACCCGTTACTTTCGTACAAACCGCATTCAGGTAGTTGGGCGTAATGCACAGCCGAGCCGCGTAATCCTTCACACCTTTCATCACCTTAAACTTCTCGTTGATCAGGTGTTCAAACTTCTGCACAATCATCTGGCTGTGTTTGTCGGCCACCTGTTCGTTCAAAGGAACGTAACCGCGGTTGATCTCCACCAGCAGGATGTTGAGGTATGATTTTAACACCTTCTCCTTGTCCGCTTTTTTACCGGTATATTCCTCGTCCATTTTACGGAACAAATAGCTGAATTGTTCCATCTGGCCAGATTCCAGATGCAGGTAGGGGAGGTGTTGATTATAGTTGAAGAAAGGAAATTCGAAGAGGTTATTGCTGTTGTATCGGAGCGTAAAGAACTCCGAGGTAAACAGCAGCATATAGCCCTGGGCGTTGTTCAGTGTTTTCCAGGAATGGATTTGTCCGGGATACATGAAGAAAATGCTGCCTGGCTGGAGTTCGTAAGTTTTGAAGTCGATATCATGGGCGCCGCCGCCGCCGGTAACCAGTAAAAGCATGTAAAAATCGTGTCGGTGCGGACGGGTGAAGGATTCTACCCTTGAGGAGAATTCTTCCAGTTGGGTGATCTCAAAATGGAGCCCTTGCTGGCTGGGTTGTGTTCTTACCTCTTCCAGGGTTACCAGGGGGATCACCTTCTCCATGTTCTCTTTGGCGGTTCTCATAAAGATTTGCGTAGATGGTTACGAAGATAGGTAAAAAATACCAGTTTGAAATAATTTGTACCATATCTGCGGGATAATCGCCCAATCCTGTTTACAGATAGATAAACCCGGTGATGAAGATCAGTTTTTCCCCTGATGTCCATCAGTTTTATCACCTGCCCGTCCCGGTATTTTCGTACCAAATTCCCGTATCGGTATGCCGGAGATCGCTTCTTCTTCCAAAATCACCTGTTTCCACTGTGGCGATGATTGCGCGGGTAACCCGGTTGTGCTCGATGGAAAAGCTTTTTGTTGCGAAGGCTGCAAAACGGTGTATGGTATATTGAACAAGGAAGGGCTGTGCGATTATTACAGCCTGAATCCTAACCCTGGCATGAACAGAAAAGAAATCCCCAGGAAAGATAAGTTCAGCTTCCTCGACAACGAAGAGATCGTTTCCAAACTCATTGATTTTAAAGATGATGAGCAGATGCAGGTCCTGCTTTACCTGCCGCAGATCCATTGCAGTTCCTGCCTCTGGCTACTCGAAAACCTCCATAAACTGAACGATGGGGTGATTGGTGCCAAAGTGGACTTCACCAGAAAAGAAATCCGTGTCCGTTTCCGGTACAAAAGTCTTTCCCTGCGGGAACTGGCTGAGTTGCTTACAAGTATCGGTTATGAGCCTTACATCAGTTTAAACAGCATCACGGGCAAAAAACCTCCTTCTAATAAAGCACTTATTTATCGTTTAGGCATCGCCGGGTTCTGCTTCGCGAACATCATGCTGATGAGTTTTCCCGAATACCTGGGATTACCCGAAGCGGAGGCCATATTGGGAAAGCTGTTCCGTTACCTCAACCTGCTGTTGTCGTTACCCGTATTTTTCTACTCCGCCACCACGTTTTTTCACTCGGCCTGGGGCGCGTTAAAAGCCCGTTACCTGAACATTGATGCGCCCATCGCGTTGGCGCTCATCGTTACTTTCGCAAGAAGTGTTTATGAAGTGCTCTCCGGTACCGGCGCGGGCTATTTCGATTCCATGAGTGGCATCGTTTTCTTTATGCTTGCCGGTCGTGTGTTGCAAGACCGGACCTATCGTAAACTTTCTTTTGAACGCGACTATTCTTCTTATTTCCCCTTGGGCGTAACGGTACTAAAAGGAGAGGAGGAAAAAGCTATTCCTTTGCCCGATATTCAACTCAACGATACATTGCTGATCCACCATGCGGAACTTGTTCCGGCAGACGGTATTCTGACCAGGGGAAAGGCCCTGATCGATTATAGCTTCGTAACCGGCGAATCCGTGCCCGTGGAAAAAGAAATGGGTGAAATCATTTATGCAGGCGGAAAGCAGGTGGGCGGTAATATTGAAATGCTGGTGATCCGGGAGGTGACGCAAAGCTACCTGACCGGCCTCTGGAACAGGAACGAAGAAAACACTATTGATAAGCAGAGTTCTTTCGTGGAAACCATCAGCAGGTATTTTACTATTGTGGTATTGGCCATCGCATTTTCCGCCGCGCTGTTCTGGTATATTAAGGACCAGTCTGTAGTATGGAACGCAGTTACTGCGGTGCTCATTGTCGCTTGTCCATGTGCGCTACTTTTGTGCCACACCTTTACCAACGGCAATATGTTGCGGCTTTTCAGCCGCCGGGGGCTATACCTTCGCAATGCGGAGGCCATCGAAAGAATGGCCGGTACCACGTTTATCGTATTCGACAAAACCGGAACCCTCACTTCCTCCATCAGCAGGGAAATCAGTTTTGAAGGTAACCACCTTTGTTCCAAAACAAAGGAAAAGATCGCGGCGCTGGCGGCGCAATCTACCCACCCGCTCAGTAAAAGTATTGTACGTTTCCTCGATGTGAAAGGACGCCGTTTTGTAAATGGTTTCCGTGATGTGCCCGGTCAGGGTATTGAAGGCATTGTGGAAGGTGACCTCGTGAGCCTGGGTTCCGCACGTTTCGTGCTGGGAAAAACACCGGGCTCCAATGAAACATCCGTTTATGTTTCCATTGAAAATAAAGTGCTGGGAAGATTTGTGTTCAGGAACGAATACCGCCAGGGTGTGCAGGAACTGGTCGCTTCCCTCAAAAAGCAGGTGAAACTTGCGGTGTTGAGTGGTGACAATGATGCTGAACGTCCGCACCTCGAACAACTCCTCGGCCCCGATGTGCCCATGCATTTCAAACAGCAGCCCTCCGATAAACTGCACTTTATTCAGCAACTCAGAGCGCGGGGCGAAAACGTGATGATGGTAGGAGACGGACTGAACGATGCGCCTTCCCTCCGGGCCGCCGATACAGGCATCGCCATTACAGACGATACCAATCTTTTCACGCCGGCCAGCGATGCTATCCTGGAAGGGAAATCGCTGGGTGATACCGCGCGGTTTATCCGTATGGCCAAGGCTTCCCGCCGCATCATACTTTCGGCCTTCGCTTTTTCCATCCTGTACAATATTGTGGGGATCGCCTTTGCCGTAAGCGGCCTGCTCAGTCCCATGATCGCGGCCATCCTCATGCCCGCAAGTTCTATTTCCATCCTCCTCATCACCTACGGCTGCACCTCCTGGATCGGAAGAAGGAAACATGACTAAGATCATACTTCGGCTTGAGCCATGTCATTTCAATGTCATAATCCGGAAGATACTTTTGTTACTGTAAACAACCCCTGATCCCTATTCCGGAAAACCACCCAAACCGTAACAAACATGCAGATCATCCTCCTCTTACTTATCATCTCGCTCTCCATAGCGGCGCTCTTCCTGGGCGCTTTCCTGTGGAGCGTGCGCACGGGGCAGTATGAAGATGAAGAAGCGCCTCCGGTAAGGATTTTATTCGACGATCAACCTAAAACAAATACTCCCTGACCATGCAAGCAGAGCAATTTTATTACGACAACCGGATTGTAAAGTGGTTCGCCTACGCCACCATGTTCTGGGGCATCATCGGGATGCTGGCAGGTTTGTACGCGGCCATCGCCATGTATTACCCTGCTATCAGTTTCGATTTTGCACCCACTACTTTCGGCCGTTTGAGGCCCGTGCACACCAACGCGGTCATCTTCGCGTTCGTGGGCAACGGTATTTTTATGGGTGTCTACTATTCGCTGCAACGCCTGTGCAAAGCAAGGATGTTCAGCGATAAATTGTCGAACATCCATTTCTGGGGATGGCAGCTCATCATCGTAGTGGCGGCCATCACACTGCTCCTCGGATACACTACCGGTAAAGAGTATGCGGAACTGGAATGGCCGATAGACATCGCGATCACCCTGGTATGGGTGCTGTTCGGCATCAACATGTTCGGTACCATCATCAAAAGAAGGGAATCGCACCTGTATGTGGCCATCTGGTTCTATATTGCTACCTGGGTTACGGTGGCCATGCTGCACATCGTGAACTCTTTCGAAATGCCGCTTACGCTTTTCAAAAGTTATTCCTGGTACGCAGGTGTACAGGATGCCCTGGTGCAGTGGTGGTACGGGCACAACGCCGTGGCCTTCTTCCTGACCACGCCTTACCTCGGACTGATGTATTATTTTCTGCCGAAGGCGGCCAACAGACCCGTATATTCTTATCGCCTTTCTATTATACATTTCTGGGCGCTCATCTTTATTTATATATGGGCGGGCCCACACCATTTGTTGTACACTTCTTTGCCAGACTGGGCACAGTCGCTGGGTGTGGTGTTCTCCGTGATGCTCATCGCTCCTTCCTGGGGTGGTATGCTGAACGGGTTGTTCACGCTGCGTGGCGCATGGGATAAGGTTCGTGAAGAACCGGTACTGAAATTTCTCGTGGTAGCCATTACCTGTTATGGTATGGCCACTTTTGAAGGGCCGTTGCTTTCGTTGAAAAACGTGAATGCAATAGCGCACTTTACCGACTGGATTGTGGCGCACGTGCACGTAGGCGCCCTGGGATGGAACGGTTTCCTCACCTTCGGGGTGATCTACTGGCTGGTTCCGAAGATGTGGAACACTTCACTTTACTCTAAAAAACTGGCGGGAACGCATTTCTGGATTGGCACCATTGGTATCGTACTCTATGCTGTACCGTTATACTGGGCCGGCTTCGCGCAAAGCAGTATGTGGAAACAATTTACAGAAGAAGGGCAACTGAAATACCAGTTCCTGGAAACTGTTACTAATATCCTGCCGCTTTACATTACGCGAAGTGTGGGCGGAACGCTTTACCTGGCGGGTGTTTTCATCATGGTGTACAATATCGCGAAAACCGTGAAGAAAGGAAGCTTTGTGGCCAACGAAGCTGTAGAAGCCGCGCCACTTCCAAAGAACCCCGTGCTGCATGGCAAGGAACACTGGCACCGCTGGATCGAGAAACGTCCGGTACAGATGCTGGTATGGAGCCTTGTGGTGGTGGCCATTGGCGGCGCCCTGGAAATGGTGCCCACCTTCCTGGTAAAATCTAATGTACCTACCATCAGCAGCGTGAAACCCTACACACCGCTTGAGTTGCACGGTCGTGATATATATATCCGGGAAGGATGTTATACCTGTCACTCTCAAATGGTGCGTCCGTTCAGGGATGAGGTGGCACGTTACGGAGAATACTCCAAAGCAGGTGAGTTCGTATACGATCATCCTTTCCAGTGGGGGTCGAAAAGAACCGGTCCCGACCTGGCGCGTATTGGTGGAAAGTATCCTGATTCCTGGCATTACAACCACATGCTGGAACCAGCTTCCATGTCACCGGGCTCTGTAATGCCCACTTACGGCTGGCTCTTTAAACAGAACAT
The DNA here is from genome assembly GCA_946482545.1 of uncultured Flavihumibacter sp. Next base: position 23,982 of record CAMLRX010000028.1, on the reverse strand, counting down.
CGATACCACCCTTACGCCGGGTATGATCCGGGTGATGCAGAAGCTGGGTGTGCCTTACGAAGAGGGGTATGACGCTACCGCGAATACTGACCTCATGCAACAGGCTTCAGCCATCAAAGGACGCCTTGCGGGCGACAAAATAAAAGTAGGCGAGCAACGGGAGATCGTAGCCCTGATCGCGTACCTCCAGCGCATGGGAACAGACATCAAAGTTTCAGCAGTATCTCAAAAATAACCGGCCATGAAATTCATCAACTATATCGAATCCATCAGCGGTGTAAGCATCTTCGGATTGATCTCGCTGCTGCTGTTCACCGGGTTCTTCAGCCTGATGCTGATCTGGACCCTCAAAGCTGACAAAAGATTGATAGAAGAGATCAGTCATATTCCACTTGACCCCGAACAGAACCACTAACCGCAAACTCATTTGTATGTTTTCCAGATCTATGCTTCAGAAATATATGCCGGCCCTGTGCTTAACGGCGCTGCTCCTCCCCACGCAACTCCGCGCGGAAGGGCCGCCCCGTCCATCCGAAATTGAACATCCTGTTGCCATCGTATTGTTGGTGGTGATCATTGGATTACTCATCGCCATCGGCGTGCTGGCCAATGTGGTACTGGGCGCTTCTCAGGTATTCAGGGAAAAAATGGAGAAGCTGAAAAAAGCTACACAAACCACTACAATACTCTTCCTGCTCTTTATGACGGTACCCGCTTTTGCGCAGGAAGAAACAGCGGCGCCCGCAGCCGTACCCTTTCAGGCGGTGGAAGGACTTTCAAATTTTTCCTTCTTCACCATGATGTCCATCATCGCGCTGGAACTCATCATCATCGTGGCGCTCCTTTTCAACCTCCGTTTTTTACTCGGATTGCAAAAGGTAAAAACACCGGTTGCTGAAGCGGAAAAAAAGCAGGGGCCATCCTGGTTCGAAAGATGGAACGGATTCGTGTCGAAAGAGAAAGAAGCTTCCATCGATATGGGGCACGATTATGATGGTATCCGCGAACTGGATAACCGTCTGCCACCCTGGTGGCTCTATGGGTTTTACCTCACCATTATCTTCAGTGTAATCTATCTCTGGCGTTTCCATGTTTCTGAAACCGCGCCTTCCAGCGCCGAAGAATTTCGCATCGCGATGGAAAACGCAGAACGTGAGCAGGAGGAATACCTTAAAAAAGCCGCCAACCGTGTAGATGAAAGCAATGTGGAAATGATCAGCGATGCCGCGCAACTCACCGCGGGGAAAAATGTGTTCATCGCCAGTTGTGTGGCATGTCACGGTAAAGCGGGTGAGGGTGGCGTAGGTCCCAATCTTACTGATGCGTACTGGCTGCACGGTGGTTCCGTGAAAGATATTTTCAAAACAATTAAATATGGTGTTCCTGAAAAAGGGATGAAAGCCTGGAAAGATGATTTCTCGCCTTCACAGATCGCGCAACTGGCGTCGTATATCAAAACATTGAAAGGAACGAATCCCGCGGGGGCGAAGGAGAAGCAGGGGGATTTGTTTGAGGAATAAGTTCACGCAAAGACGCGAGGGAGCAAGGACGCAAAGCCTTGATGGTTGGGATCGTTCTTGCTGCTTTTATTGCTAACCTTCTTATAACAAGTTTATTAATAGTAGCTCAACTAATAGCAGTGCGAATAGCATCATTTACATACATCTTAAAAAGCATCGGGGTTTCATCCAATAAACCGCCCCTTGCGTCCTTGCTCCCTCGCGTCTTTGCGTGAAAAATAACCACTATAGAAAACAAAAAATGCCCGATCCATCCACCATACCATCCCAAACCTTCCGCGACACCCTCGCCACCGTTTCCGCCACCGGCAAGCGCAACTGGATTTATGCGCAACAGCCAAAAGGAAAATGGTACAACCGCCGCACGGTATTGAGTTGGGCCTATTTTGTATTGTTCTTCAGCGTGCCGTTCATTTATATTCATGGGGTACCCCTTTTTCAGATCAATATCCCGCAGGGAAAGTTCATTCTTTTCACCAAAGTATTCTGGCCCCAGGATTTCTTCATCTTCGCCCTGGCCATGATCGCGTTCATCGTGTTCATTATTCTTTTCACCGCCGCGTTCGGAAGGTTGTTCTGCGGTTGGGCCTGCCCGCAGACCATCTTTATGGAAATGCTTTTCCGCAGGCTCGAATACTGGATCGAAGGTTCTGCAGCGCAGCAGAAATTACTGAACAAAGCCCCCTGGACCACGGAGAAAATCATCCGTAAAACGGGTAAACACATCGCGTTCTTCCTGCTTTCTTTCCTTATTGCGAATACATTCCTGGCCTATATCATTGGGATACACGACCTGAAAAAAATCATTACCGAACCGGTAACTGAACACCTTGGTGGGTTCTTTTCCCTCATCATTTTCACGGGTATATTTTACAGTGTCTATGCTTTCTTCCGAGAACAGGCCTGTACCGTTGTTTGTCCGTACGGCAGGTTGCAGGGTGTGTTACTGGATAAAAATTCCGTGGCCGTGGCTTACGATTACAACCGCGGGGAGCCAAGGGGAAAATTCAAAAAGGGAAATACTTCCGGCGGCGATTGTATTGATTGTTTCCAGTGTGTGAAGGTATGTCCAACGGGCATAGATATCCGAAACGGTATACAGATGGAATGTGTGGGCTGCACGGCCTGTATAGATGCCTGCGACCGTATGATGGAAAGTATTGGAAAACCCCTTGGCCTGATCCGGTATGCTTCAGAGAACTCTATCGCTAAAAAGCAGCCACTGCGTTTTACCGGCCGTATGAAGTTGTATTCGGCGCTGTTGCTGGTGATTGTCGGATTACTTTCTTTCATGATCTATACCCGGAAAGATGTGATCGTTACCGTGTTGCGCGCGCCCGGTATGTTGTACCAGGAAAGGGGCACAGATAGTCTTTCCAACCTGTACAATGTAAAGCTGTCCAATAAAACCATTCATCCGCTGGAGCTTACTTTGGAAGTGGATTTCCCCGGGGCAAGGGTGGAATATGTCGGGAAACGTTCGTTGCACGTGGCGCCGCAGGCACAGGGGGAAGGCACTTTCTTTATTGTGTTGCCACAACAAAACATCCAGGGCCGTAAAACGGCATTGCAAATCAATATTTACGAGGGCGATAAGAAACTGGCGCATACAGCAACCAGTTTCCTGGGCCCCGTTCAACCTTAAACGAATGACCATGAACTGGGGAAAAGGAATCCTGATCGTTTTCATTTTGTTCGCCACACTCATTGGAACGCTGGTGTTTAAAAGTAATGGCGTGAAAACGGAACTGGTAACGAAGAATTATTATGAAGAAGAACTGGCCTACCAGGAAAAAATTGATGGCATCACCAACGCACAGCGGCATGATATGAACGCGGCTGTATCGCAGGATAAGGAAACGCTTCGCTTTCAATGGCCCGACTCCCTGAACTTTCCATCGGAAGGAGAACTGTGGTTCTATTATGCTTCGGATGCTGCCCGCGACCGGAAAATGCGTTTTACCACCACTGGTTCCGGTGTTTTTGAACTGGATAAATCGGTGTTATCAACAGGAGATTACCAGGTGAAAATCAGTTGGGAGAAAGCGGGTAAAAAATACTACCAATCATGTCCGGTATCCATCTACTGAGTGTGAACTTCTCGTTGTTCCTGCCGGCTGTGGTACTGGGCGCCATCAGCAGTATGCATTGCGTGGGCATGTGTGGGCCCATCGCTTTTGCGTTACCAGGCATGAACGGAGGGATGTGGAAACGGTGGGGGAGTATAGGTCTTTATAATTTAGGACGCGTATTGAGTTACGCGGTGATCGGCACCGGAGCAGGACTGATCGGCAGAACCTTTTATGAATACCGCTGGCACCAATGGTTCTCGGTAATCGCGGGAGTGCTCATTATTTTAGTCGTTTTGTCAGGGAAGTGGTACAAAAGGAAAGGACCTGCACCAAAATATGTGGCCAAACTGCAACATTTTACGGGGAACTGGTTCCACAGTAAAAAGCATTATGCCCCTTTCCTGATTGGAATTGGCAATGGATTTTTGCCCTGCGGGGTCGTTTACCTGGCTGTAATTTCCGCTTCCGGCATGTCGCAATCGGTGGCCGACGGGGCGTTTTTTATGACTGCTTTCGGGGTGGGTACCATCCCCGCTTTGCTGGCACTCTCTGCGTTCGGCTTCTTTTTCCGGGCATCGGTAAGGGCCTCCTACAAAAGGATGATTCCATACATTTCAATACTGGCGGGCGTTTTATTGATTTTAAGGGGCATGAATCTGGGTATTCCGTTCTTAAGTCCGGAGATCAACAACCTCATGAAAGGCGCCATACACTGCGCAAATAATTAGCGGCAGAAATTAGGTATTATGAAAAAAACAATGTAACTTTTATACGTGCTTTAATCTTTTCTTAACAGCACTACACCCTTTATTGGTATTAGTTTTGCCATTAAGAAAGTATAGAAGAAAAGCAGTCAATTTTCTCATAAGCAGTTAGTTTTGGTTACAGCCCCTGTTTCTACAGGGGCTTTTTTATTGCCTGCCTTTTAGCATACAGATTCAGGTAGTAATGCCCTATCGCCACGCCCAGAATATCCGCTACAATATCTTCCCATTCAAAGGAGCGGTTCGGCACGAAAAAGTATTGGATGAACTCCATTACGATCCCGAATGCTACAATAAAACTTCCTATCCGGATTGAATACTTTGAACTGATAAAACCCCGTTGGAATGAGCGGGCCCAAAGCACGTGCAGGACAGCGAAGAGTACCACATGCACGGCCATATCAGTACCGGGGGGAAACTTAAAACTTCCGGCGGTTTTAGGCACTTGTGATCCTGGCATACAGAGCAGAAAGATGATGATGGAGGTCCAGAGTATTGCGAGAAGCCAGTAGCCGGTTTTGCGCGTCATGAAAAATGAAATGGTTCGTGGCTAAGATACAACGCGGTTCCGGGTAAAAAAAGGCCGGACCAAAAAGCCCGGCCGGGGGTTGGGAAAAACCCCGCCTTGAGAAACCAGCTATTTCACGGTATTATTTGGGAAGCACCACGGTATCTATCACGTGGATCACACCATTGCTCTGGTAAACATCTTTAATGGTTACCATGGCGGAATGGCCGCTTTCGTCCATCAATACCAATTTGTTACCTTTCATGGAAGCCGTGAGTTTACCACCCTGTACTGTGGTGAACTCCGCTTTTCCATTGCCTTCTTTGATTTTGGCCATAATGGCTGCCGCATCGTATTTTCCTGCTACCACATGGTAGGTTAATACAGCGGTAAGTTTGCTTTTATTCTCGGGTTTCAACAGTGTTTCCACGGTACCCGAAGGCAGTTTGTCGAAGGCGCGGTTCACCGGTGCGAAAACTGTAAACGGACCTTCCCCCTGTAACGTCTCCACCAGGCCGGCTGCTTTCACCGCGGCCACCAGTGTGGTATGGTCCTTTGAGTTTACTGCGTTCTGTACAATATTCTTAGACGGATACATAGGCGCGCCACCAACTTCAACGGTCTTTTCCTGTGCGCAAACGGTTGTGGTTACCACTAAGGCCAGCGCTGCAAGCGCGAGTTTCATCTTTTTCATTCTTTTTTTATTTAAATGTTTTGAAGTGGAGAAACCGGCCGGTTCCGAAGATTTATTTTGCATCATCTACGGTTTTGTAGTTGGATTGGATTTACAGATATTTGCAGCAAACCAAAAAAACATCAAATGAACTTTCCTGATAACCTGAAGTACACCAAGGACCACGAATGGATCCGCCTGGAAGGAAACGTAGCCACCATTGGCATTACCGAATTCGCGCAAAGTGAACTGGGCGATATCGTTTATGTGGAAGTGGAAACAGTTGGAAAGGCCCTGGCTGCAAATGAAGTTTTCGGAACCGTAGAAGCGGTAAAAACCGTGAGCGACCTGTTCCTCCCCGTGGCCGGCACCATTACTGAACTTAACCCGGCACTGTCCAATGCACCTGAACTCGTGAACTCCGATCCATATGGAGAAGGATGGATGGTGAAAATGACCGTGGATAATGTTGCAGATGTGGAAGCATTGCTGGATGCCGCCGCCTACCAGGCTGTAGTGGCATAATTTTTTCAGCAGGAAAAATCTCCCCGACATAATTTATCGTAAGTGGTGTAACAGCCACTTTTTTTGTGCGTTGTTCGGGAAAGCCTATATTCGTTTTTAAACATTGCCTTGAGTACGCCGATCAAATACAACGAACAGGAGCTTGTCTCTTTGCTGAAAGCAAAGGACAGCAACGCGTTCTCGTATCTGTACGAGCATTACTCAGGGGCTTTGCACAATATAGTGCTGCAGATCGTGACCGATGGCGAAACCGCAAGAGATGTATTGCAGGAAGCCTTCGTGAACATCTGGAAGAAGATAGACAGCTACGATCCCCAAAAGGGCAGGCTCTTCACCTGGATGCTCAACGTAACACGCAATCTCTCGATAGATACCGTCCGATCGAAAGGATTCCAGAACAACCAGAAAAATACGGAACTTAATGATGTAACCGAGGCGTATACCCAGGTGGTGAAGCCCGATATCGACAATATAGGATTGAAGAAAGTGCTGGAGAAACTGAAGGAAGAACACCGGTTACTGATCGACCTTTCTTATTTCAAAGGGTACACCCACGACGAGATATCCCAAATGCAGGGCATCCCGCTGGGAACGGTGAAAACGCGAATACGAACGGCATTGATACAATTAAAAGAATATTTAAAATAGCAAACAAAACAACCATCTTTCAAACACAAACAGGAACTTTAAAACAGTAATAGAACGTTGAATACGCAGGAGTACATATCAAGTGGAATTGTTGAGAGCTACGTGCTGGGACTGGCCTCACAGGAAGAAGCCGCCGAATTCGAGCGGGCCTGTGCCACCTATCCCGAAGTACGTGCTGCCCGTGAAGCCTTTGAGCTTTCACTGGAACAACAACTGCTTGCAAACGCTGTACCTCCACCCGCAGGGTTACTCGATGATATTTTCGCCGCGGCGGGCATCAATAATACGCCCACTACTGTTGAGATAGACCCCAACGGGTCGCCAACTTTCCCCGTGGATCCAGTAGCGCCGCAGGCACCTGTGGTTACTATGCAGCGCGCACCTTCTTTCGGATGGATGGCCGCCGCAGCATTGATCCTTTTAATCGGAAGCGCTGCCCTTAATTTCTACCTCTACCGTCAGTATGAAGGGGTGAAGGCGGAACAGGCCGCGCTCGCTTCGCAGAACAAAGAGGTGATGGATAGGATTACCGAAGCGGAAAAAAGCCTGGCGCTCTTAAAGGATCCGGCCAACCAGCCCGTGATCATGAATGGCGTTGGCAATTCGCCCGATGCAAAAGCGACTGTTTACTGGAATACCAATACAAAAGATGTTTATCTCCTTGTCAACAACCTGCCTGTTCCCGAAGCAGGTAAACAATACCAGTTATGGGCACTTGTAGACGGAAAACCCGTAGATGCCGGTGTGTTTGAAGTGGATCCCGCAGGCAACCTGGTTACTAAAATGAAGAATATTCCCCAGGCACAGGCGTTTGCTGTTACCCTGGAGAAGAAAGGGGGCAGCCCAACGCCCACCCTCACCGCGATGTACGTAATGGGACAGATTTAAAAATCGTGCTCCTGGAAATACAATAAGATATGGTCTTTCAGAAATGCCTCCTGTTCGGGTAACGCCATGGGCGGCACTTCTTTTAACTGTCTGAAATGCGGCCATCCGTCGGCGTCATGGCCTTCCAGTACAAAAAAACCGCTTGGCGCCAGCAGGGTACACACCGCAATGTGCATCAGGTCCTGCTTCTGTTCCTTCGAGAATTTATTTTCCGTTTGCCCGCTTTCCTGGATGCCGATCAGGAACAGGATCGTTTCCATATCCGGCTTTTTCCCGAACCTTTCCACCAGTTTTGCTTCCAGTGTCCACCACCGCTGTTGCAGATCATCATTGATATTCATGGCCCAAAGGTAATACCGTATCCTGTATCTTTGCCCAAAACAGCGCAACATGTTACAGGTAGCCGTGATAAGGCAGCAACCGGAATGGGTCAAGGAAAGATTGGCCATAAGAAACTTTAAGGAAACCGACCTGGTGGACCAGATCATTGAACTGGATGAAAAAAGAAGAAAACTGCAGGCGGAATTTGATGCCACGCAGTCGAAAATAAACAGTGCCTCCAAAGAGATCGGAATACTGATGGGAAAAGGAGACAAGGCCGGCGCGGAACAGAAAAAGCTGGAAGTGCCCGCACTGAAAGCTTCCCTGCAACCTATTACCGAACAGCTTCAGGAAGCGGAAAAGGCCCAGCACGACCTGCTGGTGAAACTGCCCAACCTGCCCTCCGGTGAAGTACCGCCCGGCACCTCCGCCGACGATAATGTGGTGGTGAGAAGCGGCGGACCCGAACCACAACTGGGTGCCGACGCACTCCCACATTGGGACCTCATCGTAAAATACGACCTCATCGATTTTGAGACCGGTTCCAAAATCACCGGCCGCGGTTTCCCCGTGTATAAAGGAAAGGGCGCCCGTCTGCAACGCGCCATGGTGCAGTATTTCCTCGATTTCAATACCAATGCGGGATACACCGAATACCAGCCACCGCTGCTGGTGAACGAAGCCTCCGCTTACGGAACCGGGCAACTACCCGATAAGGAAGGGCAGATGTATTTTGTAACAGAAGATAATTTCTACCTCATCCCCACTTCAGAAGTACCATTGACCAATATCTACAGAGATGATATTCTGAAGGAAACGGAACTTCCGTTGAAGATGACGGCCTATACCCCCTGCTTCCGCCGCGAAGCGGGTAGTTTCGGTAAAGATGTACGCGGTCTCAACCGCCTGCACCAGTTCGATAAAGTGGAAGTGGTACAGATTGTTCACCCCGAAAAAAGTTACGAAGTACTCGATGAAATGGTGCGCCATGTGGAGCACCTGCTGCAGAGCCTGGAACTGCCTTACCGAATCCTGAAATTATGTGGTGGCGATATGGGCTTTACCTCCGCGCTCACCTACGATTTTGAAGTATTCTCCGCAGCCCAGCAGCGCTGGCTGGAAGTGAGTTCTGTTTCCAATTTTGAAACGTACCAGACCAATCGCGCGAAAATCCGCTTCAAAGATGAGCACGGTAAAATACACCTGGCACATTCCCTCAACGGAAGTTCACTCGCCCTCCCGCGCATCATCGCGTGTTTGCTGGAGAACAACCAGAAAGAAGATGGGATACACCTGCCTGTTAGTCTGCACAACTACTTTGGTGCGAAGGTGATTGGTTGATATGCCAATTCAAATCATTTCTATATTGAAAAGTGAGCCCCCGGCTCACTTTTTTGCTTTGTACTATAAGTTTCTGGTGTATTTGAATAACTTCGCCAGCAAATATAGGGGGCATAATGGTTCCTCTTTTTAAACCCTTGTTTTTCAATTTAAACCCTTACTTAGCATGAAAAAGCTATCGCTTTTGCTCAGCATTCTTGTGTGCTGTTTTTCCGTTAACGCGCAGTTCAAAAATGATCAGCTACTCGTTGGCGGCGCGGTGAAATGGAGTTACAAACAAACCGAAGGTTATCCTGATGGAACAGTTGCCGGACCATGGAAAAGAACCGTGAACAATATTGTTTTTTCTCCCCAGTTAGGTTTGTTCTCCAATGCCACTACGGTCCATGGTGTGAAACTGAATGCAGGTTTTTCTTCGGAGAAAGAATACAGGCGAATATATTCCAGCCCGTTGCTGCTGTCATCGCGAATGAACACCACCATGATTGGGGCGGGTTATTTTCTGAAGAAATTTGTTCCTATACAGGAATGGGTGGGCCTTTACGGAGAAGGCAGCGCGGAGTACCTGTACCATTGGGAGAGGCTTAGAATAGAACCTGAGTTTGGAGGTAATGGTTACAAGGATAATGCGCACCAGGTCAACCTCAGTGCTGCTGCGGGGCTTTATTTCAGGCCCTCGTCCCGTTTTCTGCTGATGGCGGGAACATCCCTGGTGAATGCGGCATACATCCGGAGTAAAAAACTTTCGACCGATGATTTTGATATCCACACTGGAATAAGCTCAGGCTTGCAATTGAGTGCCTATTATATCATTCCTTAGCTTAATGCCGGTTGAAGCAAGTTTATAAAGATACTTGGATGGATTAATTTTGCCGGTTAACAAAACCTTCTGTTAATCTATTTTGAATACGCTGTTAAAGTGAGTTCAGGCTCACTTTTTTGTGTGGGTACACCATACATTTACGCCCACAAACCATGTAACCAAACACTTATCATAATGAAACATTTTTTATCGTTCATCGCCTTATTCTTTCTTTTAAAATCAGCATCAGCCCAATTTAGTAAAGGGGATAAATTAATAGGGGGCACAGTTCAATTCAGCAGAATATCCTCCTTTGATATCCCACCGAGTTCAGGTGGTATTATTTCTGACAAGAATTCCACCATCAGCTTGCTACCTTCCTTTTCTTTTTTTACCTCTTCTTCACTGGCGCACGGCGTAAGGTTAAAAGGATCATTGTATTCCAGAAAAACGGAGTACAATGACGGTACTGCCATCAGGGAAGTGGAGTTTACCCAAAAGCACATAGGAGCAGGGTATTTTCTCAGAAAATATTTTCCCGTAATCGAAAAGATGGGCTTTTATGGAGAACTGGCCCCTCAGTTTCTTTTTACAGAAGATAAACAGACAAATTTTTCAAGCAATTATTACAGCAAAGGGTATGAAATTTCGTTGCCAATAGGAACCGGACTATACTACCTCACCGGGAAAAAGAGCATGGTGTCCATAGACCTGACCCTCGCTAATATTTCAAGGTCATCTTCCGACTGGTCAGGGGTTACCTGGGAAACCAAAGGACTCCTCTCCTCCGGCATCGGCTTCAGCGGCTACTACAGATTCTGATTACCTTAACATTTTTTTCCATCCCGCTTAAACCCTGGCACTTTTATTTCTTCTATAACGGTAAATACATACATTGTATGGCCGTTTCTAACCAGCAGAAAAATCAACATCTTTTGTGGCGCGCGGGCTTTGGTCCGGCAGCGGAAGAAATGGAGCAGTTAAAAACCGCCACGCCCAAAGCATACCTGAAAGCTTTGATGGCGGCCTCCGCGAAGGCCCCCGCGCCCATTGATGTGGTGGATAACAACACCCGTGAACTTTTCCGGATGATATCCGATGCGCAGTTGAAAAGGAAAGAACTTTCGGATATGCAAAGGCGGGAGTTGCAGAAAAATTACCGCGACGGCATAAAACGGCTGAACCTCGCCTGGATGAACCAGATGGTAAACTCCGACGCGCAACTCAGGGAAAAAATGGCGCTTTTCTGGCATGGACATTTCGCTTCCCGCCAGGTAAATCTTTTTTTCAACCAAGCATTGCTGAATGAAATAAGAACGCGCGCACTAGGAAATTTCGGCGACCTGCTGAAAGCCGTTTCTCATTCAGCTTCCATGCTCGCCTTCCTCAACAACCAGCAGAACAGGAAACAATCGCCCAACGAAAACTTCGCCCGTGAAGTAATGGAGTTGTTTACGATGGGCCGTGGAAATTATACGGAGAAAGACATCAAAGAAGCCGCCCGCGCCTTTACCGGATGGGGCTACAATGCACAGGGGGATTTCGTTTTCAGAAAAAATGTGCACGATGAAGGCGTAAAAACCGTACTCGGCAAAACAGGCAACCTCACCGGCGATGATGTATTGAATATTCTGTTGGAACAAAAACAAACCGCGACTTACATCACCACAAAAATCTACCGGTATTTTGTAAACGAAGAAGTGAATCAGCAACACGTAAACTGGCTCGCGGAAAGATTTTACAAGAACGGGTACAGGATTGACCAGTTGATGAACGATATTTTTTCTTCCGATTGGTTTTATGAAGAAAAGAACATCGGGGTAAAGATAAAATCTCCGGTTGAACTACTGGCGGGGATCCGCAGGCTCGTGCCGATGAATATTGAGAATGAAGAAGTACAACTGCTTTTTCAACGCGCGCTGGGGCAACTCCTTTTCTATCCGCCCAACGTGGCTGGCTGGCCCGGTGGGAAAAACTGGATTGACAGCTCCACACTCATGCTTAGGATGCGTATCCCACAACTTATTTCCGAATCCGCTGTATTCAGTCTTTCCCCCAAAGATGATGATGATATTATGATGGGTATAAAGGATAAACCAACAGCTGCTTTGCTGAAAGCGAAGGGCGGTGGTCAGCAGATAAAAGTTGTGATTAACTGGAACGTATATACGAAACAGTTTGAGCAGGTGCCCCGCGAGCAATTGCTCAATAAACTATCGGATGCGCTGCTGCAACTGAAGCCTGCTAGCAGCACGCCGGTGGCTAAGTACACCGATAGCGCCAATCGCGAACAATTCATCAAAACAGCCACTATTCAACTGATGAGTACACCGGAATACCAGTTGTGCTGAATTCCTCCACCCTCCAAATTCAACGCCATGTTCATAAAAAGAAGAACTTTCCTACAAACCGGCTCACTCGCCACCGCCAGCCTGATGCTGCCCAAATTCCTGAAAGCATTTGAGCAGCCTGCTATGGTGCCCCCCGGCAACAAAGTGCTGGTGGTATTGCAACTGAGTGGCGGCAACGATGGATTGAATACCGTGATACCCGTTCGCAACGACCTGTATTTCCAGGCACGCCCAAAAATCGGGATCGAAAGAACGGCAGCTTTGTCGCTGACAGATGAAGTGGGCCTGCACCCCGCGCTTACCGGGTTCAAAGCCTTGTACGACGAAGGTGCGCTCGGCATCATGAACAGTGTGGGGTATCCGAATCCCGACCGCTCCCATTTCAGAAGTATGGACATCTGGCATACCGCCAGCAAAAGCGATGAATATTGGAACACCGGCTGGCTCGGCCGTTACCTCGATGCGCAGTGCAGCGGTTGCGACAAGCCCACCCAGGCGCTGGAAGTGGATGACGTGCTGAGCCTGGCCCTGAAAGGAAAAGATGCTAAAGGCATTGCGCTGAAGGATCCACGGAAACTATTCGGCACCAGCCAGGACAAATTCCTGAAAGATATCCTGAAAGAACATGATGCCTCCCACAACGAACGGCCTGTGGATTACCTCTATAAAACGATGGCCGAAACCATCAGTTCCGCGGATTATATCTACAAGCAAAGTAAGCTCCGTCCAAGTTCCGCAGGATATCCCGGCACCGAAATGGGGCAAAGTCTGAAGACCATTGCTTCGCTGATTTTCTCTGATATCAATACAAAAGTGTATTACCTCTCCCTCGGTAGTTTTGATACACACGTGAACCAGGATGCACAGCAGAAAAGACTTTTCACCGAAATGAACGATGCGGTCACCGCCTTTGTAAAAGACCTGAAGGCCAATAACCGCTTCAACGATGTGGTGCTGATGAGTTTTTCCGAATTCGGCAGAAGGGTGAAACAGAATGCCAGCAACGGCACCGACCATGGTACCGCCAACAACATGTTCTTCGTGGGAGGCGGCTTAAAGGAAAAAGGACTCCTCAACGCCATGCCCGATCTCGCCAACCTCAAAGATGGTGACCTTCAATATAAAGTAGATTTTAAAAATGTGTACGCCACGTTGCTCCGCAACTGGCTCGGTGTGGACGATGCCGCAGTGCTGGGCAGGAAGTACGAACACCTCAGTTTTGTATAAACTTCTTATATAGATGGCTCGGTCAAAGGTCAATGCCCTGCGCAAGCGGGGCATTTTTTGTTTGCGCTAACATTATTACTCCGATATTTGTATCTACAAACATTGAAAGGATGAAGTTTGAACAGTTGAAACTGAGTGTACTCGACCAATCTATCGTAAGAAAAGGCGGCACCGCGGCCGAAGCGGTGGCCAATACCATTGCCACGGCTAAACTGGCCGAAAAGCTTGGCTACCACAGGTTTTGGGTGTCAGAACACCACAATTCCACGATGATAGCCGGTTCAGCGCCCGAATTGTTAATGGTGAAACTGGCCACGGAAACCAATACTATCCGCATCGGCTCCGGCGGCATCATGCTGCCCAACCATAGCGCCCTGAAAGTGGCGGAAAACTTCAGGATGCTGGAAACGCTTTTCCCGGGCCGCATCGATCTGGGTATGGGCCGCGCACCCGGTGGCGACCGCATCACCGCTTCTTTGCTCAATCCTTCCAATACGTTCAGCGAAGCCGATTACCTGGAACAACTGAAGCACCTCCAGGCTTTCTTCCGCGACGAGGCCCGCACCCAGTACGGAGATATCATCGCCGTACCACAGTGCGCCACCATGCCACAGCAATGGATACTGAGTTCCAGCGGCGGCAGCAGCGCCATCGCGGCGAGGTTCGGCATGGGACTGGCCATCGCGCGATTCATTAATGGGAATGCTACGCCTGAAGTGGCCGAAACTTACCGCAAACAATTCGTGCCCACCGAAGCGTTTCCCGAACCGCACGCTATTTTGTCCATCTCCGTGCAATGTGCCGATACAGAAGAAAAAGTAATGGAACTTCGTAAACTGGCGGATTACACACTGATCCAGTTTGAGAAAGGATATTTCGGTCCTATCGGGAGTTACGATGAAATAAAAGATTATGTTTTTTCACCTGCCGAAGCAGAACGTATCCGGCAGAACGCGGGGCGCATCGTTTCCGGAACGCCGGACCAGGTAAAGGAGCAGCTTGCGCGGCTCGCAAATGATTTCGGGGTGGATGAGATCGTGGTAACATGTATGACTTACGCGCAGGAGGATAGGGTGCGGTGTTTGGAATTGCTGAAGGGGTAGTTATTTCTCGCCAGATTTTTCACGCGAAGACGCAAAGGAGCAAGGACGCAAGGAGCGGTTCAGCTTTTAAGACCTCTAAAAAAACTCATAGCCTTATTGCTTTCACAAATGTGTATAGCAATAAGGCTATGAACAGTTTAAAGACAGCATACAAACAAGGCTTTGCGTCCTTGCTCCTGCGAGGTACGAAGCAGTGCGTCTTCGCGTGAAACTTATTCTCCGAAACCTATTTCACCCCGTGCATCAACTTCTTCAGCAAGGGATTCAACACAAACAATATCAGCGCGCCGGTAGCCGGTACGAGCGTGAAAATGAGAAAGAAAGTGGAAAGCGAGTATGCTTCCGTGATCTTATCGATCATACCGCCCATGGTACCCGCTGCTTTGTTGCCGATAGCGATGGCGAGGTACCAGATGCCGAACATAATGGCGATCATCCTGGCGGGCACCAGCTTACTTACATAAGAAAGTCCCACGGGAGAGATGCACAACTCGCCTAAAGTATGGAACAGGTAAGCGAGGATCAGCCAGATCATACTAACAGAGGCGACTTTAGCGCCTTGAGGAATTTCGGATGAACCGAAGGCGAGGAAGCCGAAGCCCAGACCCAGCAATAGCAACCCGATGCCGAACTTCACAGCGCCGCTGGGGTTAAACTTACTCTCCCAGAGTTTGGAGAACAGCGGAGCGAACGTGATGATAAAAAGTGAGTTCAGGATACCGAACCAGGTGGCGGGAACCTCAGTGCCCGTTGCAGAGAATTGCTTGGAGAGCATCCAGATCACGATGCCCCAGATCAGGACAAAACTGAGGGAAAGAATAATATTGGCCAGCGCGTATTTCGCGAAGGTTTGCTGGAAGAGTTTGAACAATACATATGAGATGATGCCCAAAGGAACGATGGTGATCAGCGTATTGATGATTTTGAAAGCCATTGCACTCGCACCTTCCAGAGAGCGATTGGTGTAATCGCCTGCGAAGATGGTCATGGAGCCACCGGCCTGTTCAAATGCCGCCCAGAAGAACACCGTGAAGAACGCGAATATCACCACGGCGATCATTCGGTCCCTTGTAATTGGTGAGTAGCGGATGATACGACTGACCAAGATGAATACAAAGATGAGCAGGGCCGCTACAATTGCGAAGGTGTCACCCGGGTTTCCACCCACTGTAAAGTTGAAGAAATTGTATTCCGAAATCTTGGACATCGGATCATTGATGATCCACAAAAGACCTGTTACGGCAACGATGGCAATGAGTATAAGGTCTAATTTGGTGAAGGGGTTCAGTTTATCTCCGTTCTCATCCACCGTTTTTTTCTCAGCGGATGTATCGGTGATTTTCTGTGGTTTCAGCCCTACATTCCCGAAAATTTTCTGGGAGAGATAGAATTGCAACATGCCGAAGAACATGAAGATACCGGCCAGTCCGAAGCCATAGCTCCAGGAAACTTTTTCACCAATATAGCCGCAGAGCATGATCCCAAGGAAGGCTCCGGCATTCACACCCATGTAGAATATAGTGAAGGCACCATCCTTTTTATCCTGGTGGTCCTTGTACATATTGGAAACGATAGAGGTCATGTTGGGTTTGAAGAAGCCGTTCCCGATCACCAGCAGGAAAAGTCCGAGGTACATGAAGAACTGTGTTTCGAAGGCCATGGAAGCGTGTCCCAGTGTCATTAAAGTGGCGCCCACAACTACCGCCCATCGGTAACCGATGATTTTATCAGCTACATAGCCGCCTAAAATGGTGGTGAGGTAAGCGAGGGATGTATAAGACCCGTACAATGCCAGGGCATCTTCTCTTTCCCATCCCCAGCCAGGGTTATCGCCAATGATGGACGAGGTAAGGAACAGTACAAGCAGGGCGCGCATGCCGTAGTAGGAGAACCTTTCCCACATTTCGGTGAAGAACAACACGAACAGTCCGGAAGGATGCCCTAATACTTTTGATTTGAAAAAATCATTGGTTTCAAAGTTCATAACTAATCAGATTGAAGTTTTTATTTAACGCCGTGCATGTATTTCTTAAGGAAAGGAGAGAGCAGGAGCAGCAGTCCTCCGGAGATCAGGCCCACGATAAACAGGAACCAGAACAACTCGGAATAGGCGTTCAGCGAAGCTTTCACATCGGTTACCACGCCGCCCACGGTTTCCACGCTGGCGATATTGGCCAGCACCGCGGCGATGAATTCCGAACCGGCGGTGGCCAGGAACCAGGCGCCCATCATAAAGCCCACAATGCGGGGAACGGACAGTTTCGTTACCGCTGAAAGTCCTACGGGTGAAAGTGATAGTTCGCCCAGGGTATGGAACAGGTAGGTGAGTACGAGCCATACCAGCGGTACTTTACCCAGAGTATCCGCGTTTTTGATGCCCAGCACCAGCACACCGAAGCCGATGCCCGCGAAAAGCAGTCCCATGGCGAACTTCACCGGTGTATTGGGTTCCATTTTTTTCTTCGCCAGTTTGATCCACAACCAGGCGAGTACCGGTGCGAGCAATATAATAAAGAGTGAATTGAGGGATAATATCTGGCTGGCTTTCACTTCTCCGCCTAAAACGTTGCGGTCCACTACCCGGTCGGCGAACAGGTTCATCGAAGTATAGGCCTGTTCGAAGAGCGCCCAGAATACCACGGTAAATATGATCAGGATCAGGAGCACCAGCATCTGCCCTTTTTCCTGGGGCGTACATTTCCGCAGGATGAACCAGAGCAGGAAGGCTACCACCGCGATGGATACGGCCGATAGAATAGTGCCCACCACATGGTGGTACTGCACCAGTTGCCAGCACACGAAAACGCCGGCGAGGGAAAGAATATAGATCAGCCATTCCCGGTTGATACCAACAGGCGTTTTTTGTTTGAGCAGCGCCGGGTCCTTGGGTTCGGCCTTGCCCATCAGGAATTTCTGTCCCCAGATGAATACGATCAGTCCCAGCAGCATCCCTATGCCGGCCGCGCCGAAGCCGTAGCGCCAGCCGTAGGTTTCTCCCAGCCATCCGCACAAGAGGGTTGCGATGAACGAACCGGTATTGATGCCCATATAAAATATAGTGAACCCGGAATCCCTGCGGGGATCATCTTTTTCATACAAAGCACCCACGATGGTGGAGATATTGGGTTTCAGGAATCCCACACCCATGATGATCAGCCCCATGGAAAAGTAGAACACTTGTATGGCCGATTCATCCCGTACCACATTGCCCGCGGTGTCGTAATAGGCCTGGAAGCCTTCCACGGCCATGCCGAGGTGGCCGAGTACCAACAGGATAGCGCCGAATATAACGGCTTTCCGGAAGCCGAGGTATTTATCGGCCAGCAGTCCGCCCAGGATGGGCAGCGCGTAAACCAGCGCCGCGTAGTTGCCCACGATTTCGTTGCCAGCTTTGTCGGTAAAGAAATGGTATTTGGTGAGGTAGAAGATCAGGAGGGCTTTCATGCCGTAGAAAGAGAACCTTTCCCACATTTCGGTAAAAAAGAGCACAAAGAGACCGGGTGGGTGCCCGGCAATAGTCCGCTGCCCCAATGCAGGGTTAGGTGAATTCATACGCAGGTTGCAAAAATGTTGACAATAAAATAACGGGGCGTAAAATACTGATTAATTTGACGAATTTCGTGGCTCATTTACGGTTTATGAATATTTTACTGATAGGATCCGGCGGGCGTGAACACGCACTGGCCTGGAAATTAACGCAAAGCAAGGATTGTGATCAACTCTTTATAGCCCCCGGAAATGCGGGTACTTCTGGCTGCGGTACCAACCTGAACATCGGTGTTTCCGATTTTGAAGGATTGAAAGCCGCCTGTTTGGAGCACCAGGTCGGTTTGGTAGTGGTGGGGCCGGAAGAACCACTGGTGAAAGGGATTGTAGACTTTTTTAAGGCCGATGGCGCACTGGCACATATCCCCGTGATTGGCCCTGCGGCTTATGGCGCGCAACTGGAAGGCAGTAAGGCTTTCGCAAAAGCATTCATGCAGCGGCACAACATTCCCACGGCGGCTTACGCTGAATTTACAGCCGATAATTATGAAGCAGGAGTAGCTTACTTACAGCAACATGACCTGCCCATCGTATTAAAAGCCGATGGACTCGCCGCCGGTAAAGGCGTATTGATTTGCCAGAGCAGGGAAGAGGCCATCGCAGAATTTGAAAAGATGATCCAGCACGCGAAATTCGGTTCCGCGAGCGCAAAAGTGGTAGTGGAAGCGTTTTTAGATGGGATCGAACTAAGTGTTTTCGCCCTTACCGATGGGAAGAACTATGTGTTGTTGCCCGAAGCGAAAGATTATAAACGCATCGGCGAAGGCGATTCCGGGCTAAATACCGGCGGCATGGGCGCAGTATCCCCCGTTCCGTTCGCGGATGCCGCATTTATGGAGATGGTGGAAGAGCGTATCGTGAAACCCACTATCGACGGGTTCTACAAAGAAAATATCGACTATACCGGGTTCGTATTCTTCGGGCTGATTAAAGTGAAGGGTGAACCTTTCGTGATTGAATACAACTGCCGCATGGGCGATCCTGAAACAGAAGTGGTGATGCCCAGGCTGAAAACTGACCTCGTCGCTTTGCTGGCGGCTGCTGCCAGAAAAGAACTCGACCAGGTAAAAGTGGAAGCTGATCCGCGCTTTGCGGTTACAACTATGGCTGTGAGCGGAGGGTATCCCGGGGATTATGGCAAGGGTTTTGTTATATCGGGGCACGATGCAAATCTTCCC
This sequence comes from uncultured Flavihumibacter sp., assembly GCA_946482545.1. Next base: position 4,515 of record CAMLRX010000028.1, on the reverse strand, counting down.
GAAGAAGCAGTGCTTTTCCATGCGGGCACTACGGAAAAAAACGGATCCGTGGTTACGGCAGGAGGAAGGGTACTCACAGTTACGGCTTATGGCAACACTGTAAAAGAAGCGGCTGAACTTTCAAGATCATTCCTCGGTAAAGTACACTTCGATGGAATGTATTTCAGAAAAGACATCGGCTACGAATTCTAAACAATATGGTGAATGGTTTCATAGCGCTGAAACCCTTGTAAACACACGGGTTCCACAATACTTGTATAAAACCTTGAAACAACAACCTGTAAAATTGTATATTCGAATAATTTGCATCAATTTTGCAACATCCTTTCTAACCATCAGATTCCGAAAAAATGGGATTATTTAACTTCCTGACACAGGAAATTGCCATGGATCTGGGTACCGCGAATACCCTCATCATACATAACGACGAGATTGTAGTGAACGAACCTTCGATTGTAGCGCTTGACCGCAACAATCCGAAGTCGGTGCTGGCTGTGGGTAAACGCGCATTGATGATGCACGAAAAAACGCACGAGAGCATCCGCACCGTGCGCCCGTTGAAAGACGGGGTGATCGCCGATTTTAACGCTGCCGAACTCATGATACGGGAAATGATCAAAATGATCTATCCCAAAAAACCGCTCTTCCCCCCAAGCTGGCGGATGATGATCTGCATCCCCTCCAGCATTACGGAAGTGGAAAAAAGGGCCGTGCGCGACAGTGCCGAGCAGGCCGGCGCCAAAGAAGTTTACCTGATCCACGAACCCATGGCTGCCGCACTGGGTATCGGGATCGACGTGGAAGAACCCGTAGGCAACATGATCATCGACATTGGCGGCGGTACCACCGGTATTACCGTGATCGCCCTCGCCGGTATCGTTTGCGACCAGAGTATCCGCATCGCCGGAGATGAATTCACCGCCGATATCATGGAAGCGCTCCGCCGTTACCATAGCCTGCTCATCGGGGAAAGAACCGCCGAACAGATCAAGATTCAGATCGGTGCCGCTATGAAGGACCTCGATAATCCACCGGATGACCTTCCCGTAAACGGACGCGACCTGGTGACCGGCATTCCGAAACAAATCATGGTTTCTTTCCAGGAAATCGCCGAGGCCCTCGACAAAAGCATCTTCAAAATAGAAGAAGCCATCCTCAAAGCGCTCGAAACCACACCGCCCGAACTCGCGGCGGATATCTACAGAAGAGGCTTGTACCTCACAGGCGGCGGTGCCCTGCTCCGTGGCCTCGACAAGCGCCTCAGCCAGAAAATCAAACTGCCCGTTCATGTAGCCGACGATCCGCTGAAAAGCGTGGTGCGCGGTACAGGACTGGCCCTCAAACACTACGATAAGTACCCATTTGTTATGAGATAATTTTGAATGTTGAATGATGGATGTTGACTTACGCTTCATCCAAAATTCAGAATTCAGAATTCAAAATCTAAAGAAACCGTGCGCAACATTTTCCTCTTCATCAGAAGATATGCCATCTTCCTTTTCTTCCTGGTGTTGCAGGTGGTGTCGCTTTCTTTACTTTTCTCCTACAATAAGTTTCACCAGGCCACTTTTATGGGAATCTCCAATGAGGTGAGCGGTAAACTGAATTCCGAGTACAACGATGTGGAGCTGTATTTCAAACTCAAGCAGAAGAACAAGGAACTGCTGGAGGAGAACAACCGGCTCCGCAACCAACTGGCCGTGAACTACGGGAAAAGAGATACTTCCGTTCAGGTGATCAGTGACACCGTCCGGATCGATAGCACCGGGTTCTACCGGAAATTCCTTTCGTTGCCCGCACAGGTGATCGACAACTCCACCTCGCGCCAGAGTAACTACCTGATGATTGACCGTGGTGCCAACCAGGGCATCAAAAAAGACATGGGCATCGTTTCCGCATCCGGTGTTGTGGGTACGGTGGTGGATGTGAGCAGCAACTATGCCGTGGTGATGAGCCTGCTGCACCGCCAGAGCCGCATCAGCGCCAGTATTAAAAAGACGGGCGAAACCGGTTCTGTGGAGTGGGATGGTAAAAATCCGCTCTTCATTACGCTGAAAGAGATTCCAAAAAGTGTTCAGTTGAAGAAAGGCGACAGCGTGGTAACAAGTCGGTATTCCGATCGTTTTCCGCCTGATGTGCTCGTTGGTACGGTAGAAGCGGTTACTTCCGAATCGGCCAGTAATTTTCATACTGTTAAACTGCGCACTTCCAATAACTTTTTCAACGTTCAATACGTCTATGCCATAGAGAATCTTGAAAAACGCGAACAGCAACAATTAAAGCAGGCAACCGGGAACCAATGAGTGAACTTCTGAAAAATATCATCCGTTACGTGGTGTTCCTGTTGGTGCAGGTATTCGTGCTGAACAATATTCCACCGCTGCACCAGTTCGTGGTCCCTTATCTTTATTTTCTTTTCATCTTATGGCTGCCCTTCCACATCAACCGTTTCGGCCTGTTGCTGATCGGCTTCCTGTTTGGGTTGAGCATGGACGCGTTCACCAAAACGCCTGGTCTGCATGCCGCGGCCTGCGTGCTCATCGCTTATATCCGGCCATTCATCATTAACCTGCTTACCTCCCGTGATACCGCTGAATTCAATTATGTGTCTCCTTCCGCAAAAAGTATGGGTTGGGCGCCTTACGCTACTTACGCCCTCGTGCTTACGCTGATGCACCATACCTGGATGGTATTGCTGGAATGGATGCAGTTCGGAACTTTTCTGTATTTTATCGGAAAAGTTGCGGCAACCACTGGCATAAGTTTCCTGATGATCATGCTGGTTGAAATGCTGTTTCCAAGAAAACAAAGGTTCCGTACCAATACCGCATAACTTACTTCGCACTGAAATAAACCTGTTCGCAGCATGTCTGTATTCAATCAATCTAGGAGTAATGTGGTCCGGGTGATTTTCCTGGCCATGTTCCTCATCATCGTGGTGCGGCTCTTCACCCTCCAGGTGCTTACGAGCAAGTACCAGAAGCTGGCGGAAGACAACGCACTGCTCATTAAGACCGTTTACCCCGACCGCGGTATCATATACGACCGTAATGGAAAAGCCATTCTCAACAATTCCCGTGCCTACGACCTGATGATTACGCCCGCGCAGTTGAAGCACCCCGATACGCTTACGCTTTGCCGGCTGCTAGGGATTGATACGGCGGAATTCAAACAAAGGGTGATCACCGCCATTTTCAAGAACGGAAGGTACCGTCCATCGGTGTTCCAGGGGCTGCTTTCAGCAGAACAATACGCAGGTATCAATGAGAACATCTGGAAGTTCACGGGTTTCGACCTGCTGCAACGCCCTATCCGGCAGTACCCATATAATGTGGGCGCGCATATATTCGGTTACGTAGGAGAAGTGGATTCCGCGGCCATCCGGCGTTCCAACTATTTCTATCGTATGGGCGATTATATCGGGAAGTCAGGACTGGAAAACACCTACGAATCTGTATTGATGGGGCAGCGTGGGGTGGAAGTACTCATCAAAGACAACAGGAACAGGATACAGGGCTCCTACGAGAACAGACGTTACGATACGCAGGCCGTGGCGGGAAGAAACCTCCGCACTTACCTTGACGTGGACCTGCAGGTGATGGCCGAAAAAATGATCGCCAACAAAGTAGGTGCGGTGGTTGCCATTGAACCTAAAACCGGCGGCATCATCGCCATGGCTTCCGGTCCCACTTTCGATCCCAATATGCTCACGGGCAGCGATGGTAAGAAGAACCTCAACAGGATGCTGCTGGATGTGGCTGCGCCACTAATGAACCGGGGCATCAAAGGACAGTATCCTCCGGGATCAACGTTCAAGCCGCTTCAGGCGCTCGTGGCACTGGATGAAGGCATCATCACCCCGGCTTTCGGCTACCCCTGCTCGGGAAGGTATTACGCCTGCGGACACGGTAAACCCGCGTGTACCCACAGCAATGCCGGACACGCTGCCAACCTTCGCCTCGCCATCGCGAACTCGTGTAACTCTTATTTCTCGCATATTTACCGGATGAGTGTTGACAATCCGGCGCTCGGAGGCGTGAAAAACGGATACCATAAATGGGCAGAATACATGGACCACATGGGCCTGGGACATACCCTGGGTGTTGACCTGCCCAGCGAAGACAAAGGTAATATTCCAGATACCGCCAAATACAACGCTACCTATCGCGGCGCCTGGAACTCCTGTACCAACCTCACATTAGGAATCGGCCAGGATATGATGACGGCTACCCCGCTGCAACTCGCCAACGCGATGTGCATCATCGCGAACAAAGGCTACTATTATATTCCGCATATTGTTGAAAAGATAGAAGGCGAAACAAAGGCAGACACTTTGCTGAATAAATACCGCGTTAAACAAACGCCACTGGTAAACCTTTCCAACGACACCTATGAAGCGGTAATGGATGGTATGCAGGACGTGGTGATCAGCGGTACAGCTATTTCTGCCGCAATCCCAGGCATCAACGTCTGCGCGAAAACAGGTACGGCACAGAACAGAAGGTACATCGACGG
>CAMLRX010000027.1 GCA_946482545.1 uncultured Flavihumibacter sp. | reverse complement strand
GTTTGAAAAAAACACGTGAGATTCCTTCTGCCATTTTTCTTCATTCTCCTTGCTTGCAGCAATCCCTATCATACCACCAACAGATCATATAAAAAGCAGGCGAAGCAATTCGCGAAAACACTGCGTATGCAGCCACCCAACTGGCAAAGCGATTCCATCCTGCAACCGGAATACTGGTCGGGAACCGTGAACTTCAACCTCCGTAAACCTAATTATATTGTCATACACCATACGGCGCAAAACAGCTGCGCGCAAACACTCCGCACTTTCCAGCTTACAAGAACGCAGGTGAGTGCGCACTACGTGATCTGCAAAGATGGAACGGTGCACCACATGCTGAACGATTACCTCCGTGCCTGGCACGCCGGCTCCGGAAGCTGGGGCGGTAATACCGATGTGAACTCCGGCTCTATCGGTATTGAACTGGACAACAACGGGGTCGAACCTTTTCCCGAATTACAGCTGAACAGCCTGATGGCGCTGCTGAAAAAACTCAAATCAGCCTACAATATTCCAGACCACAATTTCATCGCACACGCCGACCTCGCGCCACGGCGCAAAAACGATCCCAACATCCACTTCCCATGGAAAATGTTCGCGGAAAACGGTTTGGGGAGGTGGTTCGCGGATACAACCGGGGTTGCGGTGCCCGAAACATTTTCCCACTGGCAGGGGCTCCGGCTCATCGGGTACAATATCGCCGATTCCACCGCAGCCATGCTCGCGTTTAAAAGACATTACATGCAGGATTCCACCGCCGTTACAGATGAGCACACCCGCAAGATTTTGTACGTGATGAGCAGGTAACATTTATATTTACGGCATGAACGCCCCACAAAAAATATTGGTACTGCTGGCGCATCCCGTGCTGGAAAGATCGCGCATCCACAGCCGGCTGATCAATCATGTGCAACACCTGGAAGGCCTTACCGTTCATGATCTTTATGAGAAGTACCCCGATTTTAATGTGGATGTGAAGGCCGAACAGAAACTGCTGCTGGAACACGATATCCTCATCTGGCAACATCCGTTCTACTGGTACAGCGCGCCGCCATTGCTGAAGCAATGGCTGGACCTGGTGCTGACCCATGGCTGGGCCTACGGAAAAGGCGGCGATATGCTGAAAGGAAAAGCGGTAATGAACGCCATTTCCTGCGGAGGCTCTGAGAATGCTTACCGCGAGGAAGGCAGAAACAGGTTCACCGTGCGGGAACTGCTCGCCCCCTTCGATCAAACCGCCTACCTCTGCGGGATGAAATACCTTCCTCCTTTCGTGATCCACGATACCTACAAATTACAACAGGCGGATATGGACATGTACGCCATACAGTACGAACAAGTGCTCACGGCCCTGCTCTGGAACCGTGCGCAGGAAGCGGAATACGCCACGCTGAAGACGTTGAATGAACTTTGTCCCATCCCTAAAAACCTTCAACAATAACATGGACCAGCAATCTTTTTTGTTCCAGGCGCTTATTTTTTTAGCGGCCGCGGTATGCATAGTGCCTTTGGCGAAAAAGCTGGGCCTGGGCTCCGTATTGGGTTACTTGCTGGCAGGTGTGCTGATCGGCCCGTTCGTATTGGGTTTTACCGGGATGCCGGGGCAGGATATTATGCACTTCGCCGAGTTCGGGGTGGTGATGATGCTCTTTCTCATCGGGCTGGAACTGGATCCCGCCGTGTTGTGGCAGATGCGGCGCAGCATCGCGGGTATGGGCGGTTTGCAGGTGGTATTGAGCGCGGCTTGTATCGGCGGACTGGCCATACTGGCCGGGATGGAGTGGCAGGGTGCGCTGGCGCTTGGTATGACACTTTCCCTTTCTTCCACGGCCATCGTTTTACAAACCCTCCAGGAAAAAGGCCTCATGCGAACCGGAGCCGGAAAGAGCGGGTTCTCCGTATTGCTGTTTCAGGACATCGCGGTGATCCCCATGCTGGCGTTTTTCCCTTTGCTCGCCACATTGCCCAAATCTACCGGCGGGCACGATACGGAGACGATTACACACGGGCTTTCCGCCTGGGCACATACGGCAGTGGTATTGTTATCTGTAGCTGCCATCATCATATCCGGCAAATACCTGATCAGGCCCATGTTCAAAATTGTGGCCCGCGCCAGGGTGCGCGAATTGTTCACGGCTTCCGCGTTGCTCATTGTAGTAGGCATCGCGGTGTTGATGACGCAGGTGGGATTGAGTCCGGCGCTGGGTACTTTCCTTGCGGGGGTAGTGCTGGCAAACAGTGAATACAGGCACGAACTGGAGAGTGATATAGAGCCGTTTAAAGGATTGCTGCTGGGCCTGTTCTTTATGGCGGTGGGCGCTTCCATTAACTTCAACATCATCCTGGAACAACCACTGCTGATCGCCGGGCTGGTCGTGGGTGCAATGCTGGTGAAAGCATTGGTATTGGGTGGCATCGGCAAATTGTTCCGGCTGGGTACCGATCAGAACCTGGTATTCGCAATAGGGCTGAGCCAGGTAGGTGAGTTCGCTTTCGTGCTGCTCTCTTTCTCTGTGCAGGAAGGTGTGCTGTCAAAAGAAATTACAGATATCCTCACCGTGGTGGTCGCGTTAAGCATGGCCATTACGCCGCTGCTCTGGTTGCTGAACGAAAGGTTGTTGCTGCCGCGCGTGGGAACCCGTGCCGAAGCGGAACGTTCTGAAGAAGCTTTCGAAGAAAAAAATGCCGTAATCATCGCCGGGTTTGGGCATTTCGGGAACACGATCGGCCGTTTCCTCCGGGCCAACGGCGTGCACGCTACCTACCTGGATGTGGATTCCGACCGCGTGGACCTGCTCCGCAGAATGGGCTTCAAAGTATATTACGGAGACGCTTCCCGCCAGGACCTTCTTAAGGCCGCAGGGGCAGAAGAAGCAAAACTGCTGATCGTGGCTATAGATTCCGCAGAGAAAAGACTGGAAATGATTGAGACCGTGAAAAAACATTTCCCCCACCTTCGTATGCTCGTTCGCTCCCGCAACCGCGACGACGCTTACGATCTCATGAACGCGGGTATGCTGCACGTGTACCGGGAAACCATCGATACTGCTTTACGCGTGGGCAGCGACGCGCTTTCCATGCTGGGCTACCGGAAATATACCGCCCACCGGGCCGCGCAGATGTTCTTCCGCTATGACGAGCGCGCCATGAAGGAACTGGCCGCCATCAAAGACCCGGATGAATACCTCGATACCATCAGAAGTAATATTGAAGAACTGGAACAACTGATCCGCAAAGACTTTATGGATGCGAAGCTGGATGCAGATACCGGCTGGACGCGGGAAGAAGAATAGCCCTTTCTTCCAGCGGCACCCTTTTTCCTTTGCTCCATTTCACCAGCCGGATCATACCGTCACTCAGTTCGATGCCGGTAATGTCGCCATCATTGTAACAACAGCAGCCTGTATTAAAGTATACAGGTAATATTTTCGTGTAGTCTATGCCGGTAGTTCCTTCTTCCTTGGTGCGTTTTCTTATTTCAGCCAATACCTTTTCTTCTTCGGCGTGATTTCCTTTTGAACGGGCTTCACTCAGGAGGTGGTACAACCTTTCGAGCCGGGTAAGGGAGTCGAACACGGGTTGGTGCGTATGTCCGGTTACCAGCAGAACATCCTTTTGTTGCGCGGCCCATTCATACATCAGTTGGTTGTGGGCGGTTTTCATGGACGTATCGTAGGCGGGCGTGTTGGGGTTGATCTTCAGCCAGCTTTGCAGTGGCGCCCATATTTTAGATACGAACCAGGCGCTGAACGGGTTACCGTCGCTGGCACCATCGCCCTGGTGGCCGTGCGCCATAAAAATCGAAGTGGTCCATTCGGGGTGGGCCGGTTCCAGCAGTACCGCTTCGTGTACCGGCACTTTTTCGCCGTACCATTTTTTGATTTCCCAGGGCGCGAGCGGATTGTTCTTCCAGTAGATATCGTGGTTGCCCACCACTTTCACGAAAGCCTGGCGCTGAAGGAATTTTTTCTCCGCTTCTATGCTTTTGGGATTTTGTTTTTTTACGGCGGAAACAAGGGGATTCTCCCAGAATTCCTCGCTGTCACCGAGACTGATCAGTCCATAATTTTCCGTATTGTAGTGGGCCAGTGCAGTAAGGTAATTTTGCTCCGATTTCCGGAAATCGTCGGCGCCGTTCCCTGCGCCCTTGTGCTGGTCGGAAAAGATGATCCATTTGTGCTGAAACGGATCATAAGGAATGCGGATGCCCTTTTTGGGTTGTTCTTTCCCAAGATCATTCAGTAATTCGGAAAGTGCGGAGCATATCCGCGCCTTATCGGGCCGGGATGCGAATTTATGAGAGAGGTAGAGGATGAGTTTTTTCAGCATAAACGTTTTTTAACTTGACTGCGCTCCCGTGTTTTTCTTTTCTTTCTGCTGTGTTTTTCCGGCGTTCGCTGGGTGTTAATACCGTTGATGCGGTTGTAAAAGATGAAACCCGCACCGGATAATGGGTTCGCGCGATTTCCGCTTTCGCGGAACGGGGTACCCGGTGCCACCGACGTTGTTTTCCCCGGGTGTTCACCGTTGAATTGCCCGGAGGTCATCCGTTATTTTACGGTATAGTATATACGCATTTCTGAATGTAAAGTTTACCACCCTCCCTCACACCCTGATATAAATTTTTCGCTTATCCAGCACATAAACAATGAGCCAGTAAAATACTATCAGCACCAACGCATACAAAAGCGATCCGTTTCTCGGATCATCGGAGATCGGGGCGCAGACGTTTTCGTAGAACCAGCCAAACGGACTCTGGTATTTTGGTGTTCCGTCTTCCTTCAACCCATTAGGAATGCGGATCAGCCCAAGCGCACGGGGTAAAAATCCGCTCAACACGAAAATGAAGAGCGGGTTTTTTCCAAATACATCGAAAAAACGTGTGATGCTACCTTTCGCACCGCGGAATTCAATCAGGTAGATCATGGCCGAAAGGGTAAGCATGGCTAGTCCGGAGGTATAGAGCACGTAAGAACTGGTCCATATTTTTTTATTGATCGGGAACACAGTGTCCCAGATCCAGCCGGTTACGAGCAACAGGAAACCCGATAAAAGAAGGGTAGAAAGCATACTGAATTCCTTCCCTTTATTCAGAATCGTATATCCCGTGAGGTATCCGAACACCACCTGGGTAATGGCGGGAAGGGTGCTGGCCAGTCCTTCCGGGTCGAAAGGCACCCCTTCTCCTTTATACAAGTGCGAGGAGGGAAGCAGTGCACGGTCGAGGTGGGTACCGAAGAACCCTTCCAACGAATAAGGATCACCGGGCGTACCGAACTGCACGCAGAGATACCAGTACACCAGCAGGATAATACCACTGGCCACGAACGCTTTTTTGGTACCGAGGTAAAACACCAGTATGGAAGCGAAAAAATAGCACAGGGCAATACGTTGCAGCACGCCGAAAATGCGCAGGTTCTCCAGTGGTTTTAGCGTTAGCGCTCCGTCCTGCCAGGCCACGAATGGCGACCAGTTGAGGAGCAGTCCGATCCCGAAGATGAGCAGGGTTCTTTTGATGACCTTTCTCCAGAAAACGGCGGGACCGGCTTCCTGCAGTTTGGGCATCACAAACGCCATAGCGTTGCCTACGGCGAAAAGAAAAAACGGGAAAACCAGGTCGGTGGGCGTGCAGCCATGCCAGGAGGCGTGTTGCATGGGCGGGTAAATATGCGACCAGCTACCGGGGTTGTTCACGAGGATCATGAGGGCCACCGTGGCGCCCCGGAACACGTCGAGGGAGTAGTATCTTTTCAAGTGGTTGGTTTTGCAGGAGGAAGTTAGGGAGATTTTGGGTGATGAGTTTTGAATTTTGAATGATAGATGTTGAATTTTGGGTGTTGAATGTTGGATGGATGGGGCAGATTACGGTTTTCCCTGATTTTTGAAGCGTGGAAAATCCTAATTTGAGCGCCTATCTATTGAATATGCAGGAACCTGTTTCTTATCCTTATCATATACATCCCACCGCCATAGTGGATGAAGGCGCGCAAATCGGGGCGGGTACGCGCATCTGGCATTTCTCCCATATTATGCCCGGCGCTTCCATCGGAGAACGTTGTATCCTGGGCCAGAATGTGTACATCGATGCCGGTGTGCAGATCGGTAACGGCGTGAAAATCCAGAACAATGTTTCCGTTTACAAAGGTGTTTCCGTGGCCGACGATGTGTTTCTTGGCCCTTCAGTAGTATTCACCAATGTAATAAACCCCCGTGCCTTTATTGAGCGAAAACAGGAAATGCGCCCAACGGTAATTGAGAAAGGGGCCAGCATTGGCGCCAATGCCACCATCATCTGTGGCATCACCATCGGGGAATATGCGATGATCGGCGCCGGAGCCGTGGTTACACGGGATGTTCCTCCCTTCGCCCTTATGACCGGCGTGCCCGCTAAAAGGGCTGGAACCGTTGACAAAGAAGGAAACATCACAGGGTAATATCCCTATATTTGCAGCTAGCACAATGAACTTATCCAGGAACTGGTACGCCGTTTACACCAAGCCCCGATGGGAAAAGAAGGTGAATCAACTTTTCCGTCAGAACGGATTCGAAACCTATTGCCCCCTTTCCAAATACCGCCGCAAATGGAGCGATCGCATCAAGATCGTGGAAGAACCGCTTTTCAAAAGTTATGTTTTTGTCCGCCTCTCGGAAAACGAGCACGCCCGGGTGCGCACCATTGATGGGGTGGTAAACTTCGTTTACTGGTGCGGCAAGCCCGCCATCGTTAAGGATGAAGAAATTGTTATCATCCGTAAGTTCCTGAACGAGCACCAGGGCGCCGAGATTGTGCAGGTTCAACTGAAGGAAGGGGTGAAGGCGGTGGTGCAGCAGGGCATCTTCATGAACGAGGAAGGGTTAGTGGTGAAGGTACGCCACAAAACCGTGGAACTCCGGCTGGAGCGGCTGGGCGTGGCGCTGATCGCGACTTTGGACCGGAATAATGTGTTACCGATGGCGAAATAAGCCTCTTGATATCCCTCAAAACATTTCAGTTGAGTGATTTCCAAATACTTCTAATACAATCTATCCGTTATATTTGCGCAAAGTAGCGGGCCTTAACATCTCATTAACGGATATTATTTTTTATCAATATATATAATTGATTAATATTTCTTTGATAGAGAAAATTGGGTCCGGTATTTGCTTACTGGGTCGCAAACTTAGCATGTGACTGAGGTGGCGAAGCTGTGTTTTGAATTATAAAATATTTAATGTAACAAAAATGAGGACTGTACATGTTTTCATATGCTTCATAAGTTTTATTATACTATTGACGTCCTGTGGCATCAGCAAAAGGGCGCAGCAGGAGCGGGTATATCTTCAGGGCGTGGATACATCTCTAAATAAAGAGGTGATTTTTCCTGAACCACTTATTCAGAAAGGTGACCTGCTCACCATTATGGTGTACAGCGATAATGTGGAGGCCGCTAACATTTACAATCAGCAGCAGACTGGCGGAAATGCAGGAGGCGCCGCGGCGGGGAATGTTGGAAACATGAGTGCTGCAGGTAGAGGTTATCAGGTTGATGGCAACGGCTATATTTACTTCCATAGTATAGGTCAGTTAAAGGTGGAAGGCATGACGAGGCAGGAAATTGCTGACACTATCATCAATAGGCTTAATGGCCTGAACGTATTACAAAATCCCTACGCCACCGTCAGGTTCACCCAAAAAAGGGTCACAGTGCTGGGCGAAGTGAACAGTCCAGGTGTGCTCAATCTTCCCGACCAGAAAGTGTCTATTCTGGATGTGATCGGGTTATCCGGGGATCTTACCAATTTCGGCAGACGTGATAATATCCTTGTGATCAGGGAAGAAGATGGCGAACGAAAATCTAACCGCCTTGATATCAGATCTGCGGATATTTACAACTCACCTTACTTTTACCTCAAGCAGAATGACCTTGTTTACGTAGAGCCAAACAGGAAAAAGACTGCGGGCAATGAACAGTTATTTGTGCGTAACGTAGGTATCGTAACCAGTATATTGTCTGTGGTAACAGTAACTGTAGCCCTTTTAACCCGATAATTTCCCCCAATTAGATATGGAATCTGTTATTGAAAAAAATGCGTTCAGGTCCAGGCAGGTAGCTCCTATGGAACTTCTATATAGATACATCCGTTACCTTCCCTGGGTTATCTTATGTCTGTTGTTGGGGCTTTTAGGCGCATTCCTTTACCTGCGTTATACCCCCAAAGTATACAGCGCAAAAGGACAGCTAATTATTAGGAACGAGAATGCGCAACAACGTGGCGCCGATAAATTCTCTGCACTGCTGTCGGATCTTGAAAGCAAAACCAATATGTACAATGAGATTGTGGTAATGCGATCCACTTCCACGATCCAGAAAGTGGTTGAAAAGCTGGGGCTGCAAACCAAATATTCAGCGCTTGGTGATGTCAGGTCTACGCTATTGTATAAAAAAAGTCCTGTTCAACTGGAGACGCTGCAGCGTAAAGACAGGGGAAGAGTCGTGTTAAGAATCTCTGTTGTTTCGGATAGGGAGTTCCGCATTAATCAACAGCCCACTACCTATGTTTTCGGGCAACCGTTCGAAACACCACAAGGCCTTTTCAAAGTGCTCCTCAACAAAGATTTTCTGGCAGAGAATAATACCCGGGAATTTGAAGTGGTGGAGGACCCCCTGGATATTGCCGCGGAAAGATTGATTCCTGACCTGACTATTGTGAGAAATAGTGAGATGACGGATATCCTGGACATCTCATTTGTCTCAACCGATAAAGAACTGGCCGCTGATTTTGTGAATGCTCTCATGAGTGTTTACACGAATAATACAGTGGACAACAAGAACAGGATTGCGTTTAATACCATTCGCTTCATAGATGAGCGCCTGGATTCCATACAATCGGAACTTTCCGGTGTGGAAGGGTCGCTTCAGCGCTTCCAGGAAGAAAATAAAGGTGTAGGGCTTGAAATGCAGACAGGAGAGTTCTTCAGTACCATGAACTTAATGGACCAGGAAATCAGCGAGTTTGAAATTAAACTGCAGATTTTACGCTGGCTGCGTAACTATGTTCAAAACAGCAATAATGTTTCACAAACAGTTCCGGCCAACCTGGGAATAGATGAACCTGCCGTGGCGGCGTTGGTAATTGCTTACAATGAGGCGCAACTTGAAAAAACAGCCTTACTGAAAACAGTACCACAGGGGAACCAGATGGTAAAAGAACTGGATGCACGCCTGGAAAAATTAAGACGCGATATTGTGGAAACGCTGAACAATGTGGAGCGATCTTATACTATTTCAAAAAATGAAATAGAAAAACGGTACCAAAGGGTGCAATCTCAATCCGTGAGTGTACCTGGGAAAGCACGTAAGCTATTGAATATTGAAAGGCAGCAAAAGATCAAAGAAGACCTTTACCTCCTCCTGCTCTCTAAACGGGAAGAAGTTGCTATTGGTGCCGCGGGGATACTTCCATCTTCCCAGGTACTCGAAAATGCAACCACAAGGGCAAAACTTGTTTCCCCCCAAACCTTGCCGATTTATATCCGTTTCGGATTAATTGCACTTGTTATTCCGGTTGTGCTGATCGCGTTGAAAGAATTCCTGAACGATAAAATTAACGGAAGGCAGGACATTGAGAACAATACAACGGCACCCGTGATCGGAGAAGTTGGGCGCTCATCAAGCACAGAAACCCTCGTTGTTACAGATGGCAACAGAAGTTATATTGCCGAACAGTTCCGTGGCATAAGAACAAATCTTGGCTATATGGCCGCGCAGGGAAAAACCCCGGTTGTGCTGGTTACATCATCCATGAGCGGAGAAGGCAAATCCTTCATCAGTACCAATATCGGTGGTGCATTTGCACTTACCGGTAAAAAGACGCTGATCATGGAGTTCGACCTGCGTAAGCCTAAAGTAGCTTCCAATATTGGGATCGATGTTAAAAAGGGGATCGCCACCTACCTCATTGGTGGTGACGATACGCCGCAGGCGGTGGCGGTGGAAAAAGTTCCGGGATTGTATGTACTTCCCTGCGGTATTATCCCGCCGAATCCCTCTGAAATACTGCTGCTTTCAAGGATGAACGACCTGTTTACCTGGGCAAGAAATGAATTTGATGTGGTGATCATCGACTCCGCCCCGGTTGGTATGGTGAGCGATGCAATGACACTTGGAAAATATGCCGATATCACCCTCTTTATCTCCAGACAGGGATACACATACAAGAAAGCTGTTCAGTTAATTGATTCGATTTATAAAGAGAAAAAACTTCCCGGACTTGGCGTTGTACTCAATGATGTGAATGCTAAAGGAGGTTACGGTTATGGTTATGGCTATGGTTATGGCTACGGCTATGGGTACAAACAATCGGCAGGATATTTTGAAGAGAACGGTACTAAGAAACGCTGGTGGCAGAGAAGAAGAAAAAAGTAAATCGCGCACCAGGATTCAGATTGAAAAACCACTACGAATAGTATCATGAACTTAAAGAAGGAGATTGAGGGAAACTATACGGAAAACGAACACTGGGATATTGTCATCTCCCCTAAGAACGCGCTTTTCGACCTGCAGCTAAAAGAAGTATGGCGCTACCGCGACCTGATGTGGCTGTTTGTGAAACGCGATTTCGTCGCCAAATACAAGCAAACGATTCTGGGGCCGCTCTGGCACGTGATCCAGCCCATTCTTACCACACTCATGTTTCTGCTTATATTCGGCAGGGTGGCGCGCATCTCCACAGATGGCATCCAGCCGATTCTTTTCTACCTGAGTGGTATTACATTCTGGAACTACTTCGCGCAAAGCCTTACCAATACATCAGCCACCTTCGTAACCAACGCGAATATTTTCGGGAAGGTTTATTTCCCAAGACTGGTGTTGCCCATTTCCATCGTGATCTCCAATATCGTGCAGTTGGGCATCCAATTGTTGCTGCTGACGCTGGCTATCGGATACTTCCACTTTAATGGGTATCCTTTTCAGCCAAGTATTTACCTGTTGCTTATACCGGCGCTGGTATTGATACTGGCCGGCCTGGGCCTGGGACTGGGCATCGTTATTTCCTCACTTACCACAAAGTACCGCGACTTTTCCGTATTGCTCACTTTCGCCATTCAGTTGGGCATGTATGCTACGCCCATTGCCTATCCGCTTTCGACTATCTCTAACCCTAAATATATTTTCCTTCTGAAACTGAATCCCGTTACCGCACTGGTGGAAACCTTCAGGTTCGCCCTGTACGGGAAAGGAACTTTAGATTGGGCTTCACTGGGGTACAGCACGGTTTTTATGGTGGTGGTATTGTTGTTTGGCGCTGTACTCTTTAATAAAGTGGAGAAAAGTTTTATGGATACCGTTTAAGGATAAGAAACAAGTATTATGAGTAAAGTTGTCATAAAGGTTGAAGAACTTTCGAAACAATACCGGCTCGGCAAAATTGGCACCGGTACCCTTTCACACGACATCAACAGATGGTGGTACAGGGTGCGCGGCAAAGAGGATCCCTATCTGAAAATCGGCGAATCCAACGATCGGGAAAGTAAGGGGGAAAGCCAGTATGTATGGAGCCTGAAGGATATCAATTTTGAAATCAACCAGGGGGAAGCTGTTGGCATTATAGGAAGGAATGGCGCAGGAAAATCAACTTTGCTTAAGATACTTAGCCGTACTACCGCGCCCACCAGGGGGAATGTGAAAATCAGGGGTCGTGTAGCCAGTTTGCTGGAAGTGGGCACCGGTTTTCACCCTGAACTCAGCGGCAGGGAAAATATTTACCTTAACGGCGCCATTCTTGGTATGACCCGGGCCGAAATCAAAAGAAAATTTGATGAAATAGTTGATTTCGCTGGTGTTGCGCGTTACGTGGATACCCCAGTAAAAAGATATTCCTCCGGAATGTATGTAAGGCTGGCCTTTGGCGTGGCCGCACACCTGGAGCCCGAGATTCTGATTGTGGATGAAGTGTTGGCGGTGGGAGACGCTGAGTTTCAGAAAAAAGCACTGGGAAAAATGAAAGATGTTTCGGAAGGAGAGGGGAGAACGGTGTTGTTCGTGAGCCATAATATCAGCGCTATTCAAACACTTACAAAAAAATGCGTGTTCCTGAAGAATGGTCAACTTATGAGTGTGGGGCCAACAGCCGAAATAATATCTCTTTACCAACGCGCTAACGATAAAGAAACTGCAGATAATCTCTACTTTAAAAAAGAAAAACTTAATGATTCGAAGCCGATCGAAATGCTTTCGGCGACACTTAAAATCAATAAGGATGAACAGCTTTGGGTAGACATTGATTATCTTGTCCGAAGGCGTATCGGAAGTGTTGTTTCTATTAAAATAACAAACCTGGAAGGTGTTCCGATGCTAACATTAAGAGATACGGATCACAATCCCGAAGTTTTTACAAAAAATCCGGGGCAGTATTTTTCAAGATTTGACGTGCCTGTTTCTTTTTTCGCTAATAATATCTATAAGGTTACCTTTTCGTTTTCAGATATGAAGGCAGAACGGTTCGACTATTTTGAAGATTTGCTCTCTTTCGAGATTGAAAGGGATGATGAAGTCTCAAGTTTTTCTTCCAAACGCGAAGGGGTTTTAGCGCCAAATTCGATAAATTGTATAACCAAAAAGAAAGATAATGAAGAAGGCAGATTATAACTTTGAAGATCACGGATTTGTGATCCTCGAAAAGGTTTTCTCTGAATCCGAACTTGATAAAATGAGAGACCTTACAGATAGGATAGTGCGTTACGGAGAAAAAGAACTCGAAGATCCCTTCTCTAAATATTATATGCGCCACAGGACAGACCAGGGCGCTTTGTATGATCTTTTTCAAAGACATCCTGAGTTTCAGGAGTTGGCAAAGAATCAAAAAATTCTTGATGCGCTTACACCTGTTCTTGGTGACGATATCTTTCTTTACGAAAACAGTCTCGTATATAAACCGAAGAATAAAAACAATGAGGTGCCCTGGCACCAGGATTTCATTAATAGACCCGATGAGCCAATTAAGTATATCGGATGGATAGCATTTGACGATGTAAAGATTGACAACGGAGCTATGAAAGTGATACCTGGCTCACACAAAAAGGGTTTTCTTCCATGGCATACGGTGCCTGGTGAAACACATCATACAAGGCTTAACCTGGATGGAATAGATTTGTCTGATTCAGTTTTTGTTGAGTTGGAGGCCGGAGATGTATTAATATTTAATCAACTGTTATTGCATTCTAGTGAACGTATAGCTTCTGATAAACCTCGGCGTGCCTATAGGATTTCTTTTCAGGGGTTTGAACAAATATTCACACCCAGGGCAACGCCCATAGTATTGAGAGGAGGAACACCCGAAAGCCTCAATAAAAAATATGCAAAACCTTATGTAAAACCACCGGCGAAGCCCCAGGTAAATAGAAATAAGAGTTTAGTGGTCAAGTTCTTGAACAAGGTCGGGTACAGATTGCAAAAATTATAATGGTGAGGCGGTGATTTTTTATGAAGAAAGTCTATTTCCCCGGACTAAATGGAGTTAGGTGTATTGCTGCTTTCCTGGTAATCTTCTGTCATATTGAGTTATTTAAATTCAAAACTCATCTGCCAAGCCTGGCCGGGATTGGAATTTTTAAAAATTTTATCAATAACATTGGTCATCACGGTGTACTCATCTTCTTTGCGTTAAGTGGCTTTCTGATTACCTATTTGTTGCTGAAAGAAAGGGATGAAACCAATGATATTGCGATCCGAAAATTTTATGTGCGGAGAATTTTGAGAATATGGCCATTGTACTTTTTAATCGTTATTGCCGGCTTCTTTATTTTACCTCACACATTCAGTCCAGACTATTTCAGTACGAAAGTTGTTCCTGATTTCGGATGGAAACTTTTCCTTACAGTATTCTTTCTGCCAAATTTTGTTTTTATATATTTTGGGTCAATTTTTTGCATCAATGTTCTATGGTCTATCGGAACGGAAGAGCAGTTTTACCTGATATGGCCCCATCTCACCAAAAGGATTTCAGGGAAAAACGGATTGTTTTTTATGCTCGCGGCAATACTTACAGTACTTGTGATGAAAATATTGCTGATGAAACTTGCTTACTATTTGGGTACATCGTCTGCTAAAGATATTGTGCTTGCCATTAGCAAGATGTTAGAATATGATGCCATGTTAATTGGCGGTCTGGCTGCGCTTTTACTGTACAAATGGAAGTCCTGCATTGGTTTCTTGTTTCACCGTGGTGTGCAGTTGGTCGCTTTGATTTTGGGCGTGTTTTTGGTGTTGAAATTTCCTGACCTTGGACATTTTACAAACATTGTTTTTTGCCCGATTTATGCGCTGCTGATATTGAATATTGCAGGAAATGAGGGGTCTCTTATAAAACTGAACAACAAGGTGCTTGATTTTTTGGGAGGGATTTCTTTCGGCATGTACCTTTTTCATTCGTTGTGCATAGCCCTCGTAATTGAACTCCTGAAGAACTATCAGGAAAGTCTTAGTACATTTTCGTATAACGCGCTTCTTTACGTTTTAGCGGTGGGCGGAACCGTATTGATAAGTTCGGCATCTTACTATATGATTGAACGGCCGATTTTAAAGTTTAAATCCAATTTTATGGTCATTAAAAGCGGAAAACTGCAGTAAGGGATACCCCCATATTTATACCAGCAATGAAAAAAACCATAAAGAAAATATTACCATTAGCCATCAGGAATAAATTTCGTCCTTACCTACAGTTGGGGCGTTCAAGATGGGCTTTGCATAGAATGGAGCAGCGGTTGAAAGAAGAGGCTTCAAAAACAAAAAAACCTGAAGTAGTAAACCTCAACGCGAACGATATCTGTAATTCCAAATGTGCCATGTGCAATATCTGGGAGCAGAAGCAGGGATTCGAGTTCAGTCCTGAGCAACTGGAAGCGGTGCTGAAAAACGAACTTTTTTCTGAAGTAAAGCATGTTGGAATTACAGGTGGAGAACCAACACTTCGCGAAGACCTGCCACAACTTTACCAGGCTGTTATTAACGCAGTGCCGGGTATAAAAGGATTAAGCATCATTACCAATGCTATTAAGGAGAAGGATGTGATCGCAAGAATTGAACAGGTAAAAGAGGTGTGTGCTTCTAATAATGTTCCTTTTTCAATGATGATTTCTGTGGATGGCTATGGAGAAATGCACGATAAGGTAAGAGGTAGAAAAGGCAACTTTGATTCCGCAATGAATGTGTACAACCACTTCAAAAAATTGGATGTTCCTATAGCCATTGGATGTACCATATCTAAAGTGAATGTTTGGGGCGTGGACGAATTGCTGGATTTTATGAAGCAAAATGAAATTTATGGCCGATTTCGCGTTGCAGAGTTTATTCAGAGACTTTATAATGCCAACAAGGCTGATGTGGTCCGGAATTTTGACGAAGATGAAATTTACCACCTCCAGCTTTTCTTTTACAAATTGATTTTTCAATTCGAAAAGAACCCGGTATTCAGAAACACCTACAGAAGCATAATTAATATACTGGATGGCGGAGTACGGATGATTACCTGCCCGTATCAAACAAGCGGCGTGGTGTTGAACTCCCGGGCCGAACTTGCTTATTGCGCCCCGAAATCAAACATTATTGGCGACGCGCTTAAAACATCCGCCCTTGAACTGTACCAGGAAAATACAGCAGAGAAAGCGCGCGTAATCAATGAACATTGTAATGACTGTATTCATGATTACCATGCGGCCCCAACAATGGAAACCAGAAAAGCAGACTGGAACGAGCAATTCTGGAAGAAATACATACATGTAAAAAGCCAGCTTGCATTTGGAATTCATAAGGCCATTAAGCCAAAGAAAATCTCTACGCAACTCCAGGTTTTTATAACAGGATGGTATGGAACGGAAACTGTAGGCGATAAAGCGATTCTCGGTGGTATTATTGATCAACTGCATGAAAAGCACGGTGCAGGAATTGATCTGGTTATAACCAGTCTGTACCCGATCATTACCCGAAGAACAATGAAGGAACTTGGTATTGCAGCCACCATTATCCCGGTTTATCATTCAGACTTCATCGCTTATGCAAAGGCCTCGGATATTGTAATAATGGGTGGTGGCCCGTTAATGGATCTTGAAGAACTTGCGTTACCGCTTGTGGCTTTCAGGATCGCAAAGGCCAGTAAAAAGAAAGCGATTGTATACGGTTGTGGCCTTGGGCCACTCACATTTCCGGATTTTATTGCTGCAACAAAGGAAATATTAGCACTGGCCGATGAAATTCTGCTTCGCGACAATAAAAGCATCAGGCTGGCGAAAGAATGGCTCGGCAACGATTCAGGAAAATCCATTGCACTAAGCGGTGACCCTGCAAGGCAATACCTGAAGCGCTTTGAAGGACGTGTACGTAAAAGTAAAAATGTATTGCGGTGCTTCTTGCGTGAGTGGACCTATGAATATTCAAGAGATGTGTCGCATGAGGCTTTCCTCGTGCTGAAAAAAAAGTTTGAGGGGGCGCTTGCGTTGTTTATTAAAAATAAAGCACTGGAATTAGGCGTGGAGGAAATTGTTCTGGAACATATGCATAATTTTGTTGTGGGAAATGATGACAGAGATTTTTCCCGCTACTTTATCAGGGAATATTTCGGAGGAGAAAATGAAGTGCCTGTTACATATACCAAAGGGCTCTCAACAGTGGAATCCACAGTAGAGGCGATGCTGTCCGCAAAACATAATATATGCATGCGTTTTCACTCTGTTGTTTTTGCACATACGCTGGAAACCCATTTCACCGGAGTGGACTACACGAAGGGCGGAAAAATTCTGAATTTCCTTACAGACAACAATGCGCTTGGTCATTTGCTTAGTGTCGATATGCTAGTTGGTGAAAACAGCGCTGAGGTATGAGGGTTGTGCATATCTCAACATTCTCAGGGGGAGGTGCAGGTATTGCCGCGCTTAGGCTGCATCGGGCGCTTCAGCACAACAAAGAAACAGCGTCGTTCTTCTTATTTGTAAATGGAAATTCCCCTGATCCGGCAGATGCCACCATAGTAAAAGCGAAACAACCTCCTCCTTCTCTGAAAGAGCGGGTACTCAGAAAGTTCAAATTCAATAAGTCGGCGTTTCAAAAAAGGAAGAAATACCTCAATAAGTTACCCCAAGGCTCCTACGAGGTGATTTCTTTCCCGGATAGTGATTTCAAATTGGAGCAACACCCACTTGTAAAGAATGCAGACGTTGTTCACTTGCATTGGGTTGCCGGCGCAATCGATTTAAAACGTTTCTTTAGCAATATAAATAAGCCTGTCGTCTGGACATTGCATGATATGAATCCCTTCATGGGGGTTTTCCATTATGAGGAAGACAGGCTGCTCAACCATAGGGCCTACCAACACCTGGATGACGAGATCAGGCTGCTGAAACAGCGCCTGCTGAACCAGGTGCAAAACCTGACCATCGTCTGTTTGTGCAAATGGATGGAAAATAAATCGCTTCAAAGTATACTGAAACCTTTTCCTCATTTTATTATACCAAATGCAGTTGATGGCAACTTGTTCCGACTGCTCAACAAGGAAGAAGTAAGGAGGAATCTGGGTATTCCTGGAGATGCATTTACGATTTTGATGGTTGCGGAAAATGTTGGAAACAGACGGAAAGGGATGGGCTTGCTGCTGGAAGCGCTTCAGCAGATTGATTTTCCAATACATGCCGTCCTGGTGGGAGAGGGCGAGCCGGAACTCCCGGAACATGTGACGGTGAAGGCGCTGGGAAAAATATCGGATTCCTCCAGGCTGAATGAAGCTTATGCCGCGGCGGATTTGGTGGTGATTCCTTCCAGAGAAGATAATCTTCCAAATGTGATGCTGGAGGCTTTTGCGTGTGGTCGACCGGTGCTCAGTTTTGCAAACGGAGGCATGTATGATTGGATTATACCCGGAGAGAATGGGATTATTGCAGAGGAACTTTCATCAATACATCTTGCAAAAGAAATCAGGGCTGTCTATGAAGGGAAATATCATTTCAATGAAGAAAGAATTAGGGCGCATTGCGAGCAATATTTCTCACCCTCGGTTCAAGGGGAAAAAATGCTTTCGCTTTATAAATCCATTGTAGTTTGAATATGCTTGGTAATAAAAATGAATCGTTGATAAACAGCAGTTCAGCCGTATATTTTCCTTCGTTAAATGGAATCAGATTTATTGCGGCAACAATGGTAATTGTACACCACTGTATCGATAAAGCCGGTGGTGAATTTCTTGCAAAAGGGGGCGAAATTGGCGTAACACTTTTCTTTGTGTTGAGTGGTTTTCTGATTACATACCTTCTTTTGAAAGAGAAGCAGATTACGGGAACAATAGACGTAAAGGCGTTTTATATTAGGAGAATACTAAGAATCTGGCCGCTCTACTTTTTTGCTATTTTTATTACTTTATTATTAGGCGCATTACTGGGCCATGATCCTGGCAGTTTTTTCACCACAAAACTTGTCCTGTATTGTCTTTTCCTATCAAACGTTGCGGTCTTCTCGTATTCAGCAGGGAATTTTCCATCACAACTGTGGTCAGTCTCATCTGAAGAGCAATTTTATTTAGTATGGCCATGGCTGGTTAAATGGTTGGACCATCGCAGAATCTGGCGAATGCTACTTGTTGTCGCGCTTTTTTTTCCAATACTTAGGTTGAGTCTTCTGTATATCACAAATGTTGGAGAAGCCGGGCAGTTTATTATAAGATTTATAAGAGAGTATATTTATGTTTTCAGAGTTGATTGTATGGCTTTAGGAGGAATTGCGGCCTTCCTGTTTTTTGAGGGGAATAATTTAATTCTAAATTTTCTATATAAACCAATTGTACAAATACTTGCTATCACCATACTTGTCTGGATGCTCCTTTCAGGCGTTCATTCTGGTCCCTTCCAGCATACATTTCACGCGCTCCCATCGTTAGTGCTCATACTGAATTTGGCAACGAACAAGTCAGTCATATTCAATCTTGAAAATAAAGTGTGCGATTTTATGGGGAAAATATCGTACGGATCTTATGTATATCATCCTTTGATTATCCTGTTGATGTGGGAGATGACAACGTTTTTTGCAGTAAACATGACATGGGTTTCCATAACTGCCTTTATAGTACTTTGCATAATATTTACAACAGTTGTCGCATATCTGTCTTATGAGTATTTTGAAAAAAGAATACTCAAATACAAAAGGAATTTCACAAAAATATTAAGTGGGGATCAGGCAAATGGTTCTGCAAGTGTAGGAATAGCGGTTAAACCTGAAACGCGCAATTGAATATAATATGAAACTCTCTATCATAACCATCAATTTCAACGATAAAGAGGGGCTGAGGCAAACTTTTGAAAGTATTGCAGCGCAGTCTTTCAGTGACTTTGAGCACATCGTGATCGATGGCGGATCAACTGATGGGAGCGCAGACCTTATAAAGGAGTATGCGCACAAGCTTTCGTACTGGGTGAGCGAGCCAGACAAAGGGATTTATAATGCCATGAACAAAGGTATTGCCGTTGCAAAAGGTGAATATTGTTATTTCCTGAATTCGGGCGATTGGTTGCGCCACCACGATGCGTTGGAAAAAGTGTTCGCACATGGGTTTACGGAAGAAATTGTATACACCAATTGCTATTTCTGCAAAAAGCCGGGTGGCCCTTACATCGAGGCCGCTTTTCCTTCTGAGCGTGAATTGAACTTCGGCTTTTTTTTGCATGACGCCTTGTGCCACCAGGGCGAATTTATCAAAAAAAGCCTTTTTGACAGGCATGAACTATACGATGAGTCTTTAAGGATATTCTCTGATTATAAATTTGTGCTAACAGCTATAGTACACGCTAAAGCCAGTTATAAGTATATTCCTGAATTTACCGCTGTATATAACCACTGGGGCATATCAGCTACCAATAACAAACTGAAAGAGCAGGAACGAAGGGAAATTCTCCTTAAGGACTTCCCTTTTTGGGCGAATGACTACTTTAAAAGCGATCAGGAGAAATATGAGCTTCAGGCGATAAGGAACCATCCGCTAATCAAAACATTACGGAGATTAAAGAAGTTCCTTAGGAAATAAATTATACACATGTCATCATTTCTCTTTTTCACCCCCTACGCCGGCAGAACCGGATCAGAAATGTTCCTCTGGTACATGCTCTCCAAAGCCGACCCTTCCAAAATAAAGGCTACGCTAATAAGCGACTCCAACGGTGAACTGCTTGCTCAAATGCCCGAATGGGTGAATACGCACCTTACCATGCGCTATCCCAACAGAAAACAACGTTTTCAGCAAAAAGTAGCGGCCCGCTTTGGTATTGACTTGTATGAGAAGGATATTTTAGCGGTTCACCGAAACGCGAAAGCGGATTATTGGTACCTGAACACCGTTTTGATGCTCAATAAACTACCGCTCGCTAAAAAGCACGGAATCAAAACTATTGTGCATTTTCATGAACTGAAAGGCGATTATGCGCTGGCGTCGTACCAGCACATGGAACTGGCTGTTAACTACGCAGATCTCTGTATCGCCGATAGTATGGCTGTATATAAGAGTCTTCAGACCCTTGGCGCAAAAAAGATCGCACTTCAATATGAATGTGTGGACCTGGGAAAGGTAAAGCCAGATCCGCAAAAAACCGCCGCGCTGAAAAAACAGTTCGGCCTCGATAAATTTTCCTTCGTCTGGCTGATGTCTGGCACTTCCGTGCAACGGAAAGGCATTGACATGGTGCCGGAGATCGCAGCGGGATTGAAAGCGCAGAATGCCGCGCTGGTGTGGCTGGGCAACAATGCCACCAACGGCCTATCTTTCTTCATTGAAAAGGAAATTGCCGCAAGGGGGTTGGACAATGTATTCTTTCTGGGGAAGCAATCAACGGACTACTACAGCTACATGGATATGATGGACGGTTTTGTATTGCTGTCGCGCGAGGAACCATTCGGCATGGTGGTGGTGGAAGCGCTGGCACTGGGAAAACCTGTTGTGGCCTTTAACGCCGGCGGTGTGGCGGAGATTTTAACAGAAGATACCGGCAGGATTGTAAATAGTTGGAATGTTTCCGATATGGTAAACAGCCTGAATGCTGCCGCGGCTGATTTGTCGTGGTTTAACCCGGAAGCCGCTGTTAAAAGGGCCGGGGATTTTGATGTGAATATTCAGGTGAAAAACTGGGAAAAAATATTAGAGGAGTTAAAATGATTTCAATTGTAATTTGTCACAGGGACAAGCACTTACTGGAACAGATATCTGCTAATGTAGCGGAAACGATAGGAACGGAATATGAATTGGTGGTGGTTGACAATACGGCTAATCAATACAATATCTTCCAGGCATACAATGTTGGGGTGGAGAGAGCGAAAGGAGAAATTATCTGCCTATCACATGAAGACATTATCTTTCACACGAATGAATGGGGAAAAGTAGTGCAGGAGCATTTCAAAGATCCGCAGCTTGGCGCTATAGGTATTTGTGGTGGCAATGCCATGCCTGCCTGCCCTGCGCCCTGGTGGAACAGTACTGTGCTGAATGAGCATTTTGCGAACCATATCAGTACCTGGCCGGGGGAAAAATCGTTCCACGACTACAAGAACCCTTATAATGCAAAAGCGGCTGAATGTATTTCCCTGGATGGTGCATGGATTTGCGTACCGCGCCGCTTATTCAGTAAGGTACGGTTCGATGAACAAACTTTCCCCGGTTTTCACTTCTACGATCTGGATATTTGTATGCAAATTGTTCAGGCAGGCTACAAAGTGAGCGTGGTATATGATGTGTTGCTGGAACATTTTTCAAGAGGCTCCATCAATAAAGACTGGGCAGACTCTGGCGTGTTGTTCGCGGACAAATGGCAGGATGTATTGCCCCTTTGTTTGCAGGAAGCGTCTCCTGAAAAACTTTACGAATACAACAATGCGGCATTGCTTACTTACGCTTACTGGATACAAAGTATAAATATTCCCGACCAGGAAATCCGAAAACGCATTGCGCGCTACAGGAAACGGTTTGTAAGCACAGGTAAAACAAAGGATGAAAAAGCGCAGTTGCTTTCTCTTTGGGAAAAATGGGGTTACAAAAAGGCGAAGTATATTTACAGGGTCCTAAAACTCATGCCATGAAACGAATAATGAGCTGGTACAAAACGATGGATGATATCAAATACATCCATACGGAGAACGTGCACAATTTGGCCGCCCCTTCCGTGGTGGTTCCGTTGGTCATGAAGCTGGTGAAGCCATCTTCTGTACTGGATGTGGGTTGTGGTACCGGTACATGGCTGAAAGTGTTCAGGCAGCAAGGAGTAAAGGATGTGATTGGTGTGGACGGTGATTATGTGAACAGAAGTCAACTTGTGATTGATGAAACTGAATTCAGAAACGCAGACCTGATGCAACCCCTTGATCTTGGCCGCAAGTTCGACCTGGTGGTGTCACTGGAAGTCGCAGAACACCTCGAGGAGCCACATGCCGATCCTTTCGTGGATTCGCTCATCAGGCATAGCGACGTGATCCTTTTTTCCGCCGCCATCAAAGGGCAGGGAGGATTTAACCATGTGAACGAACAATTTGCACCCTATTGGGCCAAAAAATTTGAGGCCCGAGGATTCAACTTTTACGATGTGATCCGCCCGGGGATATGGTGGAACAATCAGGTGGATTGGTGGTACAAACAGAATATATTCCTGGTGAGCAGGCATAACTTCGGGACATCAGTGCCCCACGATCAACTCTTATCCGGTTACCATCCGGATTGGTACAAAGGCAAAGAGGACCTTTTCAAACGAATGGAATCGGGCGCATGTGGCATCAAATTTGGGCTGGACATTTTAAAGAGAGCAATTAAATACAAACTGAACGGAAAAAAATGAATGTGACCGTTTCGGTAATCATGCCGGTTTACAATGCGGAAAAATTTCTCTCCGCCTCCATAAAAAGCGTGTTGGACCAGTCGTTTACCAACTTTGAATTTATTATTTACAACGACGGTTCTTCTGATAAAAGTCTTGAAATTATCCAATCTTTTCATGACCCGAGAATTACACTGGTGCATTCGGAAAAAAACCAGGGTTATCTGGGCTATCTGAATGATGGTATTACAAGGGCAAAGGGGAAGTACATTGCCCGGATGGATGCGGATGATATCGCCTATCCTGAAAGGTTTGCCAGGCAGGTCGCTTTCCTGGAGGCAAATCCCGGAGTAGGCGCTTGTGGAACATGGGCGGTAAGATTTACCGGCAATGCGCTAGAACCTGAAACAACCACTGTATGGGAGTTGGAGCAAACCCATAGTGAGATCATTAAGGCAGGACTCATGCGGGTGCCGCTGGTTCACCCTACTGCCATGTATAGTACGGACATCGTCAGAAAAAACGGTATAATTTACCGTCACGATCGTTATCCTGCAGAAGATTATCAGTTCTGGTACGATATCAGTAAGGTAGCCGCGTTGGCCAACATCCCTGAAGTACTGTTGAAATACAGGGATCATGGGAATAATATTTCTAAGACATCTGACAGGCAGCAATATATCGCCAGTACAGTAAGGGCAGAGCAAACCCTCCTGTATTTTGAGGTTGAAGCAAGTGAAAAAGAGAAAAAAGCACTGACTGAGTTCCTGAACAGAAGCCCGCTTAATGCTATCCCCTTGAAAGAACTGGATGCGGTGCTTTGCAGCATTCTTTTCACACAAGACGCGGAAAAGCGCACATTTGCCAGGGACCTTATAAAAAGACACTGGCAGATTTTTTTGAATGACAGATTAGCGGAACGCTTCAGCGATGTAAGGATTTTCAGGTTACACGCTGCGCGTGTGCTATCTCTCAAATCTAAACTTCGGTATTTGTACCGTTCTGTTTTCAAAAGAAATAACCCTTAAACCAACCGGCGCGAAGTGAGAATTTTATATTTCAGCAATGGATACGGAGCCACCACCACCACCTTTATCAGGAATGAAGTGGCGCATTTTGCCGGATCGGAAGATGTAAAATACCTGTGTACGGAACTAACCGGAACCAAGCCGGATTTTGTACACGTAATCCCTTTTCATCCGAACAGGGTACTCAGGAAAATTAACTGGCACCTTTGGAAGGCTGATTTAAAATGTAGTTTTTATGATCCGGGATATGCACGCCTTGCCGGAAATTTTGTTTCGGGGTTTTCCCCGGACGTGATCCATTGTCATTTTGCTTACGAGGCGTTGACGCTGCTCGATAACATCGCCTTCAACGCCTATCCCGTGATGCTCCATTTTCATGGGTACGATGCTACACGGATGGCAAAAAAAAAATCTTACCTCAGGCGATTGAAGCATTTACTTCAATTGCCTAATGTACATGCGGTAAGTTGTAATCTTTTTTTTGCCCAACGGTTGGCGGAACTCCTTCAAATACCCGTGGATACTTTTGAAGTGCTGCGCTATGGAATTGACCTGAAAAAGTTTACTCCCGCCGTGGAGCATGCAAACAAAGAGGAAAAATTGCTGCTGCAGGTTTCCTCACTGGCACCCAAAAAGGGGCATACGTACACGATCATGGCTTTTGCAAAACTCATGCGCCGGTGGCAGGGAAAGCTTCGGCTCGTACTCACGGGAGATGGGGCGTCAAAGGCAACGCTTACCGCACTGGCCGGCGAACTCGGCGTGGCTGACGCTATTACATTTACGGGCATGGTTTCACATGAGGAGGCCAGAAATCTGATGCAACAAGCCGATGTATTCGTTCACCACAGTATTACGGCGGATGATGGTGATATGGAAGGTATTCCCAATGCGATTATCGAAGCGATGGCTATGGAGCTCCCTGTAGTGAGTACTTACCATTCGGGTATCCCGGAACTGGTGGAAGATGGTGTGAACGGATACCTCGTAAAGGAGAAAGATATAGACGCCTACGTAGAAAAAATGGAGGCCGCGTTGAAGTTGGGAAGACTGAAGCAAAACAGGCTGAAAGTTGAAGCGCTGCACAACCTGAAAAAGCACAACCAACAACTCGCGGAAATTTATAAAACTGCCATCGCAGCAAACATGAAGTAAGGGTGCGCAATGAAAAGTAATTTGAAGATACTGGCAATAAGAACTGATTTTAAACACCACGGGGAGCAATCCGGGTACAAACAAATACTAAAGTACATTCGTCCCGAATTTACCCTGGGGATCAATGAACGGGATCCCGCACAGAAAACATCTTTGCTCAAAAAAAAGTACCAGTGGCTGTTTGAGTGGAGCGCTGCAAAATATAAGAAGAAGATAGACCTTGTCCATATTTTATATGCGGAAGACTATTTCCGCTGGAGTACAAGAATATTCAAAGGAAAACCCGTAGTGGCCACGTTCCACCAACCGGCGGAATTGCTAGAGAAAGAGGTGACAAACGGTTCTTACAGGGGCAGGGTGGGGATGATTACCCACCGGCTTACAAGATACCGTTTTAAAGAATTGGAGGCCGCTATTGTAACGAATGAATCGCAGATGGAGGTATTGGCGAAGGTAATGCCGCGTGAGAAAATACATTGTATCCCACTGGGCTTACACCTGGACGCTTATGTGGAGCAGTTTGAAAACGCATGGCAGCCGGTCGCGGCTGAACCAACCGTACTTACCGTGGGGAATTGGCTGCGCGACTGGGACTTTTACTTTCAGGTGGTTGAAAAATGTCCGGAATGGACATTCCTCCTCATCAACCGGAGCCTGCCTGAACAATACAGGGAAAAACTAAAGCATTACACGAATATTCAATACCTGAGTGATGTAAGCGACCACCAGGTAAGAGAGGCCTATATGAAAGCACATGTGCAGTTTATTCCGGTAACGGGGCTGGCGGGAAGCAATGCACTCGTTCAGGGATTAGTAATGGGGTGCCCGTTGGTGCTTACTGCTATAAATGCGGACATGTTCAGGGCCCATACAAGGTTCGTGACATTGTATACACAGCATGACCTTTCCGCCTGTATAGCAGCGCTCAGAAATTATATCGGGCTTACCCTGTCCGAAAGAAGTAGCACCTCGGCGGCCGCACGTGGGTACGCAATGGCTTTTAGTTGGGAAAATATAGCCGAACAAACAATGTCGGTTTACCATGCACTGGTTAAAAAATAACAATACGGAACAAATATGAAAATAAGCGTCTTCGGTTTAGGCTATGTAGGGGTGGTAAACCTGGCCTGCCTTTCAAAAATTGGGCATACCCTGTATGGGTGCGATGTGAAACCGCACAAGGTAAACATGATCCGGGAAGGGAAAAGCACAGTGTACGAACCAGAAGTAGACAACATGATCGCCGAAGGGCTGAGCGGCAAACGCATATTCGCTGAAACAAGCGCCGCCACCTGTGTAGCCGAAACGGAAATGGCCCTGGTTTGTGTGGGAACACCCAGCGGGCCGGACGGAGAAGTGAACCTCAATTATATCCTCAATACTGCCAGGGAAATAGGGGCGCTCGTAAAACAATTCAATAAAAAATATACCATTGTTTTCAGAAGCACCATTCCGCCGGGCACCATTTCAGATCATATTCTTCCCGAATTAAAAACGGTTGCCGGCGATGCATTCAGTAATATAAAAGTGGCTTTTCTACCCGAATTCCTGCGCGAGGGAACCGCGGTAAAAGATTTCTTTCAGGGTGCCAGGATCGTTGCTGGTATAGACGAGGAACATAGCGCCGAACAGGAAATTAAAGCCGTATTCGGATTCGATGAAAAAACACCGCTTATTTTCGTGGATTACCCAACGGCAGAATTCATCAAGTATGTAGACAATGCTTACCACGCCACAAAAGTGGCCTTTGCCAACGAAGTATATGCAATAGGCACAAAGCTTGGCGTAAATGTGAAAACAGCCAATGATGTGTTTCTTATGGATCCTATCCTGAACATTTCCACAAGGTACCTCCGGCCAGGACTCCCATTTGGAGGATCCTGCCTCCCAAAAGACTCCAGGGCCATCGTGCACCTGGGAAAAGTAGCAGATACGCCAACGCCTTTTTTTAATGGCGTACTCCAAAGCAACAAGGTACACCAGGAAAGGCTTTTACAAAAACTGCTTTCATTTAACAAACAACGGGTGTTCATTTACGGACTTGCCTTTAAGGAGAATACAGATGACATCAGGGAAAGCCCCTTATTGTTTTTGCTTAAAGATCTTGTGGCTGCCGGTAAAGATGTGCGGGTGTATGATCCCAAAATAGAAACAGACAGACTTAGAATTGAGTTCCCTGATGTGGTGAGGTATATGCACCATGACCTGGAAACACAATTCGAATGGTGCGAAGTGGCCGTTGTGAATAAGAAAGATATGGCGTCCGTATTGGCGCTGCCCGGTGAAAAGACGATTTTAAATTGCATTGACAATAATGTTTACGCAAGCCAGGGTAAAAATGTAATCAATCTTTTTTAAACGCTTCTATAGATGACTGTAGCCTTACTCACCGATGGTATTTGGCCCTTTGTAATCGGGGGTATGCAAAAGCACTCCTACTACCTCTGCCGTTATTTGGCAGCCACAGGCGTAAATGTTCACCTTTTTCATACTGTGAAGCAGCAGGATATTCAACCCGACCTCAGCAGTTATTTCAGCATAGAGGAACGGGCGTTGATCACACCATTCCTGGTGTCTTATCCAAAACCCGCATCTTTTCCCGGTCACTATTTGTGGGACTCCTATAGGTATTCCAAAGCGGTACACCTGCATTTGAAGGCCACCAAAGTGGCTTATGACGCGATTTATATCCAGGGATTTTCAGGGTGGTATACACTTAACCGCAAAATGATAGGGGATAGTCTTCCATTATGTGTGCTTAATTTCCATGGACTTGAAATGTTCCAGTGTTCCGCGTCCTTAAAAAATAAACTGGAGCAGTCCATGTTCAGGCCTTTCGTCCGCCGTATTTTAAAAAAGGCTGATATTGTACAGTCGCTTGGCGGTCGGCTCACAGACATCTTGCGTAAGGTTGGAATACCTGAAGAACGGATCATGGAAATTGGTATAGGTATCGAAGAAAGTTGGGTAAGGGAATCGGTGGCTCCGCCTGCGGAGAAAAGGGTGTTTACATTTGTGGGAAGGTATGAACGCCGCAAAGGAGTGGAAGAATTTTCAAGCGCTATCTTAAAATTGGTAGGCTCAGGTAAGATGATTTTTAATTTTGTAGGACCTGTTCCCCCAAACAAGCAGATACAATCGCCGGACGTGCATTACCATGGCATGTTGGATTCCGGGGAGGCTATCATGTCCGTACTTGACGTGTCTGATTTTCTGGTGCTGCCGAGTTATGCGGAAGGGATGCCTACGGTTATCCTTGAAGCCATGGCGCGGGGATGCGCCATTATAGCATCGGATGTTGGTGCTGTAAATGAACAGGTTTCTTCGGCGAACGGTATATTGATGCGGGAACCCTCTGTAGACGAAGTGGTTAAGGCGTTAGAGGATGCCTCAGCAATGCCCCCCAACCAACTGAGCGCTATGAAGGCGGCGTCTTTAAAAATTGTCTCGGAACGGTTTCTATGGCAGCCACTGGTGGAAAAAATGATACAGAGATTGAGGTAAATGAAAATACAGCAGCGATGAAAACACTTGTCCTGAAACTGATTAGAATAGTGCTTTTGCTATGCCTGCTTTTTCAATGCACGTATGCGCAAACACCAGTCACATACTGGAGTTTCGATGGGAAAGATGTATATGCCGACGAGGTTGCCGGGAAGAAATTTGATGTTTCCAGGCAGTCGCCAAGAATGAAAGCCATCGCAGGAATAAAAGGTGGGGCGCTTGGTACGGATAACGACAAAACATACGCGGTCACTAATTTCTTAAGAAGAACCCCGGCTTTAAAGGATTTTACAATAGAGTTCTTTTTTAAAGGACAAAGTTTTGTATTCTCTACATTCCCTCCACCCGATTTCAGAATAAATTTCACTTATGGAACTGTGCTCATCAATTACACTGTACTCAGGAAAGGGAAAAAAGCTGCTGAAGGCTGGCGCATTCCGCTCAATGGCATAGGTGTAAACAGTTATAATAACCTAGCAAATGACGAATGGCACCACTTCGTTTTTGTGATGAAACATTCAGGAGAAATGCTTTTGTACATTGATGGTGTCAACAACGCCGCTTTTCAAAAGAAAATCACGCCCTACGAGGCGGTTGCAGTATCTGCAGGAGATGGTTTCAGAATGCGGTCCTCCATAGATGAACTGGCATTCTACGATAAGGCGCTGGACCCCGGTTTAATCAGGCAACACAATGAAGAAGTACGGGGAGGAAAAAATTATACCTTCCGCATTAATCCGGAAGTACAAAAAAAGTTAAATACGCCTGTTCAGCAAAAAGCCACGGCATTGGATGAGAAAGAGTTTGCCCCCGGATATCCTTTATATGATGTTCAGGCACTCGATCAGTTAAAGGCTTTCCCTGATCCACGTTACAATAAAAGTGTGCAGATGCCACGCAATTTCCCGTGGATGGATATCACTTACCTGCACCGGGAACTGCCCCAGCCAGGCGGCAAGGGGTTTGGGAAAACGGATCCTGTAAAAGCTGTGGCCATGACACAGGAATTAGCGGAAAGATGGAACTATTACATTGAACTGCCTTGCCCCCGGATAGATGCCAAGGCAGCGGAAAAAATTTACACCGACCCCAAAGGATTGCATGGCGCACTGATCGGTTTTGCCAACAAGCGCAAGGACCTTCCAACTGCCACCGTACTGTTCCACGTTCAGATAAAGCCTGTACATGCGGGGTTCACCAATCAACGGGCTTATGTACTCGACCAAAAACTTCCTGACGAATATTACCTCCGTAATAGTTCGGGAAAGGTGATCATGCAGGGGAAGAAATGGCTGAGCCCTTTCGCGCCACTTGACTTCATCCAGAAAGACGCGCAAACAACCGCATTTTATGTTAAGCAGTTGGCACAGCATCTTAATCGGCCAGTTACAATGCTTAATGAGAATGGAGAATGGTTCGGCCACATGCGTGCCGACGCTTTATTGAAACAGGACCCGGATGTGGCTGCTTTCATGAAAAAAAACAAGATGGATCATGCGCAGTTGAGCGGTTGGATGCAGAACCGGTTCGACTCGGTCTATAAATCAACGGTACTCAACGTGCTTGGATGGAAAAATACGCTGTTCAGTTTTTACAATGTAAGCGCGTATAACAGTAGTTACTGGCCAGATTATGCTTTGAGAATCAACACCAACGGCATGGTAAACAAAACGCCAAGGTCAACCCCGGCTTTCTATCCTTCCACACCGGGTAACTGGCGCATGGCTTCTGGTCAACTGAATGGTTACGGAAGAATAGCAGAAGGAAGACAAAAGGAAATAGCTCTGGGGGTGAAGTTCTTTTCTCCCTACGTTTCTGCTGGATGGGGATTTGAAGAACAGAATATCAGGCCCGCGCAGTGGCTCGCGCTGCTGAAGTCCATGGTGATGCTGGGTGCTGATTTCTTTTATACGGGCTATTTTAATATTACAGGCGGTGCCGGGAAATGGCCAAATGGCTCCGGTCCGTTTGATCCGAGAGGGTATATCTATCAGGCGGCAATGCCTGCCTATGCGCAGGCCATCGCTTCGCAGGTGTACAATTTTTTAGATAAAGGACAATTACTTTCGGACAGCGGAAATCCTTTGCCGCTTGCAGTACAAGGCGCATCACCAGCTCACCTTATCCTTGTTAGAAAACTGGGAAAGCAATACCTTATTTATGGGTCAATTCAGCCTACCTCTAATGCCAATGGAAACGCGCCCCTGGAGGGAAGTACTACCATAAAGCTTGAGGGCAGAAAGGTTACCTTTCCCATACGGCGGCAGGGAAGCATGTATGTGTTGGATGAATCAGCGGCACGCCCCGTTTTTTATCAACTGGATGGGTGGCACCAATACGAGCATCCTTTTTATTGGAGCAAAAACTTTGAACAGGAAGCGGAGCTGGCAGCAAACGCGCAAGATATAAGAATAGTAACAGAGGCACGTGGAATTAACGATTACGATTTTACGGACGCCGTCAGTTATGTTGAATGCGAAGAGAATGGTAACCTTGTATTTGATATTCCTCCCGGAACAGAGGGGAGAAATGTCCTCTATATAAGGGCGAGATCTGAAGGTAAGGGGAACGTTGTGTTGAGCAGTGGAACCGGGAAAGCTATTGCAATACAGGGAAAGAACTGGAGCTGGTACAGGTTCGAGGATGCGGGAATCAGTGGAGGCTCAACGCAGATAGCCCTTCGGATAAAGGGAAAAATCCAAGTTGATAAAATTGTATTGTCTGAAAAAAATGATCTTAAGCTAAAATAGCCGGAACGAAAATCCTGATAATGAACAGAACAGTCTTAATAAGAACCGTTCCGCTTAACGCAACACAATTGTACCTCAGCTCATGGCCCGAGTTTCTGCTGGTACTTGCTGTTTTTTCGAAAGAACTCGCCACCAGAAGGTTGTTTGGTGTAGACTTTGATATCTTCGGATATCCCGTTGCAATTATACTGCTCCTTACACAGTTCAGGAATATAATTTTATCTAAGGCGGTACCCTGGAGCCTTTATTTATACCTGCTCGTTACTTCGCTACTCTCAATAGCGATGTTGCAATTAGGCTTTGGAGGATTCCTTAAACAGATGATTCCCATCCTGATTATTTTTACGGTGAACTTTTACATTATTGAAAAATACGACTGGAAGAACATTTTTAAATTATATGTGAAATTCGCCTACTACTCCGCGATATTCGGAATTATTCAGGTGGTATTGTCTTTTGGGGGGGTGAATATTCTGATTAAAATTCCAGGCAGGCTTGACTCCATTTCATATGAACCTTCGCATTATGCCGCGGTATTGGTGCCAGCCTTATTATATTCATTTTTTCATTACAGGCAGTATAAAAAGTATTTCCTTGTAATGCTTGCGGCGCTTATTCTTACGTTCAATCTCACAGGATACCTCGCATTCCTCCTGGTGGTAAGTATTGCATACATCAACCCCATCTATATCCTGGTAACGGTTCCATTGCTTTATTATCTTGTTTTTTATGTGTTCGTGGACTTCAATGAAAACTTCAACATGCGGATCGTGGAAACTCAGGCCGTATTTAAAGGTGATCTTAATATCCTGAATAGGACTGTAGACGCGAACGGAACAACAGTTTCCCTTTATTCCAATCTTATGGTGGCCAGGCATAATCTTGAAACCTGGAACATCATCGGCAGTGGTTTAGGGGGGCACGAAGAAACTTATCACCGATACTATGAAGGTTCGCCATTTACCTTTAACTACTACTATGGTCTAAATGCTCCTTCGGGACATTCTCTTACCATCCGTATTTTTTCTGAATTAGGGATTGTAGGACTGGTGCTTTACATCGCTATGCTTGTACGCCGGGTAATTCTGCTGGATAATGGAGCGTTCAGGAGTATTTCTCTCGCCTGCCTCAGCCACTTTATCTGTAAATCTTTCAAGTTGGGAGGAATTATCGACTATGGAACGCCGTTCTTCCTGGCTATGTTATTCATTAATTTTACCAATTATAAAATGGGGAAAACTGAAACCACGACCCTAAAACCAGCTTTAGCCCATGCAAACTAAACCGCGTTACTTCTTATTCCTATATACTCGTTTACCAGATTATTTTTACCAATGTATCCGGTTTTTATTGCTGAATAGCCCCGTGGGTTCCTCCGCAACCATAGTGGTATATCCTGCTGATAGCAATGCGCCGTATTCCTTTACCGGTGATGAACGCATTACCATACTTGAAAAATCAGCGCTCTCATCCCTTCAACTTGATTCAAATCCCCCTTCTCTTATTTACTGTGCAGGCTGGGGCGACAAGCAATACAATGCCTTTATAAAACCATGGAAAGGAAAAGTGCCGGTGGTTACCGGTCTCGATAATCCTTGGAAAGGAACGCTAAGGCAGAAAATTGCTGCGGTTGCCGCTCCTTTTTTCCTGCTGAAACAAACCGATTACCTGTGGGCTGCAGGATATCCACAGTTTGATTTCGCCCGTAAGCTGGGTTTCCCGTCCGGGAGAATATTAAAAGGGTTGTATTGTGGGGATAATGGAAAGTTCGAGGGGAATGATAAGCAGGAACGTGAGAAGGTCATTCTTTTCGTGGGAAGGTGGGTTGCGTATAAGCGTCCCGACTGGTTACTGGGGGCTTATGCGGAGTTGAAAGAAAAGCACCCTTCCTGGAAATTGATTATGATAGGGAATGGTCCGTTAAAAGAAGAACTGAAAAGCAGATATGCCCATATACAGGGCCTTGAAATACCCGATTTTGTGCAGCCCGCACAACTGGCTGATTATTACGCGCGCGCAACCATATTTTGCCTGCCCAGTACGGAAGAACATTGGGGCGTGGTGGTACACGAAGCAGCGGCGGCGGGACTTGCCCTCCTTACCGCTGATACTTGCGGGGCAGCATCGGAATTCCTCATACATGGTCACAACGGATTCATCTTCCGATCAGATAGTAAGAAGGATTTTAAACACTGGCTCAATCGGCAAATGAGTGCCTCCGCTACGCAACTGCTGGAAATGGGTGTACGCAGCCAGGCTTTGGCACAACGCATTACGCACCAGTCCTGGGCAGGAACAATTACAAGTGTATTAAATGAGGGGTAGAAAGAAAATATTACTTTTTACAGACTGGTACTACCCGGGCTATAAAGCAGGCGGGCCGATCCAGTCTTGTAGAAACCTGGTTCAACTGATGAAGGGTGACTTTGACTTTTATGTCTTTACTTCAGACAGGGATCTCGGAGAAACCAATCCTTACCCGGGCATTAAACGTAACAAATGGGTGAACGGAGAAGGAAAAGAACTGGTATACTACGCAGAAGAAAAAAAAATGAACCTCGCCTATCTGCGGAACATGATCAGCAGGATAAAGCCAGACGCTATCTATTTCAATTCGATGTTCTCTTACCGCTTCACCGTGCTCCCCAGGCTTGCGGTAAAAACCATGCGCTTCAGGGGCAAAATTATTCTTGCACCCAGAGGAATGTTGCACAGTGGGGCAATGGAGCTGAAAAGCGGAAAAAAGAAAGCCTTTCTTCAAACCTTTAAATTGCTCAAGCTGGAGAAAAGAATATGCTTTCATGCTACAGACAACGTAGAGATAACGGATATTAACAGGTTCTTTCCCACGCACCCGGTAATCATGGCGGAAAACATTCCACACACTGCCAATAGTTCAGAAAGGCCTTTGGTGAAAGAGCCCGGCTTTCTGAAAATGGTTTATTTTTCAAGGCTCCACCCTAAAAAGAACCTCCTTTTTCTGCTCAATCTCCTTAGGGATAATGTGTTTGCCGGCTTATTGGAACTGGATGTATTTGGAGGTGCTGATGAAAGCCTTTATGAAAAGAACTGCCTGAGCGTAGCAGCCGGAATGCCGCCTAACATAAAAGTGCGTTTTCATGGTGCGGTGCCTAATAATAAAGTATTCGAACTGTTTTCCAGATACCATGTTTTTGTGCTGCCAACATTAGGAGAAAACTTCGGACATGCTATCTTTGAAGCCCTGACAAGCGGTTTGCCTGTTTTGATAAGCGACAACACACCATGGAGGAACCTGGAAAAAGATTATGCAGGATGGGATATTTCGCTGCGTGATGGAAACGCTTATGTAAGCGTTCTGCAACGGTTAACGGCAATGGACAAGGAAGAGTGGAGTAAATGGTCGAAAGGTGCTGCCGCCACGGCGAATCGCTACCTCATGGCCGCAGATTTCAAAGAAAAATACACAGCATTGTTTTCATGAACAGGACAAATCTTTCTTCCTACAATAACTCCTGGTATAAACCACAAATCGGCGCTTCTTCCCTCAAGCAGTTGACCTGGTATTTCATCAATGTGCTTTTTTTTATAAATCCATTGAACCCATTCTCAAAATTAAAGAACTGGTTATTGAAATTATTCGGGTCAAAACTAGGTGCTGGTGTCGTTATTAAGCCAGGTGTAAACATCAAATACCCTTGGAAACTCATTATCGGCAACCATTGCTGGATCGGAGAAGACGTCTGGATCGACAACCTTGAACAGGTAATCATCGGCAATAACGTCTGCATTTCACAGGGTGCCATGTTGCTTACGGGTAACCACAACTTTACCAAATCCACCTTCGATTTAATGGTTAAACCCATCATCCTGAAAGATGGTGCCTGGATTGGTGCGAGAACCGTTGTTTGTCCAGGCGTAACGGTAAGTGAGCATGCGGTACTTTCAGTTGGATCTGTGGCAACAAAAAATATGGAGGCTTACGGCATTTACCAGGGAAACCCTGCGGTATGGATCAAAAAACGTGTGATCGGATGAAAATCTCAATTATAACGGCAACCTATAATTCTTCCCGGACCGTTCGCGATACATTGAAATGTGTGGCCGCGCAAACCTATGCGCCGGTGGAACATCTTATTATTGATGGTGGTTCAAAAGATGATACGCTGGAAATTGTAAAACAGTTCCCGCATGTGGCCGCTTTTGTTTCAGAAAAAGATAAAGGTATTTATGATGCCATGAACAAAGGCGTCGCACTCGCCTCTGGAGAGGTAATCGGCATTCTTAACTCAGATGATATTTATGCAGATGAAAAGGTGTTGCAGGATGTGATGAACATCTTTAAAGATGAGTGTGTGGATGCATGCTATGCCGACCTTCAATATGTTCGTGCCGACGATCTGGATAAAGTAACCCGCACCTGGATAAGCGGGCATTACAAGCCAACATCTTTTTATTGGGGTTGGATGCCGCCGCACCCCACCTTCTTCGTAAGAAAAAGGGTTTATGAACAAATCGGCCATTTTAACCTGGAACTAAGAAGCGCAGCCGATTATGAGCTGATGCTGCGCGCTTTCATGAAGCACAAACTGAACGTTAAATACCTTCCGAGGATCATTGTAAAAATGAGAGCAGGCGGCGAAAGCAATGCAAGTCTTCGCAACCGGATCCGCGCAAATGGAGAAGACCGGAAGGCCTGGGAAATAAACGGGCTGAGGCCCTGGTGCTTCACATTGTACCTGAAGCCGGCCAGGAAACTAATCCAGTTTATTATAAAAAGTTAAGTACTTGGAACAAAAGTGTTTTAAAGAATTGGTTGAAAAACAAACTTCTCTGGCTGTACTCGGTCTCGGCTATACCGGCCTTCCGCTTGCGCTGAAGTTTGCACGAAAAATCTCCGTGATCGGTTTCGACACGAATGAAGAACGTATCGCGCAAATGCAAGAGAAGGTGGATCCCAGTCGTGAACTGAGTCCTGCCGATTTCGAAGAAACGCATATCAGCTTTACCAGCGATCCAGCAGTGCTAAAAAACGCTTCTTTTTTTATTGTTACTGTTCCAACTCCGGTAGATGAATACAAAGTGCCCGATCTCCGAAATCTGACCGCGGCGGCCCAAACCATCGGTAAAGTGCTCAAGCCCGGCGACTATGTTGTATTCGAGTCAACCGTTTACCCCGGCTGTACTGAAGAAGATTGTCTCCCGGTTATCGAAAATATCTCCGGCCTTAAAATGGGCCGCGATTTCAAACTCGGCTATTCCCCTGAACGCATCAACCCCGGAGATAAAGTGCGGAACCTTTCAAATACCATCAAAATCGTTTCCGGTTGCGACGAAGAGGCGCTTGAAGAAATAGCGAAAATATACGAACTGGTAGTAGAAGCAGGCCTGCACAAAGCGCCTTCCATTAAAGTGGCCGAAGCCGGAAAAATCGTAGAGAACATCCAGCGCGACCTGAACATCTCGCTGATGAACGAACTTTCCATCATCTTCGATAAAATGGGCATCGACACCAACGATGTAATTGAAGCGGCAGGCACCAAATGGAACTTCGCCAAATATTATCCCGGACTGGTAGGCGGGCATTGCATTGGTGTTGACCCCTATTATCTTACCTACAAGGCACAACAACTGGGCTATAATTCAAAAGTGATCTCCGCAGGACGTTTCGTGAACGACGAAATGCCCCGCTATGTATCCAAAAAAATTGTGCAGCACATTATTAAAAACTCCCCCGACGCCGCTTCCGCGAAAGTGCTGGTGCTGGGGGCAACATTTAAGGAAAATGTGAGTGATATCAGAAACTCAAAGGTGGCAGATCTGGTAAAAGACCTGCTCGATTTTTCCCTGCAGGTGGATTTTGTGGACCCATTTGCAGAAGCGGATGATGTGGCCCATGAATATGGCCTGACCCTCAATGAAGCCATAGGTAAAGAGTACGACGCAGTGGTATTGGCCGTGGCTCACGATCCCTACAAAGAATTCGATGAAAATTATTTCTGGAGTATAACAAGACCCAATGCTTTGCTCGCCGACCTGAAAGGCATCTTTCGCGGTAAAATAACAGGAATGAATTACTGGAGCTTGTAAGTTGTGCGCAAATGCCCTATTTTAGCGACTTCCTGATCCCGATTGCCCGCCGTTGAAAGAAAACAATACTTAAGTTTAAGATCAAAAATTTCATAAACCAGCATTTAACCTAAAATCCATTTAAAACTATGAGTAAAACCGCTCTCGTTACGGGTATCACAGGACAGGATGGCGCTTACCTTACTGAACTCCTGCTTTCTAAAGGCTACATGGTACACGGTATCAAACGCCGCTCCTCCTTATTCAATACGGACCGCATCGATCACCTGTACCAGGATCCCCACGACAAAAATGTACGCCTGAAGCTGCATTACGGCGATCTTACAGACAGCACCAACCTCATCCGCATCATCCAGGAAGTACAACCAGATGAAATCTATAACCTCGCGGCCATGAGCCACGTGCACGTGAGCTTCGAAACACCGGAATATACCGCCAATGCCGATGGAATAGGCACTTTGCGTATCCTGGAAGCGGTTCGTTTGCTGGGACTCACCAAAAAAACAAAGGTGTACCAGGCTTCCACTTCTGAACTTTACGGGCTGGTGCAGGCTGTTCCGCAATCGGAAACAACCCCTTTCTACCCCCGTTCTCCTTATGCCGTGGCTAAAATGTACGCCTACTGGATTACCGTGAATTACAGGGAAGCTTATGGCATGTTCGCGGTAAATGGTATTCTCTTCAACCACGAATCGCCGTTGCGGGGAGAAACTTTCGTTACCAGGAAAATCACCCGCGCCGTGGCCAAAATAGCGCTCGGTTTACAGGATAAACTGTACCTCGGTAATATGGATGCCCAGCGCGATTGGGGCCATGCCAAAGATTATGTGGAAGCCATGTGGCGCATTCTCCAGCAGGATGTTCCCGAAGATTATGTGATCGCTACCGGCGTTACCACCCGTGTACGCGAATTTGTACGGATGGCGTTCTCTGAAGTGGGCATCGAAGTGGCTTTCAGCGGAAAAGAAGACAAAGAGATCGGTACGGTGGTATCCTGCTCCAACCCTGATTTCCAGGTGGAAATCGGAAAAGAAGTGGTGGCCGTGGATCCCCGGTATTACCGTCCCACCGAAGTGGACCTGCTGATCGGAGATCCTACCAAATCACAGACAAAACTCAACTGGAAACCGAAATACGACCTGGCCATGCTGGTGCAGGAAATGGTGGAAGCCGACGTGAACAACTTTAGGAAAGAAAAACTGCTGATGGAATCGGGCTTCGGCATCAAAAACCAGTATGAGTAACTAATTTTGAATGATGAATTTTGAATGATAGATGAACAACGGTAACTCCGTGTTTCAGTAATAATTCAAAATTCAACGCCATATTTGAATCAAACGCGCTCGAAAATGACGCCTCTCATTTAAAACGGGCTTTGCCCCTCTCCCCCGGGAGAGGGGTTGGGGTGAGGCTCAAAATCTCCTATCGTGAACAAACAAGATAAAATATACATCGCCGGCCATCGTGGCATGGTAGGTTCCGCGATCTTCCGTAAACTTACGGCGGAAGGTTTTTCGAACATCGTAACGCGCACTTCTGCTGAACTCGATCTCCGCAACCAGCAGGCGGTAGCCGATTTTTTCGCGGAAGAAAAACCGGCTTACGTGTTTCTCGCAGCCGCGAAAGTAGGCGGCATCATGGCCAACAACATTTACAGGGGCGAGTTCCTGTACGAGAACATGATGATCCAGAACAATGTGATCCATTCCGCGTATGTGCATGGCGTTACCAAACTCATGTTCCTGGGTTCCTCCTGTATCTATCCCAAACTGGCCCCACAGCCCTTGAAGGAAGAATACCTCCTCACCGGAGAACTGGAGCCTACCAACGAACCTTACGCCATTGCCAAAATTGCGGGCATTAAAATGTGCGACGCGTACCGTTCCCAATACGGCTGCAATTTTGTTTCCGTAATGCCCACCAACCTCTACGGACCCAACGACAATTACGACCTGAATAACTCACACGTATTGCCTGCGCTGATCCGCAAGTTCCACGAAGCAAAAATGAACGGCGAAGAAAAAGTAGTGATGTGGGGAACAGGATCCCCCCTGCGCGAATTCCTGCATGCAGACGACCTCGCGGATGCCTGTTATTTCCTGATGCAGCATTACAATGAGCCAGGCCTGGTGAACATTGGTGTTGGAGAAGACATCGCGATCAAAGACCTCGCGGTGCTGATCAGCAAGATCGTTGGCTTTGAGGGAAACATAGAACATGATCTTTCAAAACCCGATGGCACGCCGCGCAAATTGATGGATGTGTCTAAGCTCCATGGCCTGGGCTGGAAAGCGCAAACAGGGCTGGAAGAAGGCATCCGCAAAGTGTATGCGGAATATAAAACAAAAGCCGCCGCGCTGCCCGCGTAGAATGGTTTTGTATCTTTGAACGGCAACGGGTACAAATACTTGAAAATATTACCACACCTTTTGGTAAAATGCTCTTCACCGGTTGTGAAGAGCATTTTTGTTTGAAGGAAGAATGAAGGCCTATGTTTAGTTTATTTAAGAAGAAAACGCAGGTAGAACCGGTGGGAACACTCCTCCAAACAGATATGCACGCGCACCTGGTGCCCGGCGTTGATGATGGCGCGCCCGA
The DNA here is from genome assembly GCA_946482545.1 of uncultured Flavihumibacter sp. The sequence continues at coordinate 3,664 of CAMLRX010000027.1, read as the reverse complement.
CCTGGAAGCCGCGGTAGAACTGGTGAAAGGACTGTACCAACTCGGTTACCGCAACCTTATCGCAACCCCGCATATTTATTGGGACCTTTACAAGAATACCCCGGAAACACTTACGCCGGCCTGCGCCGCGCTGAACAAAGCGCTGGAAACTGAACTCCCGGGCATGCAAGTGAAACTGGCCGCAGAATACATGATGGATGACCACTTCGAACAACTGCTGGCAAACAAAACACCACTGCTTACTTTAGACGATAACCGTGTGCTGGTGGAGTTTCCGTTTGCGTCTCTGTCCATGGGATGGAAGGAAATGCTTTTTGCATTACAGCTTGCTGGTTACCAACCAGTGATTGCCCATCCTGAACGTTACAATTACGCGCACCGCGATAAAAAATTATACCATGAACTGAAAGATGCCGGCTGTGAACTGCAGGTGAATCTCTTATCTTTATCCGGCTATTACGGACCTGATGTGCAACAAGCCGCCAGATACCTCCTGAAAAACGAAATGGTGTCTTTTGCCGGAACCGATTGTCACCACCAGCGCCATCTCGCTGGCCTGCAGGAACCGTCTATTGCGCGTGAAGTAGCCTTATACGGCAGGTTCCTCAATCATTCATTGTTTTAAACCTTATCCAGTTTGTCTACCATTGCACTCGTTGCCAATACCAGTTGGAGCATGTACAACTTCCGCAGGGGCCTTATCAGGGCGCTCCGTGCGCAGGGGCATAAGGTATTGGTGATTGCCCCGCAGGATAATTTCAGTGCCGCGCTTGTAGCGGAAGGGGTCGAGTTCGTGCCTTTGTATATCGATAATTACGGAACTTCTCCATTGAACGAGTGGCGCACTTTCTGGACCCTGGTACGCATTTACCGCAAATATGAGCCCAGCCTCATTTTTCATTATACCATTAAGCCAAATATTTTCGGAACCCTCGCGGCCTCTTTCTGTAAGATTCCTTCTGTGGCGGTAATCACAGGGCTTGGGCACACTTTCAGCAAAAGCTGGATGACGGGCCTGGTGGTGCCCTTGTACCGTCTTGCCATGAAACGCTCAAAAGGCATCTGGTTCCTGAATGAACAGGACAAGACTGTTTTCATGCAGCGGAAGATTGGTGACCCATCCAGGATGATGGTACTGCCCGGAGAAGGTGTAAACACGGATTTCTTTTACGCGAGCACTAGAATACCATCGCATCCGATCAGTTTCCTCTACGCTGGAAGAATGTTGAAAGATAAAGGGGTGGAAGACTTTGCCGCCGCTGCCGCTATCGTGAAGGTAAAATACCCCGATGTCACGTTTCGGATGGTGGGCTTCATTGACCAGGAAAATCCCAACTCCATTACCGTACAAAAACTACTGGAGTGGCAACAGGAAAAAACGGTGGAATACCTCGGTGAAAGTACTGATATCCGTCCGTTTATTCACGCTGCTGATTGTGTGGTATTGCCCTCTTATTATGGGGAAGGATTATCCCGCGTGCTGATGGAGGCCTGCAGCATGGCAAAGCCTATCATCACTACCCGGAACGTAGGGTGCGAGCAATTGGTGGAAGAGGGAATGAATGGCTATTTGTGCAACACAAAAGATCCTGCGGACCTTGCGTTGCAGATGGAAAAAATGGTGGAAAAATCACCTGATGAACTGAAAAGTATGGGGGCAAGAAGCCGGGAAATGATCAAAGAGAAATATGAGGAATCTGGCATCATCAACATCTACCTGGATTTCATCCGGAAAATGCTGCGTTAGTTCAGATCATTCTCAACTGGTTTTTCACACCTGCACGCATCACGATCATCATTTTATGATAAGAGGGTATCCTTACCCGTTGCTCCAGGATGCATTTCGGCTTCATCGCTTTTATCTTTCTGAAAAGGGAGAGGTAATATTTGTAAGCCACGTACACGCCGAAACGCGCTTTCATCGGCAATTGTAGAATACCTTCATAAGCTTTGGCGAAATCCTGTGCGATATCCGCTTCAATGGCGCGTTTGTCTTCTTCCCGGAAATTACTGAAATCACAACCGGGGAAATACACCCGGTTCAGTCCGTTGTAATCCGCCTTCAGGTCGCGGAGGAAGTTCACCTTCTGAAAAGCCGCGCCCAATGCCTGCGCATATGGTTTCAGTTTTTCGTAGCGCTCCCTGTTCCCATCACAGAATACAAGTAAGCACATCAATCCCACCACTTCAGCGCTGCCATAAATATATTCCTGGTAACCCATGGTATCGTAGGAGGTACGGTCAAGGTCCAGTTCCATGCTGTGGAAGAATGCTTCAATAAGTTCGTGGTCCAGGTTATAATGCCTTGCGGTCAGTTGAAAGCTGTGCAGCACGGGGTTCAGACTGATCCCTCTTTCTATGGCGAGGTAAGTTTCTTTTTTAAATTCCTGCAGCAACTGTGCTTTGTCGTGGTCGTGAAAAGTGTCCACGATCTCGTCTGCCAGCCGCACGAACCCATAGATATTAAAAATGGGCTGACGCAGGTCGGCGTGCAGTAACCTTATGGCCGAGGAAAAAGAAGTGCTGTACTGCTCGGTAACCGACCGGCTGCACAACCCGCTCACATGGTGAAACAATTGCATCATAACTTACAAGTTAATCTGGTTGAACGTAATTCAGGAATAATGTTTAAGTACCTCCCGTGCAACCACCTCTCCACTTATTAAACTGGGCGGTACGCCGGGGCCCGGAACCGTGAGTTGCCCGGTATAAAACAGGTTCTCCACTTTCTTACTCCGGCAGGCGGGTTTTAATACGGCTGTTTGCATCAGCGTGTTCGCCAGGCCATAGGCATTTCCTTTAAAGGCGTTGTAATCCGCCACAAAATCCGACAGCGCGAAGGAACGCTGGTACACAATAGCCGATGCCACATCCTGGCCAATCTTCTCCTCCAGTCTTTTCAACACTTTCGAAAAATAGTGTGCCCTTCTTTGTTCATCATCATTCTCCAGGCCAGTGGCCGTGGGGATGAGGAAGAACAGGTTCTCACAACATTCTGGTGCCACCGTTGGATCGGTTACAGAAGGGGCGCTCAGGTAAAAAAGCGGCTCCTCCGGCCATTTGCGTGTGGTGTATATTTCTTCCGCGTGTTGCTCAAAAGGTACATCGAAGAAAAGGGTGTGGTGTGTAAGATTTTCCAGTTTTTTGTTCAGTCCCACATAGTAAATCAGACAGGAAGGCGCCATTACACGACTGTCCCAATACGCTTCAGAATAACTGCGGAAAGCGGGTTCCAGGAGTTTGGTCTCCATGAAATGATAATCGGCTCCGCCAATCACCACATCGGCTGTGTATTGCCGTAAGTTGCCCTGTTCATCCCTGGCGGTTACTTCTTTCACCCGATTCCCTTTGATGGAGATGTGTTCCACATTGCGGGAGAATTCAAACGAGACGCCCAGTTCCAGCGCCAGTTTATACATGCCTTCCACAATACTGTACATGCCTTTTTCCGGGTACCAGGTACCGAGTTTGATGTCGGCATAATTCATCAGGCTATACAAAGCCGGTGTTTTTTCTGGTAATGCACCCAGGAAAAGCACCGGGAACTCCATCAACTGGCGGAGCCATGGGTGCTTAAAATACTTGGCCACATGGCTTTTCATGGAATTGAATACATCCAGCCTGAACACACCTTTCATCAGGTCCCAATCCACAAACTCTCTTA
>CAMLRX010000026.1 GCA_946482545.1 uncultured Flavihumibacter sp. | reverse complement strand
TCCAGAAAGACCGCCTGGTAAGACTTATCCTCCTTAACATCCAGTATTTTTTCTACAACCGGGTGCGGATACACCACACCACTACTACCCTGGTAAACGCGTTTTTCCAGAAAAATCGGATTCTTTTCGGGCGCCCCGATACCATAGGTCGGGATCACAACACGCTCTTCCCATACTTGAACTTCATTCATACTTGGTAAACAATGGTTGATGATGAAATCAAAAGTAAAGGACTATGGCAAGCAATGCGATGGAGTAAGCTATGTATCTCATGGATAATTCTACGGTGAAAATAATTGCCGTGTGGAAGTACCGGCATTAAATAATTGCGCTTCAGTGATTGCTACAGATGGCAGGTTCCCTGAAGATCAGCCTAACAATCATTGATTTACGTTACAATAAAGCAGAAGAAAAATAAATACCGTTTTATAAAATGCAATGTACAGATGGAAGCACAGGTGATGTAATCTTTTAAACCGGTCTTAACATGAAGCAATCAACTATCATTATATTTAACCCCGTATTGTGAATACCTGATTCAACCATTCCAAGCTTAAATATTTTTAAACCTTAAGTAACCCTTTGCGGTAAACTTTCAAGAGATACCGCTATTCCATACCATTAAAAAAGACCACATGTATAAGTACATTCTTCCTGCAGTGTTGATTGCAACCGCCACATTGCAGTACGGCTGTTCCGGTTCCGGCAAAGTAAAAGGCGAACCGCAAACATTCAGCTACCCTACATCCGGCAAGTCCACAGCGTACAATACAACGCCCGTAGACTCCTTACTTCAATCGTTCGTTGACCAGCAGAAAGTGCCCTGCGTGGCAGCCTTCGTGGCCAAAGGAGGAAAAGTTGTTTACCACAAGGCTTTCGGATGGAAAGACCTGGAGAAAAAGGTACCCGCTTCTGTAGACGACTATTATATCCTTTTCTCCCAAACAAAGGCGGTGGTTACAGCGGCTTTTATGACGCTTGTAGACAAAGGCCTGGTGAAAGTGGATGATCCGGTATCCAAATTCTTTCCTGACATTCCCGATAGTGTGGTAACCGCTGTGAACGAGAACGGCACTTACCAGGCCCGACCGGTAAAAACACCGATGACCTTTGCGCACCTGATGTCGCATTCGTCCGGCCTTGGCGCCGGACTGGCCGGACAACTCCGCCGTCCAGGCGCGAGAAACGGTGGCAGACCAGGCAATACGGCCGGCCCGGCCAACGGAGCAGCAACCAGCGGCCAGCGTACCGCCGACGCGAACGCAAAAGCCCGATACCTCAAAGATGAAATGATCGCTCTCGCAAAATATCCACTTGGCTTTGATCCCGGTTCCGAATGGAACTACCATGTGAGCACAAATATGCTCGCGTACATGATCGAAATCATCTCCGGAAAAACATTGCGGGAATACGTGAAGGAAACCATTCTCCTCCCGCTGGGCATGAATGATACCGACTGGTACTATGAACCTGAAAAACTATCCAGATTCGTTAAGGTCTACAGTTATGCTGATGGAAAACTTGAACCCGCCTCCAACCGCTACAGTGAAGGCACTGTGAGCAAAGTGCAAACCTATTGCGAAGGCGCCATTGGTCTGAATGGTCCTATCGCAGATTACGCCAGATTCTGCCAGATGATGCTGAACAAAGGATCCTTTAACGGAAAACGCATCCTGCGCCCTGAAACCGTGGATATGATGACCAAAATAAACCGTTTGCCCGAGACCAACTCCGGTGGAAAAGGGTTTCAGTTCGGGCTCGGCTTTGAACTTTACAATCCGATCAAAAAACCGGCGCCGGAAGTATCCAACAGCGCCTACTCCTGGGGTGGACTGTATGGTACGGAATATATTATTGATCCGGAAAATGACCTGATCGCATTGTTCTACCTGAACATGCCAAGGAAAGAAACACTGGCCCCAAAATTCATCAGTAAGGCCTTCCAGGTATTCCGGTGAAATGCTTTTAGCGATCTGTCCCTTTACTAAAATGCCCCGCCTGTGTTTAAATTACAACACAGGCGGGGCATTCATCATTACGCAGCTACCGCATTGATTTATGAACGAAAATAATTGCACTATTTCCCGAAAACCTCTACAAGTTTTTTATCCATAGCCGCATCTTGTTCTTCCCCTCCGGTATAGCGTCCAACAATTTTTCCGGTTGGGTCCACGAGTATTTTAGTAGGCAGCGTAGGAATATCGTATGCTTTGGAGATGTCTATTTGTGTGGAAGCCGTTTCCCCGTTGCTGCCTTTGTAACCTCTGAGCACATGTTTCCAGATGCCGATCTTATCCTGCGCGATCGCTTCTTTCCATTTGTCTTCCCTTCCATCATCGGAAGCAACACCAATAATTTCAAACCCTTTGTCCTTGTATTTATTGTATAAAGCAATCAGGTGGGGATTACCTTTCCTGCATGGCACACACCACGAGGCCCAAAAATCAATCAATACATATCTACCCCTGAAATCGGAAAGACTCAGTTGCCCACCCTTTAGTTCTTTCGCTGTAAAATCTGTGGCCATGACTCCGGGAGAACCACGCTTCCGGCTTTGAAGCGCTTTGAATAAATTCTGCCCCAGGCTGGTGTTTTTTACTTCCTGGTTCAGTTTTTCATACCTGGCCATCGCCTCTTCATAGGTGAATTCGTTCAGTCCGGTCTGCAACAAATGCGCGGCTACAAAAGTACCCGGGTTCTTGTTCATATAGTCCATGTCCACCTTTTTCATCTCAACCATCAGCGGCTGTAATCTGTCTTTGGTAGCTTCTGCGGCGTCTTTCAAAGCATTTACTTCCTGCCCGGGTTTGCCTTCCTTTACTGCATTTATATACAGTTTATTGGCGGCCTCATAGTCCTGGTTCACTTTTCTCGCCGCGGCCATCAATGATGCTTTCTGCTTGTTCAGCCTGTTCAGTTCCTCCTGCACCGGAGAGCCGGAGAGTACACCTTCAGAGAAGTTATCGTACCCGATGGCAAGCTGCATATCACCAGGCGCAATGAACACCGGAAGTACCCTGGGCGGCCGCTGGTTACTTTTATCCATGAGCACGTAAGCTGAAGTTACTTCTTCCAGTTTGCCGTTAAATTCAAAGGCGCCATTTTTCAGGAGCACGCTGTCCATTACACTGACAGATTGCTTTCCATCTTTATAAAACAGGTAAATATATTCATCCGTTTTTCCTTCTACCTTTCCTTTAATAGAGAATGGTTTGGGTTGTGCGGCGCAGATACCTGAAGCGAGCGTAGCCGCTGCCAGTAAAAAAAACTTGTTGTGCATGATTTATCAGATAAAGTGGGCAATAGCTGAAAAAAATCCGCGCCAGGTAATGGCACGGATCTTCTTCATTTCTGGTTTACAATTTAACTTTTAGTGTTTCCTCCGCGGGCGGATAACAGATGTCGTTGTTGCAGCACTGGTAACTTACCACACAGAGCGCTTCCCCTTCCGCCTTTCCTTTTACCTCCTGAACAAACAGGGCTTCGCTTTTATACACGGATGTACCGGTTGGATTATAAAGAATAGCGTTGGAAGTTTTCAACTCACCCACAGGTGCATACCCGGAAGGAGCATTGATTTTTACTTCCGTTTTAATAAAGGGGTCTTGTGGCGACACGTAGTTGTAGATGTGGTAGCCGGGGTGTATCTTCAAACGGACCACGATTTCTCTGTTGCCATTATCCAGCACTACGCTGCCCGCTGCCATGCTTACCGGATGCTCATCGGAAGTTTCACCGGGCGCAATGGATTTATAAGCCTGCAGTTGCTGCTTTTTGCCATAGTCGTTGCCTTCCGTTTTTTTATCATCACTGTTGATCAGGTAATAATAACCGCCACTTTCGGTAAAGAAAAATTTCTGCTTGTTTTGCTCGTACCACTTCCGCCAGTCTTCGGGCTTCGTGAAGGTGGCGAGCGTGTAACGGTCAAGCAGACGCTTCGCTTTTTCGGTATCCTTTCCGGTTTCCAGCATACGGATGGCCACGTCTAGTAATTTGATGTCTCCTTTTTTAATCTTCAGGCTTTTCAGGTCCTCATCAATGGTAACCTCTCCTTTTGCAGTAGAATAGAAATAAGGCATGTTCTCGTCATAATACTGACGGTAGGCCTTCAGATCTGTACCATACTTCGTGTACAAATCGCGGTACATGCTTCCCAAATAACCTTCGAGGGTGATGGGTTCAGGCGCCTGTACCTGGGATTTCAGAAAGTTTTCTTCTGCCTGACTAAGTTTTTCTCCTTTGTCTTTCTTTTCCTGCGCGCTTTTCTTCCGGTCCTCCGCCTGCTTTGCCAGCGCTTTGTAGTATTCATCCATCAGGTTCTTTGCTTTTTCCGAAGCCGCGTCTCTTTTACCCTGCATATCATGGGTAGTTTGAATACGGTCTGAAAGTTTTTTAGCGATCACGCGCTTCCCTTTGAAAGCAGCGGTGTAGACGATGGCGTTGGCCAGCACAGTTTGTGCTTCAGCCGTGAGGTATCTTGGTGATGCCGCGAAGCCCCAGTGGAAAAAATTACCGTGGCGCCCAATGGCAAGTGCTCCTGCATCTTTGGCGGAAGAGCCGCCTGCGATGTATTCTGCATCGGGAGAATCTTCGAAACCACTTGCATGAGAGATCATTCCGGGTCTCAGGAAGATGCCTTTGGTATGCAGTTCATAGTCGTCGTAGGTAGCTGTTTGTACGGACCACATGGGCATGGGATCGGCATAAGTCTTATCCTCCCTGTAGTTGAGCAGGGCAGCTTCAGCAGGCAGTGGTTTTGCCTTTGTGGTGAGTTTCACCGGGAAGGGACCTTTAAATATCGGGTGATCGGTCCTGATGTTAAAAGCATCGCCCCGCAGACACAGGCAATACCAGTCAAATTTCACGCCTTGGTTCTTCGCCCCGTTCACACTGGTTTCACCGATAAATAATACAGGAAGATCAAAGTTTTCTGGAAACAGTTTTAACTGCTCCCCCTTTTTAAACTCCGGAAGCGCGTCAATTATGGTAACATCATAACCTGAAGACATATCTGCACTGTATTTATCTATGTGCGTAACAGCTACTTTGTTAAAATACTTTTTTAGCATGTCTTCAAAAGCGGTCATCCTGGCCCGGATATCCGCATCCCTTTCCTCCTTCGGAAGCGGCACCTGGTCGTATATATCGCCCGATCCGCCCACATACAACACATTGAGGTTGCTTTTCCTGAGCTGCGCATGTGCATCGATGATGCATACCAAGCAAAAAATGGCAAGAAGGGAAAATAATATCCTTGCGTTTTTACGATTCATTTTTGTGGTTTTACTATTTTAGAACTCATATTTTCTACACTCAGCCGCCTTCAATCTATCACCTCACCTGTAAAAGCCTGAGGGTTTTAATAAGTATTCTGAACAATTACGTTCTGGCTGGCGTATATATCAGGCTGCGGAATCATCACGGCATACTTTCTGGATTTGGGCTCCAGTGTATAAGTAACGAGTGGCAAAGAAGTAATGATACCCGCATCATTGAACTGATACATTTGCCTGATGATGGTTACATCGTCAGCAGGTGTTTCATTGTTGTTCAGCCTGCGGAGGTCAAACCAGCGCATCGTTATGGGCAGTTCCCTTCGGCGTTCCTGCAGCAGTTTGGTGATGGCTTCGGCCTGGCTACCTGCGGTGAGGTTGATCACATTTGCGGGCAGCGCGGCATTCATGCGCTTTGCCCTGAGTACATTGATGGTGGTCATGGCATCACTTACTTTATTTTGCCTGGCCTGGGCCTCCGCTTTTGTAACAATGGTTTCCCCAACGGTTGTTCCGGACATCAGCGATTGCAATCCAAAATGTACAAACATATCTGCGGGAGGAAGTCCGTATAATACCGCGCTTCCTTCTACTACAAAGTATTTATAGCGCAGGTCGTTTTGTCTGCCGGCAACGGTTCCATCAGTGCTGTAAAGATTTTTCAGTTCTTCTGAAGGCACAGCGTATTGGGTAGACAGTAGTCTGAAAGCAGTAAACTCCTTCCAGTTTACAGGATCTGCCGGTTCCAAAATCGTGCTGGGGAAATTCAGTGGCAAGGCTGAAGAAAAACTGACTTCCGTATTATAATTCACCAGTTCGCTGTAGGCGTTGAGAGAAGTGGTGGCATGTTGCTCCGCAAGCGCATAGTTGCCCCGCATGAGGTAATAACGTGCGGCGAAAGCATTTACCCCGGCGATGTTGGCGCGCCATGAAGTAAACCGGCCGTTTTTAATGATCGGATCTGTTATTTTTAACGCTTCCGCCAGGTCAGCCTCTATGAACTCATAGGTTTTGGCCAGCGATGCGCGGGTGAGGTCCTCTTCAAAGCTGGTGCTTGTTTTCAGGGGCAAACCGGGCTCGTTCCCGGTTTCAGCCGTGTACGGCAAACAATACACGTTGGCGAGGGTCCAGTACGCCACGGCGCGCACAAAATGGGCTTCAGCTTTCAAACGATCCTTATCGGCCTGCGGACCGGACACCTTATCGGCCTGCGTTAATACAAGATTGGCCGTGAATACTTTGCTCCATTGTGAGGCCCAGTCGGAATTGGGATTGTTTTCCATTCTTGAACGTTCCCAGGTTCCGATGGCAACGGCAAAAAAACTGTTGTGGAAGAAGTTGCCATTCACCGCAGCGGGCGTAAAATCATAGTCGTCTGTGCCATACATCCGCACCGTGGCGCCGTTTTCCGTTCCGAGATTGTTATGGTTATCGAACAGGGCATCCAGTTGTGCCGTTGTGGTAATCACTACTCCCTGGCTTTTGGAAGGGGGTTCGTCCAGAAAATCGTTCGCGGCTTTTCTGCATCCACTGATGAGTACCGGTGTTGCGAGTAACGCGCCGGCTATTAATCTGATAATATTTTTCATACTTAATTAGAGTTGTACTTTAAAACCAAATGTAAAACGGGGCCTGGGTTTCACCGTTCCAAACTGGAACTCCGGATCCTCGTTGTAAGTGTTGTTCGTAAAGGTGCGCAGGTCGTTGCCCTGTGCATAGAGCCTCAGGTTGGAAAACCCTGTTTTTTTCATCCATTGCGGGTTCAGGGTATAGGCAAGGCTAACTTCCTGCAATCTTACATGGCCTGCGTTTTCAACCAGGTAGTCCAGGAAAGGCGCGTGGTTGTTCCAAACGGAATAAGTGGTGCTGGTGGCCGTTTGCGCGGGCAGTGGCAGTATCTTATTTGGGTCTCCGTTGAATACCTCTGAGAACCTGGCGTTAACGGGTCTTTTGTCGTTAAATATCCATGGGTAATTAAAGCCGGACCTTCTGAAAACATGTCCGAATTTTCCGATCACGATGGCAGATAAAGTAAAGCCGTGAATGTCGAAGGAATGATTCATGCCAAGTGTGTATGGCGCCACGGTTACCCCGCCTGCATCCATCCAGGAGCGGGCATCCCCACCAATAAACGTTCCCACGAAGAAAGGTTCATTCTTTGGACCGTATAGCGATGGCTGTCCATTCTGAATACCCGCGTAACGGTAGCTCCAGATTGTGCTGGCGTTGTAGCCTTCCACGAAAGCGCCGGAACCGCCCCTTACCAGTTGGTCGGAGGTCCATCCGGTTCTGAACAGCCTCGTGATCTTACTGTTGTTGTAAGAGAAGTTTACGTTCCCCGACCAGCGGATGTTTTTATTGATTTGAAGGGAAGAACCGAGTTCCAGGTCAATCCCCCTGTTGTACATTTCAACGTTGTTCAACTTCTGAGAAGTTACGCCGTTCACGGCGGAGATGGAAATATCAGCAAGCAGGTCCCTGCCGTTCTTTTGGTAATACTCTACTGTACCGTACAATTTCCCTTTCCATAAAGAGAAGTCGATACCGGCATTCAGCATATATGTTCTTTCCCAACGCAGCAGTGGGTTGCCATAACTGGAAACGGTAGCCGCGATGGCGCCGGTTTGGGAATTCGCGGAGCCCGTATTGATCAGTGGATAGGGCGAAGTACTGCGGTCCTCATTTCCGTTTACGCCATAGGTGAGTCGCAACGCAAGTTTATCTACAATACTCACGGGTGCCATAAACTCTTCCCTGCCAAGTTGCCACAAACCACCTACGGACCAGAAAGGGCTGTAGCGAGATTCATCATTGGCAGCGATGAAGTTCGCCGCATCAGTTCTGTAACTTCCGGATACGGTGTACTTTCCTTTATAAGTGTACGCCAGATTGGAGAAAACAGAATAGTAGCGGTTGGTGGTATACGTGAAGGAGTTGAGGTAGCCGAAAGTGCTGTTGCCTCCGATCCAGTTGGGGAGCTGCCGGAAAGAACCACCCGGTCCGTTGGGGAAATTCCCTACCGCCAGCGTTTCATCATTATAGCCGTAAGCGATGGGGGGTGTAAATGTTTCTGTGGTAAAATTTCTGATCTCTGTGCCTGCCACAAAGTTCACCGCATGGTCGTTTGCGAACACCCGGTTGAAATCGAGTTGGTTCCTGAAGTTGTATCCTCTGAATTTGGAGCGGCTCTGGGCGAGTTGCGCACCTTTTGGCAGGTTGGGGGTAATGGCGCCGTTTAGCGTTCTATCCCAGGTAATGGAGTTGTTGAACGCGCTTCTCACCGTAAAGGCATCTTCTTTGCTCAGGTTCCGGGTAAACCCGTTGTTGTTGTCGTACATGATTCGGCTGGAGATTGTTAACCCTGGCATAATCTTACCGGTTAAACCTGCCTGCACGCGGAAGTTCATTGTTTCCGTGCTGAAATCCCTCGCGTCGCGTTCCCGTAAAGGGTTGTAATAAAAATCGTAAGGGAACTTCGCACCAAACTGAGGAACGAACAGGGCCAGCGAGGGCATGTAGTAGCCGGCGTTGAAATTTTGTACACGGGATCCATCAGGGTTCAGGAGCATATCGTAGGGTGACCATCCGCTGATGTCTCCGGCGGTAAATCCATTGTTATTGGCGCGCTGGTACTGCCCCATGAAGTTCACGTCAAAATCCAGCCATTTGGAAACATTGGCTTCCGCGCGGTAGTTCAGCATGGCCCTTCTGTTGTCTGTACCTTTAAAATCAGTGGTATTTGTTTCGAAAAGCGCAGACAATGCATTAGACACAAGGGAAGTGGAAGCGGTGATATTGAGGTTCACCTGGGTACTGACCGGATTGTCGAGAATATGGTCGCGGATCTGTTGCCTGTTGTCCAATGAAGCCAGCCTCGCCAGTTCCGCATCTGCCTGGGCCTGCGTCATTCTTCCGAGTCGCACTTCGTTCAGGTAAGCAGTGGCCAGGTTGGCGGGCCTGTTAATCTGGTCCAGTGAACCGGCATTGTATGCGGACCCCCATCTGTTGAAAGCATATTTTTCAAAAGCTACCGTTTCAGCAGCGGTGGCCAGGTTGCGTACATAGTCAAGGTCGAACTTACTGCCTATACGCGTAAAGGCATTGATATCCGCGGAGAAAGGAACCCCTTTCTTACCGGATTTGGTGGTGATCACAATCACGCCGTTCGCGGCTCTGGATCCCCAGATAGAGGCTGCTGCCGCGTCTTTTAACACGTACACACTTTGTACGTTGTTCGGGTTGATGTCGTTGATCGATGTATTCTCCAGAGGAAATCCATCCAATACAATTAAAGGATTGGCATCGGTGGCAAGTGAGCTTCTTCCTCTGATCGTAAATGTAGTATTTCCGTTGGCGTCTACTCTTGATACGAGCCCCGGAGTAGTACCGATTAAACGTTGCGCAATGGTGGTGGCAGGTTTATCCAACTGTTCTTTATCTATCACCTTGAAGGATCCGGTGGCGCGTTCTTTCGGGATGTTCTGGTAGCCCGTTGAAACTGTTACATCCACCGAAGTAAGTTGATCCGCGGAAGGCCTCATTACTATGGTTAGTGCATTGGCATTGCCCACCTTTCGGGAAATGGTTTCAAGGCCTACCGAAGTAAATTGCAATACATCCCCGGGCTTCACATCAATACTAAATATACCGTCTGCATTAGTAAAGCCTACAATCTTCTTGTTCAGCGAAACCGTCACGCCCAAAAGCGGCTGACCAAGTGAATCGGTTACCCGAATGGTAACGGGCGGCGGCAGTTCAGCGGGGCTGGCAGTGATATCGGTTGTGCCGGCAGGCACCTTTTTACCCGACACGAAAATGTTATTGCCATCAATGTAAAAGTTCAGGTTCTGGTTCTTAAATACCATCGACAGGAAATCTGAAAGCGGCATACTGGCGGCGGAAACGGCCACTGGTTTAAACCTGCCGAATACTTCTTCGTTGTACAGGATACGGTATCCTGTTTGTGATTTTACGGTGGTAAAAATTTCCTTTAATGTAGCGTTTTTAGCAGTAAGGCTTACCGTTTGAGCCGCGGGCCTTGCCGACACCGCCATCGAACAAACAAAAAGAAAGATGGAGAGCATTCTCATAATTCTCAGAATTGTTGCCAGTGGGTTCCTGCTCATGCACGGCCCCCCCATGGCTGCAGTTTTTTGCATACCTTTGGTTTTGGTTTGATAATAGTTCCAACGACTGAAATCGGCCATCATCGCCGGGAGTGTCTTCACCACTTCCGGCTTTTTTTACAGCCAATTCAAGTATGTATAGCCTTCCCTGGCGTTTTTTATTTAAACACAGTTACTTTTTTCCCCGCTATCTCTGTTCGCAGTCCCAGCACCTCTAAGCCCTTCAGTAAACGGGAAAGGCTCAGATCTTTTGACAACTCTCCCCCTATCTTCATTGCCGGAACGCCCGCGTCGTACACCACTTCTATATCATACCACCGCTCCAGTTGCCGCATTACTTCCGCCACACCCGATCCGTTGAAGTTGAAAATACCATCCTTCCATGCCACTGCCTTGGAGGTGTCGGCATAACCCACGTTAATAAAAGAAGATACTGTTGGTTTATTGCCTACCTGTGCCTGTTCTCCCGGTTTCAACTTCACCTGCGAGGTAGCCGATTTCACCGCAACCGCTCCCTTAAGCAGCGTAGCTGTTACTAATTCCTCGTTTTCGTACGCATTCACATTGAACCGGGTTCCAAGTACCAGTATTGCTGTCTGCTCATTGGCGATAACACGGAACGGCCTGTCGGCATCATGTTTTACATCAAAAAATGCTTCTCCCGTAAGGTGCACCACCCGATCTTTACCACTGAACTGATTGGGGTACCTGATGGCGCTGGCCGCATTGAGCCAAACGTCCGATCCATCCGGTAAAAGCATGTGGTATTGCCTGCCTTTAGGTGTACTGATGCTGTTCATTACTACTTCTGAACCCTCACCTTCATACAGCAACATGCCATCTACCACTTTAGCGGTAACGCCGCCCTGCAATGCTATCGTCGCATTTTGGATTGTGTCCAGCAATACAGTGGTGCCATTTGCAAGCGTCAGCAGGGCGCCCTGCTGACCGGCAGGAACATCCTGCTGCACCAGCCGGCTTGGAGATGCGATTTCTTTCTTTTCCGGCGCCAGCCACATGATCAGGCAAACAATACCTGCAACACAGGCAGCGGCGGTCCAGTAAAAACGCGGCCGCATCCATACTTTTTTATAGGAAGATTCAACGGTTTGTAATTCTTCTGACAACGAAGCCTTCACTTTTTCAAACGCGGCTGCCACATCAATCCGGGCCATTTCTTCAAATCCCTGCTCCAGGTTATCCCCGGAAAGTTCATTGAAGAGCCGGCGATTCGCATCGGATTCCTGCAGCCATTGGTCCAGATCCGACCGTTGCCGATCGTTCAGTTCATTCTTTAAAGAAAACAGCAGCAAATCGCTGATATATTCTGCCCGGCTTTGCATAGTTAAGTGTTGTATATGAGTATATACACCGGGAAGCTGGTTTTGTCAACAGAAATCCGGCGCTTTTTTTAAAGATTTCTTAATATATCTTTCAGCAACACCGGCAGACAAATACCTGTAAGCAGCGGGAATTTTTTAAACAGGGAGAGGCGCAGTTGTTGGATTGCCCTGTTTCTCTGGGAAGTTACATTGGAGACAGATATGTTGAGTTTCTCCGCGATCTGCCTGGTGTTCAGGCCTTCTCTGTAGGTGAGCAACACCACTTCGCGGCACTTTTCCGGTAGTGCTTCAATTTCTCGGAACAGCGTCCCGATAACTTCAGACCGGAGGTGCTCCTGCTCATAAAAAGGATCCTCCTCTTGGATGGCTTCCAGTTGAGTAGTGTCGTCAAGGGCAGCTAAAGGTGATTGCTTTTGCTGCCGGATATGATTCAGCGCGGCATTCCGGCTGCTTAAGTAAAGGAAGTTTTTAATATTGGCCAGCGACGAAAAGGTAGTCCGGATTTTCCAAAACTTCACGAACGACTCGCAGGCGATCTCTTCCGCATCCGATTCGCTTCCCGTGTAGCGTTTTGTAAAGAAAACGATCCTCGGGTACCATTCCCTGAACAGCACGTCCAAAGCATGTTCCGTGCCGCTTCCAATCTGGAGCATCAAATCTTCTTCCTGGTATGACTGGATGGTAATCAAAACTTCTGAACGCCTGTTTCAACGCTCAAATTATTTGAAATTTTCTGAACCGGGAAAGAATTTTAAGGAGCCGAAGCACTTATCATTCCCTACTTCTCCCTAATTTTTAAAATCAAAGCGCATTGCCTAAGATTAATCCAGCTCAAACACATTCCCCTGCATAGGGCCTTTTTCGCCGGGACAATAACCATGTTGTTTGTTCTTCCTAACGGATCAAAACGTCATCGACACACCGCTTAATTCCAGCCAGGAGCTGGCGGAACCGGCAGAGGACTGAACACCGGAGGGTCTTGCGATGAACTGTATCCATTCTATGTTCTCCGGTTTCAACCTGTCGTTCGCGCCTCCACGTCCGGATGCCGGTTCGAACCAATATCGCCAGTCGCCCGGATATCCAATGGGCAACATCGCTCCTTTTGAAACCCTGAACCCGCTGATGGGTAACGCTATTGCCTGTTCATCCGCGTTCAGCGTAAGCTTTTGCGCCCAACTGGTGCCATCTTTTTCTACAAGTACCACGTAAAACTGCTGTTGCGCATTCAGACCGCGCGCGGAAAGCAGCAAATTTTTCGCGGCCCGCGCATCGCTCGCCCGGCTTCTGATTTTTTCGCCCACCGAAAGCGACATGGCATAATCCTTAAAGTGATTGGAATAACCAGCGGGGAAGTTCAGCCGGAGCGCGGCATCGCCGGAGGTAGCCGATGGTATTGTGCTGAAGATGCCCATTGAACTTTCACGGGTACGTGTAAAATTCAACTTAGCAGCATCAGCCGAAGGTGTGAGTAATTTCAACGGGGTTTTCTGATCCACTACCGCGATCTTCCAGTTCCCTTCATCCACGTAATTCCACGCTGTTGGACTATTCCCGGTTAGCGCGGGATAATTTATCTTCCCATCCTTCTCTTCCACCACGATGCAACATTCCAGCCAACCGGTTCTGAGATGGTTTGCCGGGATCATTGCTTTGTAATAGTATCCCGAATCTTTTTCCATTACTACGGGCGCATACCTTCTGCCCTGCCTTACGTACAGCGTAACCTTGTCAGGCGTTTCCCCACTTATCACCCTGGCCCTGAAAGGCTGAGGGGCACCACTATGCAGTGAAGGCGGAAGTTCAGGAATAACCTGTGTGGTCATGCGCTGATCTGCCGGGCTGAAAAACTCTGTCATGTTAACAAATCCTACCGATTGCGGAAGCGCTCCGGGGGAAACATACTTATCCGCGCTCAGTATATATACTCCCGGCTGTACTTTAAAAGTGCCTGAAGCCGCTTCCACACGAACATTATTCCCTTCGTTAATACCCTGTATAAAATATTCCGTGCCCAGTTCATTCAGGCGGATGCTCATGGGCCATTCCCGGTTGATGGCGCGGGTCACCACCTTATCCGCAGCGGGAAGTTCAAACGGATCACGCACCTGCACGGCATCCGGATATACCTCCAGCCGCCATACGCCAGCGGATATCTTGTCTAAAAAGTAAATACCCTGTCCCTCATAACTTACTACAGGAGACGATCCAAATCCTACCAGTCTAGTGAGCCGGTCAATGTTTTTTGGCGCAGTAACGGTGTTATTGGCATACATGAAATAATCTTCCGTATTCATTTCACTCAGGTCCTGCTCATAACTGAGCCTGAACGGGCCGAAGCTGGTATTATCGGGATAATTGCCATGCGTTTCATACAGCGGCGTGCGCCGCATCACTTCCGCTGCGATCATTGCACTCACCGCTTTTTTAGGCGTGTACACCATGTTCAGGTAATGCGTTTGCCAACCCATATTGTAAGGGGCCGATACCAGCATATCGTAAGAGAACATTGTTGCGAACTGGGCGCCAACCTCACGGAAAGAACGCGCCATAGCGGGATACATATAAGCGTTCAGCAGATCGGGGCTGTCGAATTCATACACGATACGGGAAAGACGCTTCAGTTCCGGCCGCATCATTTCTTCGGAAAAATGGTCCACTACCGGTAGGTAATTGCCCGGCAGCGTATGGCTCCTGTTTAATCCGGTTGGATACCACGCAAAGGACATCCCGTCTATTCTGGAGCGTGAAATAGGTTCAGCCATTTTCATATCCTGCGTGTAATTGTGGTAAAGCAACTTTTTACACCCGGTACTTTTTACGGCGTCTACCAGCGCGTTAATGTACGCGATGGAGCCGGCTACATCATTGCTATGGTGCGTAGGCTCGTTGATCATTTCGATGAAAAGGATATTGGGTTCATCTTTCAGCGCAACGCCCGTGTACGGGTTCACATGGTTGAGCAACTGCTTTAAATAGTTCTGCTGCGCCGCGATGGCCCTGGGATTGGTACCTAGCTCGTCTTTTCTGAATTTGGTGGAAAAGCCATTTACCGCTTTCGATTCGCGCCCCCCGTCGGGAAAAAGGGAACTGTAGGTAACGATCGGACTCAATAAGAAATAGATCCCGCGCTTTTTTGCAGTGGCGATCACATAGTCCATGAGGTCCAGGTGATCGTTCACCACCAGGTTGCCGATTGAATCAGAATTTTCATAATCGCCCCACAAACAAAGGCGGAGCGCATCCCATCCCATCCGCGCGAAATGCGCCATATCGGCATCGGCCACCGCTTTCCGGTTGTTGGTGAAATACCCGGCGGCACGGAAATCACAGGCGGAAGGAAGACAGTAATTGGCGCCGAAAAGTGCCACTTCCCGCTTTGAATCCGACCAGCGTATCACTCCTTTTGAATCCTGGTAAACCGACCTGGAGGAAGATTTATTTTGTGCGGAACAATGAAGGCAAACCAACAGCAGAAGACAAGAAAATCGCATAGATTACCATTTACAGGATTAACCAAAATATACCGTAAAATACTCTGGCACTTTTATGCATTCTGAGTACGCCCTACCTATTGCATAAAATGCTATAGATCAAATTTAAATGGCCGGCTATAAACTTTTGATGGACGCTTATACTGTATAAATGGACAATTCTACGGCGATAAAAAAAGTCTTTGCGATTATTGAACGGAATTTATAAGTGATGAGACGCTGCAATCGGGTACCGATTCTCTTTGCAATTGCGGTTTATCTTCTGGAAAAGTATCACCCACAAAAATATCACCTATCTAATAGTTCGGAAAGCTTATCATGAAGCGAAGTACCGCGTATGTCCGTTGCCACAATTTTCCCTTTGCTGTCAACCAGCATTGTTGATGGGATGGCAAGGATGCCATAATAGGCTGCCACTTCATTAGATTTTTTCAGGTCGGAAACGTGCGTCCAGGGCATGCCATCCTTTTTCACTGCAGCGCGCCATGCCTCTCCATTTTCATCGATAGATATGCCGATTACATCAAATCCTTTTTCATGGTATTTATTGAATGCATTGAGCACATTGGGGTTCTCGGCCCTGCAAGGACCGCACCAGCTCGCCCAAAAATCGATCAGAACATATTTACTTTTACCAATTACATTGTAGAGCTTCACCGGATTTCCATCCACATCATTAACAGTAAAGTCTTTAAACGTTTCACCAACACGCTTTCTTTTTATAACGGTCATCCGGTTTGTAAGTTCCTTTCCAGGCGGCGTGGCCTTCATATTTTCTGAAAGCATGTTATATGCCGGCACCACATTGTCATATACGCCTTCACCGGACAGGTCCTGCACAGCACTCAATGCCACATAGGTATCTGGATATTCAGCCACAAAAGATTCTGTAGCCTCGCGTTTGCCCTTGAAGTAGTTTCTGGCAATTTCTTCTCTCTGTGCGCGATCGTCCGCCAGTTTGAGGTTGTGCAGTTGTCGCAATGACTCCTGAACCGGCGCTATTTTTTTATTCAAACGATCCGACAATATTTTATAGATGTCATTCGATTTCGAACCTGTGATCTTTGCTGAATAAATAGAGTCGTAAACCCCTGCAAAAGACATCTTTCCACTTTCAGCAAAAAAGTAAAGAATCTTATTTCCAATGCTCATTAATACCTTTTGAGGGTAAGGAATGGGGGCTGTCCAGGTGAATTTTCCATCGCGGGCTATTATTGTATCCGCCTTATTGGCGTCACCGAATTTGTAGTGCATTACAACCTGCCTGTTCTCCATTCCTTTAATGTCCGCATCCAGCAAAACATTTTGGCTGAATAAAGAAAAATTCACCCCCATAAATGCCATCACCAGCAAACATTTAAAAAATTGATACTTCATTTTATGTACACTTAAATTTAAACCAACATGAATCAAACGTTATCAATAAACCACAAAATTCACCATCCCAACACCTGTATTTCCACTCTTCTCATGGTATGCATATACCGTAAACTGATAATCCCCCTTTTCATCCATTTTCATACCTCCTTCAAACAGGTTAGCATCTGCTATCGACAATGTAACTTCCTCCAGGAATTTACCATCCTTCTTCACGATTGCCTTCACTTCTATTTCTTCTCCATTCCAAACACCACCTTTGCTGATCAGGCATCCACACATCATCACCACATTCGCCTGCACCTTGAATGGCTTTCCCTTCGCCACGTCAAGGCTAATAAAGTTGTGCGTTCGGGGACTCAGGATATCTACAATAAACCCCGGAATCTCCAATACAATCCCATCTCCAAGGATATGCTTACCAGGAATTAACCAAAGCTCAATCATCGCATGCACCTGCGACGCACGGTGTGTATAGGGCGCCGTCATTTCAATGCGCACAAACACGGGTTCATCAATGTCGAGTTTGGCCTCGAACCCGCCAGTCTGCTTATCCGACAATTGTGTGTACCGTTCCCGGGGTGTATTCATAATCATCCGGGTATTCCCTGGTGTACCGGTGGTTAATCCTTCTGCCAGTATCCGCTGATTAGATTGCTCGCGGATAATCACGTAAGCGCCACCAAGTGATGACCCAATGAATTTCGCGTCTTTCGCCTTCGCACGTACGATCACTTTTGTTTCCACAGCCCTTGCAGCAAGGGTGGTTAGCATGGCCAGTAAAAAGATCAGTCCCTTCATTACATGAATATTTTATTCAATTCCTCATCTACCCTTTTTTTATCGGTAGTATGAACAATCACTTTTCCTTCCTTATCCAGCAACACATAGGTAGGTAAACTTGGAACC
This sequence comes from uncultured Flavihumibacter sp., assembly GCA_946482545.1. The sequence continues at coordinate 26,144 of CAMLRX010000026.1, read as the reverse complement.
ACATAGAGTTCGGCGATACGGGCGGGCATGTTCTTCACGGGGAAGTCGTCCGCTACCTGAATCCAGGGCATCTTTTCCACATCCAGAGCCTTGAACCAGTCTGACCAGCGTGAATCATTGGTCAGCCCAAGGATTTCGAAACCTTTGTCGTGGTATTTTGCATAAACCTCTTTCCAGTGTGGTATAGCCTGCCTGCAGGGTACACACCAGCTTGCCCAGAAGTCGATTAATACGTATTTGCCCCGAAGTGAGGACAGGCTGAATTCGGTGCTGTCGGGTTTCATTGCGGTGAAATCCGGCGCCACCTGTCCGGGCTGAATGGCCTTGTGTTTTGCCAGTTCAGCTTTCATTCGCAACACATAACCGGAGGAATCTGCGGGCGCTTGAAAGGCATGAATCCGTTTTTCAAGGTCGGCCACCGACATCGACTGGTTAAACTGATAATAGTTGTCGAACAGCAGGGCTGTAGCTACCATTCCAGGCTGTTTGCCGAGCAGGCTGTCAATAAACTGAAGTTCCCATTCGCTGCGTTTTTTACTGATGGAATGTGATTCTGCACGTGCAGCATCCTTCTGTTCATCGGTAGTGGCAGATTGATAGGCTGAACTGGTGGCGTTTAACTGATTCCGGAATTTGATGTTTTCAGGATGATTTTCATGTGCATTTAAAATATTATGGTTGGCGGAGCCTTTCACTGTGTATTGGGTGATCCAGGCGCCTGATTCCCTTCCAATAGCCGTATAGTCATAATGATTGGCATTGGTTGTATCAACTTCTACTGCAATTTCACCCGGCTCTATAAAAACAGAGAAAGACCAGTTGCCGGGCATGATGCGTACTATCATTTGTTCAGGACGCTCTATCTCCCCCTCCAGTTTAAACTGTCCATCTTTATACGGCACGCTATCCATCGTATGCATGGTTCGGTCAGCCGGGTCGATACGAACCAGCACGACACTCCCTGCGGGTAAACCATTCGTTTTTCCTTTCAATATAAAAGTATGGTCTTTCTTTGAAGTGGCGCAGCCTCCAAGCAGCAGGATGCCAGCCCAAAAAAATCCGGTACACTTGATCATAATAAATCTATTTAAAAAGTTCGTAGCGTTTATTGGTGTTGCGAATTCAGTGAATGTCTTTTCAGTCACGAAATTTTTTAATTCATCATTTGGTGCTTTACGATTTAGCTTACCGCATTACCTCCGCCAGCTTTTCATCCAGTGCCGCATCCCCCTTCGCGCCTTCGGTATACCGCCCAATGATCACCCCTTTCGGGTCGATCAGTATTTTTGTAGGCAGGGTGCGTATTCCATAGACTTCACCCAGGTCGTTCGGATTCTTTTCGTTTCTCATCCGCTTTTCCATATCCAATCCGCGCAACACATGCTTCCAGATGGCAATGCCATCATCGGTAACTGCTTTTTTCCACGCATCAGGCTTACGGTCATCATCCGACACACCAATAATTTCCAATCCTTTCGATTTATAATGCGCATATATTTCCTTCAGATGTGGATTTCCTTTGCGGCAGGGCACGCACCATGAAGCCCAGAAATCAAGCAGTACATATTTGCCCCTGAAATCCGATAGCTTTAATTGTTCACCACCAATGTCAGCCTTGGCAAAATCCGGTGCTACAATACCTGGTGCGCCGAGTTTCTTTTTCTCAAGTTCCTGGGCGATCATTTTTCCAAATGAACTTTGCTGCACTTTTCCCGGGAAGCGGTCGTAAAATTTTCTAAGGGAATCTGCAGACAACTCTCCACCTTTCATACTAAGGATATGGGCAGCCATGTAGGATGTTGGCTGTTTAAGGAGGATATCGGATTGTATTTCATCAATTTCAGCGTTGTAAGGTTTTAGTACCCAGTTCTTCATTTCCTGGTACTCGAAGTTGCTCCGTTTGTTCACTGCGCTCAGTGTGTCCATTACCACCTTCCAGCGGTCACGAATCTTCCGTAAACGCTTATTGTAAGCGGCGTACTGCGTATGGAAGGCTGATCCGGCAACACTGATGTTCTGCATATCTCCCTGGGGAATTACCGCGTTCATTGTAACAGGTTCCAGCATAATAGTAGTAACCTGAGACTGATCCATCCTGTTCTGCAATGAAGTGGTAAGGGTAGACATGGTGGCTTCACTGATATTACCTGAAAAACGGAATGTTCCGTTACGGACTACACAACTGTCAGCTAAATATGCACCCTTGCTGTTTGAATAAAGAAGGTAAAGCTTGGCCGGTCCGTCACCAGTTATTTTTCCATTCAATACAAACTGGGCATGACCAATGGTATAAAAGCCAAGCATAGCGAGCGATAGCGCGATTTTCTTCATTTGCGTATTTTTTAAAGAAGTTGCGGAAGTACTCTTCCGCAACCTGCAGTTTATTGTTCGTTGGGTTTAACGTTCGGGTTCTCAGCCAGTACATCCAGCGATATCCGCAACACCACCCTGGGGTCATTCGCATTGATGGTCAATGCGGGAGAATTAAATGAATTATAATTTCTCACCATAGCAAGGCCATTGCGGAAGTAATCGTATGCGATATGGCCTTCAAATGCCAGTTCCATCCTTCGTTCGGTAAGAATAGCAGTAAGCAACGACTGCCCTGAAAGGCCGTTCAATGCTGTAAGACCAGCACGGGTATGAATGGCATTCAGGTCAGCAAGTGCATCGGATGTTTTACCTTGTTTAGCCCTGGCTTCGGCTCTGTTCAGGTACATTTCAGCGAGCCGGAGATGATGGAATGGTGCATTGCTATAATAAACCCCCACGTTTGTGTAGTTGAAATAATATTTGGTGGTACTGAGGGTATCGGTAGTATTTTGACGGTATTTATCCACCATAAAGAAATTCCTTCGTATGTCGTTTGCGGCATACAAATCCAGCAAGTCTTTCGAAGGTTTTACCTGTCCGGTCGCGTAGAGGCCACTTCCGGCATAAACACCTGCAGGTTGATTCAGCAGCATGGGCAGTGTCATAAACCCGACGTCGTGATTCATAGCCCAAATTGCTTCCCGGTTTCCCTGGTTGCTGATTTTATAGAAATTTCTGTAATCGTCTGCCTGTAACAAAGTATATCCGCCGTTCATAATCACCGAATCTGCATACTGCTCTGAAAGGCGGGCATGCTCTGCATTCGGGGCGCTGAATGTACCGCTCATATACAGGTGCACACGTGACAATAAGGCGAATGCTGCATACTTACTGGCATAGCTGCTTCCCTTGCGCTGTGAGAACTGTGGAATAGCGGCATTCAGGTCGGCGATGATCTGATCGTATGTTTCTTTCACAGTATTCCTGGCCGGGGGGTTTGAAACAACACCGTTAATTGGTTCCAGAATCAGCGGAACACCCAGGTTTGTCTCCGGGCTTTGATAGTAAGGCAACCCATATATCCGGACGAGGTTGAAGTAAATGAAAGCACGCAAGAACAGGTTCTCCGCCCTGGCCTGAAGGATTTCCGGATTGGTTTCGCCTTCTTTCACATTTTTCAAAAGCATATTTACACCCAGCAAAGACTGATAAGAAAGAGACCATATCTGGTGAGACAGGCCAAAGTCTTTGGACTCGTTGTTGGTAAAGTTAAAAGCATCAACATCCTTCTCATTCGTGAGGTTGTTGGTAGATGTCTGGTCAATGAACGTCACGTTGTTGCCTCTGAACTCACTGATGTTGAACCAGGGTGTTTCCATATCAGCGATTTTGGTGTAATTGCCGATGGTAACTTTTGTAAAGCCCTGGGGCGATGCAAACTGCTGGCTTTCAAAGTTCACATTATGCGGTTTGATGTCGTCCAGTTTCTTGTCACAGCCGGTTGTCAGCATTAAAATTGCTGCTGCAGTTATGCCGGCGCTGTATTTATGTTTTTTATTTAAAAAAGTCATTGTTCAGTTTTTTTAATTAGAAGCTAACGTTAATACCAAATATCAGTCTCCTGGGCATTGCGCTATAAATGCCGGTACCTGCATAGGAGTTTGAAGTAAGGCCTATCGTAGCGCCCTCCGGATCGGAAGCATACAATTCACTGCTCTTTATTACAAAAAGATTATCCGCGCTTACATAAGCAGTTAATGCCGACAATTTGAGTTTAGACAGGAGATCACGGTTGAAATCATAAGCCAGGCGAATATTCCGCAGGCGCAGGTAGCTTGCGTCCTGATAGATCAATGAAGAGTTGATGTTGGTTCCGCCACGTTGTGCGAATGCCGGATCGTACCAGTTCGGGAAGTTGGCATTTGTATCGCCGGGGCCCTGCCAGAAACGTTGGTTCGCCGTGGGTGCTGCAGTATTGAAGCCTTGCTGCCAGGTGGTGGGGCTCATGAAATTACGCAAGGCGTTGTTCATGATGCGATTTCCATAAGAGTAATTAAACAGCATACTCAGCGTAAATCCTCCATACTGAAGCGTACTGCTAAAGCCTCCGAAGAATTTAGGTGTGGCAGATCCCATTACCTGGTAACTGAGCAGGTTGCTTGCTTTAGCCAGCGGGATACTATCTACAATAGTCACACTTTTGTCGGCATTAATGCGTTCAAAAAGCGGGCGGCCATTGTCGGCATTAACACCTACATAGCGGATTGCCTTCAGCACATTAATATCTTCCCCGAGGTTCCTGTAATAAGCATTTGTGAACCCATCGATGAGAGAATCGTTATAGATTTTTGTGAGGCGGTTCCTGTTGAACGTAATATTGGCATCCAGCATCCATTTAAACTTCCCTGCCTGCACTGCTACCGCAGAAGCTGTTACTTCGATGCCGTTATTGGTGAGCTCGCCTACATTGCGGATCTGCCTGGCAAAACCGGTATAGGAAGGTAAGGGAACTGTTTGCAACAGTCCGGCGCTTCTTCTGCGATAATAGTCGGCAGTAATATTGATCCGGTTCCAAAGACCTAAATCCAGGCCAATATTGGTGGTGTAGGTCGTTTCCCATGTAATCTGGCTATTTGCCAACTGTTGAATGGTTGCACCAAAGTTGGACAGGTTATCATAACGCACATTGTCCAGGAAAGTGGTAAAGGTCAGGAAGTCTGCCCCGGCTTCGCGACCGGAAGTACCGTAGCTTCCCCTCAGTTTCAGGTTGGATATTGGTCTGATCTTTTCTATAAATGCTTCCTTATGTAAAAGCCAGGAACCGCTTAAGGCGAAGAATGTGCCATACCTGTTTTCGATACCGAAGTTTGTAGAGGCATCCCGGCGCACAGATACAGCAGCGAGATATCGGCCTTTGTAGCTTTCGTTGATTTCACCAAACAGGGAGAAAGAGGATTTATCGAGCGGAGCCGGAGAGCCTGGAATGGCTGGCTGACCATTTTGTTTGTTGCCCCAGGTACCGAAGTTCTGAAAAGCGCCGAGGTTGCGTTCTCCGGGATATGCGGTACCATAAGCAGCAATAGACGTTGTCATGGTACTCGTTTCACCATACTCCTGGCCCACCATGGCACTTAACGCATGATCACCGAATGTTTTGTTGGCCGTAAGCATATTGGAGGTGAGGAAGTAAGTACTTCTTACATCTGTAATCGAGAGTGTGCCGTCTACCCTTATCCTGTTATTTGCCGGGCCTTCATAACGCCCCCTGTATGTACGGGGATCCTTGTAACTGTTCGTGTTGTTATTGGTGTATTGTAATGTATTGGTAGTTTGTGCAGACAGCCAGGGTAAGATGTTATATTTCAAACGGCCTGTGAGCAGGTAGTTTTGCCGCTGGTTAATGTTCGTGTTAAGATCGTGGGAATACAGGGGGTTATCGTAATACCGCGTAATCCTGGCGCTGTTCGCACTGTAGTTGTAATTGGGAACAGAGTCGGCCAATGCGCCATTGGCTTCAAAGGGCGATACCCATGGCTGGAAGAGGTAAACCTGATTTTCGGAGGTGGTGGAGGTATATTTATCCCACAGCACATTCGTATTCACAGAGAACGTAAGTTTATTGGATATCCGCTGATCGATATTCAGCCGCAGTGCTTTCCTTTGCAGGTTATCACTCAGTTCCGTACCATCCTGGTTCACCCAGTTAATCCCCGCATAAATTTTTGTACGTTCCGTACCACCTGTAATGGAGAGATTAATGTCGCTCTGGCTGCCATTAGGATAAAACGATCCGTCGGTCCAGTTATAATTCTTCTGCCTGTCTTCATCGGTAAACGGCCTGGTGGTATTGAAATAATTTTCGAAAGTACCATAACGCGTGCGAATGGAAGCTGTATTGTTATACAGCCCCTGCATGCTGTTGGTGATATGTTGGGTTAACTGTGCCGTATTCATGAAATTCACCAGCCGGTTGGTATATACACCACCATGACTCATATTGAGGTTTACGCGTACGGGTGCATTAGCCCCCTGACGTGTTGTGACCACAATTACGCCCTGGGCGGCCCTGGAACCGTAGATCGCTGCGGAGGCCGCATCTTTCAATACCGTCAGGCTTTCGATGTCGTTCGGGTTAACAATGTCCTGCAAATTAGCGGCAGTAGTTATCGCACCATCCACTACAATCAATGGTCCGAAATTGCTGTTGGCCTGGTCGGGCATTGAAGCCTGTCCACGCAGCACAATCTGCCCTCTCGTAGCCACGCTTCCCCCCTGCTCTGTAATATACATACCGGTAGCTTTACCTTTCAGCATCGCAAGCGGATTGACGCCGGACACACCGCTGCGCAGTTCATCACCGCCGAAGCGTTGCACAGAACCAGTGAGTTCACTCACCTTACGCTGCGTATAACCGGTAGAGATCACCACTTCACTGATGGTTTGCGGCGCAACGCGCAGGGCTATTATAGCTGGTTTGCTCCCATCCTGTGGCGTTAGGGCAGGTACTTTGTATGCTTCGCTTTCGAAGCCTACATAAGAAACCACAAGCACATCACCAGGATCGGCCTGCAACCTGAACTGCCCATTGGCATCGGTAGAAGTTGACACTTTTTTACCCCGGACAACAACTGTTGCGCCTGCCAGCGGCTTACCGGCAGAATCAGTAACAATACCTGAAACGGGCATCAATACAGGAGCGACACTGTTGCCTGACACGCTCACATCTGCGGAAGCAGCCCGCTTTTTTTCAGATAAAAAGATCGTCTTGTCTTCGATCACATACTCAATTGCTTTGTCTTTTAATACTTTGTTCAGCAGTTGCCGGAGCGGCATATTGGTAACCGACAAAGTAATGTTCCTGTCCGCCTTAAAAGCCGCTTCCCTGGTAAATACCACATAGCCGGTCTGTTCCTCGATTATGGAAAAAACAGTTCTTAAAGACAGGTTCTTTCCCGAAATAGAAACATTCTGGGCAAAACCCGTTGCCCGCGCTGAAACAATGGCGAACATGAGGAAAAACATGGTCAATTTCATAACCCTCTTGATTTGGTTGATGCTCCTACGCTTTAAAATATGGTCGGAATTTTCACCCCGTACACGCATAGGTAGCCAATAGCAGTTTTTTTGCATAATTTGCAATTGATTTGGTTGTTTAGAAAAAATGGTTGTTGACCGTTAAATATTCACTGAATCATCTTACCGTCGTGGGCCCTAATCCATGACGGTTTTTTAATCCAGCTTTGTATGCCTTTGTTTTACATGGTGGTTATTTCAATTTACTTGAGCGATTCATACTGAAACGCATGAGGAGAACGATTACTGGAAAAGCCTCAGCACATTGCCCTCAAGTTTACTTTTGATGCCAATCTGGTCCAATCCCTTCAACAAGCCATTGAGCGATACACCTCTGGTCATTTTTCCAGCCAGCTTCTCCTGTTGAATTTTGTCTTCGTAAACGACCTCAATATCGTACCAGCGCTCCAACTGACGCATCACCTCTCCCAACGTTGCTCCATCAAAATCAAACAATCCGTTTTTCCATGCCATCACTTTATCAATGGGAACTCCGCTACTTACTGTAATAGTATTAAGCCCGGAGTTCAGCCTTGCCTGTTGCCCGGGAACCAATGTTACAGACTTGCGCTCAACAAGTGCCTGATCGGCTGAAAATGGCCCGATCCGCACACTTCCTTCAAGTAAAGTGGTGCTGATATTTTCTTCATTATGGTACGCATTTACGTTAAAGTGGGTACCAAGTACCAGAATGCTTGCTTCGTCATTTATATTTAACCGGAATGGCGTCTCACTTCTGGCGACCTCCAGGTATACCTCTCCCGTAGCTTTCACCACCCTCTCTTTACCAATAAAAACCGTTGGATAAGTTATAGAACTGGCAGCATTCAGCCACACCCGGGTTCCATCTGGGAGTTTAACATCAAACTGCCTGCCCCTTGGCGTAGTAATGGTGTTATACGTGAGTTCTCCGTTGTTTTTACCATCCGGATTATACGTTAGCCCTCCGTCCTGTAAAACAACCTGACTCCCATTCTGATTTGAGATTATACCACCAGACAAACTATCCAGCACAACCTGCTCACCGTTTGATAGCGTCAGGATTGCACCTGTTTTTCCGGGCGGGACGTCCGTTACTATATTTGATACCACCTTACCAGGTTCTGATGAGGGCTGATAATTTGAAATCCACCATACGGAAACAGCAGCAATAACCAGGATTGAAGCCGCAGCCATCCACCAGCGGCCAACAAAACGGCGTCTGTGCACAAACTGAAACTCCCCTTCATCCAACACCCGCTGCAAAATTCTGTTCCTTAATGCCAACTTATTGTCCGGGTGGTTTTCAGCAATGGCTTCACTGAGCTTCAATGAAGAAGACATCTCCTCAAAGAGGTCAGCGTTAGCTGAAGAAGCATTCTTCCACTCCTCAAGGCGGGCCTGTTCAACAGCGTTCAGGGTCCCGCTTATATGTTTATAGAGAAGACCAGGAATGTCTTTGTCTTTCATTAAAGTAGATTTTGATCAGATGATAGCATACAATGCTGCACTTAAACTAAACGATCGAACTGGTAAAATCTACTATAAAAATGTCAACTTTTTTATAAATAAATAAAAATCAATTATTTACATAACAAATTAACCAATATAAATTTTACTGAAAATCTTTAAAAATCGGAAAGGAGAAGAAAAGCAATTACAACTGATTTGCCGAGTGCCATTCTTATCAGCTTCAATGCATTGTACTTTTGATTGCTAATTGTTTGGACACTGAGATCAAGTTTGTCGGCGATCTCCCTCGGGCTTAAGCCTTCTTTGAAAGACAGCAGAAAAATGTCTCTCATCTTAGGCGGCATTTTGTCTACCTGTGCATAAACCATATCAAGCAGTTCATTCCTGATCTCGATCCAGTCATAATCAGGCTGTGCCGCAGCAAGCATTTCCTGTATTAAATCTGCTTGTTTTTCAGACTTAATTTTATGATGCCTTAATAAATCCAGGCAAGCGTTACGGACGCTTATTTTAAGGAAAGCACTGATCTTTTCTAAACTTTCCATACTGTCCCTGCGCTGCAGCAACTTAATAAATGTTTCAGCCACTACATCTTCAGCCTCCTGCTTGTTAACAAGCAATCTTTTGGCGTATTGATAAAGGAAGAAGTGATGCCGGTCATAGATTTCGGTAAAAGCCTCTATTGCGCCCGTTTGGAAACGGCGGATCAAATCAAATTCATCGTATGGTTGCCCGATCTGCAATATGGAGTAGTTAATAAACGTAAGGCACAATACTATAAAAAAAATAGTATCAATTGAAAATCAGTTTGCAGGAGGCTCAGCGAATGAATCAGGTTACTGGTTAAGCAATGCTGGAAAAGCGCGGGGGCGGGGAAGTAAAGGGAACCTGCGTCATATAAGCAATATTGATCAATGTACCACATAGTTTACTTTATCCACGCCTGTATTGCCACTCTTAGTGGACATTTCAGTGAAGTTGACCACCTATTTACAGTTCAAACTGACCACCCTTAGTTAATGTTTTTTCCAAGCGCCAAAAAGTGTTGCATGAGGGTTTAAAAATAGGTTATTCCGTAGTAGTGATTTGCATTTGTTTTCTACTTGCTTTTCTTCTGAGTGATTCTCCTTTTAATTCTATGCGATGCGCGTTGTGAACGATCCTGTCGAGTATGGCGTCTGCCACTGTTTTTTCGCCTATTACTTCATACCACTGTTTCACCGGTAATTGTGAGGTAAAGATGGTGGATCGCTTTCCGTGTCTGTCTTCGATGATCTCCAGCAGGGAAGCGCGTGCCAGGGCATCGAAGGGTTGTATGCCAAAGTCATCGAGGATAAGCAGGTCATGCTTTTCGATGCGTGCCAGCTCTTTGAGCGCGGAGCCGTCCACTTTGGCCATTTTGATCTGCGCCAGCAGTTTGATGGTGTTCGCGTACAGCACCTTGTAGCCTGCCTGACAGGCCTGGTGACCAATAGCGGATGCCACAAAACTTTTACCGGTACCGGTGGATCCGGTGATGAGCAGGTTCTCACTTTTTTTGATGAACTCCCCTTCGGCGAGGCGGTGGACCTGATTTTTATCAAGTTCCCTTTCGACGTTGTAATCGATCTGTTCGATGGTGGCGTTGTAGCGGAAGCGGGCGTTGCGCAATCCCCTTTCGATGTTCCTGTTGTGGCGGTCGTCCCACTCGCTTTCCACGAGCAGGGCCGTCATCTCATCGGCGGTAAGGAGTTCGGAGCGGGGTGTTTCCATACTGGTCTTAAAGGTGGCGTACATGCCGAACAGGCGCATCCTGCGTAGTTTGTCGAGCGTGTTGGTATTCATTGTGGTGGTTTGATGAAGTGGTTAATTGTAATATTCCTCTCCGCGGATATTGTGGTGCGGCGGCATGGTCAGTTCCTCCTTCTCCTCTTCGGAGAGGTAATCCATTTTCTTTTCCAGTATCTGAACGATGATGGGATAGTTATAAACCCCGAAGTTGCCCGCTCTGCGGCAGGCGTTACCCAGCCGTTCAGGGCCAACCTTTCTCACCAGCCCCAGGATGCCGGCGCAGGACTTGTAAGCCTGCTCCGGATGTGTTTTGTGTTCCAGTACATCCAGGATATAACGTTCCACCTCCGGATGGATCAGGCCCCCCTCCCGGATGAACTTATCCGGTGTCCACTCGCTCACATAGCGGTGAGCGGAAGCCAGGTGCTCAGCCTGTGTACTGTAATGGTATTTACGGAACTGACGGGCATGAACGGCGATACGCTCGTATTTGAAGAAAATCTCTACCTGGGTGGAGGTGTAGAGCAGCTTCACCTTTTTACCGATGAAGCGGTAAGGTACGCTGTAATAATGCCTGTCTGCGCCCAGGCAGGCGTGTCCGTTCTTCATCACCGTTACCACCGCCTGCTGCCGGTACTCGTACCGATAGACGGGCAAAGGACGTAAAGCGGACCGTTCCAGTTCCTCGAAGCGGTCGCGTCTGCTGTAAGAACGACCTTTGAACCTGCCGGTGTTGTGCTGTTCCAGCGCGTTTAGAATAGCGGCGTTCAGCGCGGCAAGACTATGATGCACCTGCTGACGCACGGGCTGATAGATACGGTTGTAGATGATCTTCACCACGCCCTCCACCAGCGCTTTATCCCTGGGGCGGTAAGCGCGGGCGGGGAGTACCGTGGTGCCGTAGTGTTCGGCGAAGTCGGCAAAGGACTCATTGATCACCGGCTCGAAGCGGCTGCTTTTGGTCACGGCGCTTTTAAGGTTATCGGGAACAATGGCGAAGGGAACGCCACCGAAGTAGCGCAGGGCGTTCTCACAGGCCTGTATCAGGTCCTCCTTGCGCTGGGTAGGTACCGCTTCCACATAAGTCAGCTGGCTGCACCCGAGTATGGCGGCGAACACTTCCACTTCCTTTACTTCCCCGGTAGCCATATCGGTATAAGAAAGCTTTTCTGCCGCAAAGTCGATGTAAACCTTATCACCGGCCTTGTGGTCCATGTGCATGACCGGCTGGATCCTGCCGATGTGCAGCCGGTAATAATAAATGAACTGCGTATAACCATAACTGGGTTCAAGCGCTCCCGCGTAAGCTTCCCAAAGCTGAAGCAACGAAGCGTCCTTGCGGCTCATGGCCTTCTCTATGCCCGGCAGAAGCTGCTGTAAACGCTCAAAACGACCATCCCGTGGCGCTACAGCGGGTGGGGCGAACAGTTCTTCCAGTTCATGATCGTTAAGGCTGCTAATGTCCTCATAAGTCAGCTTTAAAGCCGTAAAACGAAGAATATAACGCTTCACCGTATTGCGCGCGATGCCCGTAAGTTCGCCGATTTTCTTCTTGCTCACGCCATCGGTATAATGACGGAGCACCTGTCTGAGTTTAAACATATGAATGGGTTTATTAGCCATGATAACTGGTTGGGTTAGAATCCCAACTTCAGCTATTTTTAGCCTACCCACGCAACACATTATAAACGCTTGAAAAAGGGTGGTCAGTTTGGACCGGCACCCATGGTCAGTTTGGACTGAAAACAGGTGGTCAGTTTCATCCGGTAAGGGGTGGTCAATTTTACCGTTTTTTCCAATTTATGGGAGAACTTGTCGTTCTTGTCCTTTTGGAAATGCACCTTGTTCACCTTTCTACTGATCAGGTCATATTCGTAATCAACCCGGCGCGGCGTTCGCGAAAGCGCAGGCAGCAGTTGGATGAAAGCCTTGTGTTCCTGAAAAAGTGTTTTTACGTTTCCGTTTATATCATATACATAATGTGTACCCACATCATAATCTGTGTTGGATTTCGCTTCCTTATAGATGGAAGAAACCACCCGCTTGCGGCTGTTGAGTGCCTGGGGTGTGGTAATATCGGTGTTGGTCACCACAGCGCTGGCTGGTATATCATAATAGGCGAATGCCAGCAAAAATGCGAGAATGGAGGGCATTAATAACCCAAGTAAAATCTGTAACAGTGCGCGTTGAAGCGCGCATTCCATAATCCGATACTATTAAAAACTTCGTGCAAATGCTTTTTTATCCTTATTAAAGACAATTGACACTTTACTTCTTTTTAAAATTCATTTCGTCAAGATCATAAGAGAATATGAGTTCATTTTCTCTAAACAACACTGATGCAGAACAACCACTTAAGCAATTTTCGTCTGAGTATTTACCGAAGCTTTTCCAATAAGAAAGAACAACCTGACATCGCTTTACATCAAAAGACCAAACACCAATATTTTCCAATTTGACAGAATCCCTCAGATAGGAATGATAAAATGTGCTATCCGTTTTTAATTCCAAATAGTGATCAGCGTCACTTTCGGAATCATTAATGTAACGACCAACAATTCTTTCATTCGCACTACAAACTTTTTTGAAGTTACATGCTCCCGAAATAGAGATTAATAATAACATTAGTAAGATATTACGATTCATCATTTGGTATTTTACTTGAAGTTCCAATTGTTTTATTTTTATCAAGGTTTATTATTCTAAATTTTATAACCTGCTTGATAGTTGATAAAGGTGTCCGCTTATCGTTTTTATCACCTTCTAAATCATAATTTTTACCTTTATGAAGCAATAGTGATTTCCTTGAGGTATAATTTGTTATTGTAACATCTACAGAAGTTCCGTCAACAGGCACTATAGAAATGTTTGCACCGCCAATAAACAATTGAGCTAAGTTTGAATTTAAATGTTTTTCTACAGACTCGGTGATTGTTTCAGTGTGATCAGGACTAAATTCTAAACCGAAAGTGTAAGGTATTTTGGATGCCAAGTGATCTTGATAAGAAAATACATCATTAACAATTGTTGAGTATAAGTCTTGAACAATTTCATTAAGCACCCTTCCCTCAATGACTTGGTTGCTGAAAGCGTTCGTATTTATTTCACTATAATAAAAATTTCTTGACGCTTTTCCGCTTCCTGTAGCAAATTCATAAAGTAATATGGCTACTGAAGAGCGACTATTGGTTGCAAATTGTTGCATTTTTTGTTCTTCCGTATACTTTTGGACATTTGGATCTATTTTTTGTGCAGTTTTTACAAGTGCAATAATAGAGTATACATCGACGGTACTCGTAATAGTTTTTGAGACCCCCTCTTTAACATCATTTTTATTTCTCGACACCCACCTATTAATCCGACTTATCGTCCTATTCCACCCTTGTTCTAATCTTTCAAGATCTCTTTTTAAAAATCCAGACATGCCCTCAAGTCCATCTAAGTCTATATTATAGATTGGATTATTACTTGAATATTGATAAGGGGTCAACCAGGGATAACTACCTGTTAAGGGATCCACACTTAAAAACTTACCTAGCCTTGGATCATAAATTCTCATTCCATAATCCTGCTGATTTCCCATACCCTTTACCTCATTGTCATTCTCCTTCCCATTAAAGCCGTACGCATACCCTCCCACACTCCACCTCCTCCCAGGCATCCCCATCCCAAACGGATAGTACTCCTGATCACTGATCACTTCCGCAGTATAGTAACCGATGCTGCTACCACTACCTGCCACACCAGTCTTCTTATCACTGATAACAGCCAGCACATTACCCAAATGGTTGCTCAACTCATAACGTTTCCAACCAATCAAAGAACTATCGTGTACGGGATACAGCGGGATCGTCTCTTCTGCAACAGTTCGTTTCAGTTCCGTTAAACCCAGACGGGAACTGCCGTACAAATGCATCTCCTCCAGCTTCAGTATGCCACCTGCATGGCGGTACACACTCAGGATATTCCCCTGTGCATCCCGGATGTAAAAATCCCGTGTTGTTACACCTCCTGAAGTTACGGATTTTTCAATCCGGTTACCAGACGGGTCATATTTGTAATTGATGGTCGTCCCATTCGTTTTAGTGATCGAACGGATCTTTCCATACACATTCCAGGAGATATTTGACAACCCACCCTGAACATCACCCATCAGGTTACCAATTTTGTCATAATCGTAGTTGGCGGCAGATTGGTTGTCAATATCCACATCACCGGTATAATTGCCCGCCGCGATCGCATCACGGACAAAAGATAGTTTATTGGAACCTGCATAATAATTATAGGTCAGGCTGTCCATGCCAAGCGGCATGCCGGAGACATTAGCCCCCTGGCGCAGGTACCGCATAATATTGCCGTTCGCATCGTAGGTGGTTCTTTCGCGGTAGGCTTCATTAAATGAACTGAAAGACCAGGAAGTCCCTGAAATATTGTGCTGTTTGGTGGCCGTAATCCGGTTCAACTGGTCGTACAGATAAGAATAACCCGAAGTGGCACCGCTGTTCAGTTTATTCAGGGCCAACGTTGTATTTCTGATATTGCCGTTAAACAGTTCATAGCCCGAATTGCCAGATGTTCCTGCCAACCCTGTTGGAGCGGTGAAGGTTAATCCGAAAGCGGTGGCCGTAGAGTTCCCGATGGGCTTGTAATCGTTGTTGTGGTAACCCAGGCTGAAGGCCATTACATCCCTGCTGAAATTCTTGTACACCGGGTTGGAAAGCAGTCCGTCTTCGCCCATGTCTTTAGCGGGGTCAAGTGTCTGGCCGTTGATGCCTTTCAGCCAGCCTTGTAAGGTATAGGCAAAATCAAGGCCCTGCACCTCATGGTCGCCTATTTCAGAGCGGGCCAATGGGCCGTGGAGGTAGTAATAATACCGAGCGTCGTTTTCCCAGGTGAAGCCGTGTTCATCCTTACTGGTCCACACGGAAGTGAGCCTGTTTTCCGCATCGTACTCGTATTTATGGGAGAACCGGTCGTTTTTATCCTTCTGGAAATGCACCTTGTTCACCTTGCCGCTGATCAGGTCGTATTCGTAATCAACCCGGCGCGGCGTTCGCGAAAGTGTAGGCAGCAGTTGGATGAAAGCCTTGTGTTCCTGGAACAACGTTTTTACGTTGCCATTGATATCGTACACGTAATGGGTGCCCACATCATAATCCGTGTTGGCCTTCGCTTCTTTGTAGAGGGAAGAAACCACCCGCTTACGGCTGTTGAGTGCCTGCGGCGTAGTGATGTCGGTATTCGTCACCACAGCAGTAGCTGGTATATCATAATAGGTCTGGGTTACCTGGTGGTCAGAGCCTGTAGCATACCACAAGGCCAGGGAATTGGTGCTTTTCGTATTAAACCCGCTACCCGGTCCATCGCCGAAACGCAGGATACCACCACCATGCTTCTCTCCCACTTCCGTGATCCTGCCCTGCGCGTCGTAAGTCGTATAACTGTACCGGTTGACCACCGAGTTCGAGGTCGTGTTTTTCGGACTCAGTTGTTCCTTGTTCTGAGAAGCCACCAGGCGACCGAGCACATCATACCAGAAACGGGAAGTATCTCCATCAGGAGAGGACTGCATCACCACCTGGTTCAGTGAATTGTACTCATAAACTGTAGGAAGGGTATGCGTCGGATAATAGGGCGGGAAATAGTTCCCCCAACCAAGGCTCCCGGAATTGACAGATGCCGTAAAATTAGCACTCAGGTCTTTTGCCGTATTGCCCGTTCCTTCGTTCAGCGGAACATTCGCCAGCAACGAGGCCTGATTGGTAATATTCAGGCACTTATTCGTAGCATTCTGCAACAGCTCCAATTGGCTCAATGCTCTCCTATACATCCTGAACTGTCTCATTCCCCCCTGCATATGTGTCGTTACGCCTTTATAGACGCTACCGCCCAGCATAGTGGTAGAAGTAGGATAGAGATTATAGAATGATGTTGAATTGGCATCTAAGGAAGTAAGTGGGACAGGAACGCCATTGACATATACTTTTGGCCACGCTGATGAGAACGCCGAGAAAACTACCGCCACATGGTACCATTTGCCGGTTTCCATGAAATTGGTAATAGCAGGCGACTCCTTCTCGTTAAAGTTATTGGTAGCCGAGCTGGTCCATACACCTGATCCAATAACCAGTTTTCCACTTCTGACCATCAACGCAAGTCCACTCTCCCTGGTTACGCCACCGGTTATGGAATAATTGATAAATGAAAAAATCGGTTGGTTACTGAAATTATTAAGTCTCACGAAAGACTCCATTGTAAAGGTAAACGCAGGCCCGGTCAAAGGGAAATCATTACCCGCCGCCGCTACAACATTTATCCGATTCGTCCCCGTAAACTGCGCAAAAGGTTGATTTTCCTGGCAATACCGGTTATATGATTTTCTATAATTGATTGTTTGGTCTATCTGCGTTGGCGTTGCCATTGTTACGCCAGCGGGAGGAATTGTTTTAACTAAATTGCCGCTCTGATCATAATAATACAGCGTATAATGGTATTCCAGGTAATTGGAACGCATCGCCAAATTGGCATCAGCCGCCAGACATCTTGTAAAATAAGCCGCCCTGAATGCAGCCCGAACTGAATCGATGTACAAGTTGTATTCCGTCAAAGCTGTCGAATAAGCTGCAAGGAATACATCCGCCAAACAGTTGTTCACATCGGAAAAACTTTCAGCGTAGGAGTCCTGCGACCTCGAGCAAAGCAAATCCTTGTATAGCGTACCTGACAGCATTCGCTTGATATAAGCGTCATAATCCTCGAAATTCAAAGCGTAACCCAGGTAATGGTTGAAATAATTCGTCAGTATCGTCTGGTAATGCTGACTCAATGTGTCCACGCCGGGGAACTGCGCATTAAAAGCGTTCCATACGCCCCTGATGTATGCTGAATCCCTGCACGCTTCATTGTAATAATAGGAAGGTGATTTACAACCCATCGCCACCGGGAGTTCAATTGGCTTTTTGAAATATTTACATCCGGAGCTAAGTTGGGTTTCCAAACTTGTAAGTTCACTTTCTTTCAGTTTATAATCCGCACCCAATTGTCTCTGCAACCATAGATGGAAAGAGCCGCTAAAGCCTGATGAGAGGTATTTATTCTTCAGATAGGTAAACCTATCCTGAAGGCAGGTGGTGATTTCCACATGAATGGTACGGTTGTACTGTGGCTCCTTATTGCTGGGATAGGGGTTGGAAATAAGATAAGCCGTACAGGAATCTGTTGAGGTCGGAAAATAACTCCTGATGATGGATTCAAAAGAATCAGACGTCCCATTAACTGAGGGATAATAGGGACTACAGCCTGACTTACAGGCGTTGATAAGACTGTTTCTGAGAGCCGTCCAAACGGCGGGTGAAGCCGCATTACAGCCCTTAAGCGCATTTATCCATGTATCTGCCTGCGCCTCACATATGGATTTGCAATCTTCCGTCGCGGCACTTTTCTGCTCATCGGCGTAAGCATTGTAACGTGAACGGATGGTCTCAGCCAGACCGGTAGTATTCTGATAATCATTATAGCGCCTGATTTTGTTCTTGAAGTAAGCATAACGGGAATCATCCGTGCAAAGACTTGGAGGTTTGCTTAAAGAAGGACAAATGAAGTTATAAGGATCATCATAGCAATAGACATCAGTAATAAACACGGATCCTTCCGTACAGAAATAATCTCCCAGACAATATTCTTTATATGTTTCACCTGGTGAGAAAATCACCGACCCTTGTGCCATTTGGCAGTACTGATCTGTGTAATAGAAATATACCGTAACCTCTCTTCCAAATGGAATTGTTGGCCCATTGTAGTAAATGAAAATCGAACTTCCATATCCGCATTCATAAGAATAGTATTGGTTATAATACTCAAAGTCTCCAGCTGTTGGGCAGGGACAATCGAATGCGCATCCCTTTTGCTCCGGAAGCGCAATAAATTTAGGATCAATCTTCCATTCTCCCACACTGGTTTGCTTCCCTGATGAAGCAAGGCTGGCATAAAACATACCCGAAGAATCGGGCTCGAACCGTTTCCACCAATTCTCCATAGACTTCTTTTGCTCAGGTCGCATGGTAAAGATGATACCGGTATCGCACATTACCGACACCATAGCGTAGCTGGTGATATTATAGAGTTGCCCTGTGACTGAACTGGCCTGGGCAGGGAAAACAACAGAATTGTAATAAGTAACGCCATTCCTGACATATTGCACCGTGATCACATACTGATTAGGCGCGGTAGTATCGCCAGCGTTATTAAACTTATATTTTATATAAGTATTGTTATTGGCCACACTGTCCGTGGTTGCGGTAAACCAACTGAGACTGGGAGGCGTACATCCACCCACTTCAGTATTATCGGTACCGATATAGCAATTCTTACATTCAGGGTTATATTGTATCCGGGCTTTCTCTACAAAATACGACTTGAGCCTTAGATAGGCCTCCTTATACATCTGCCATTCCATATAAGGCGACCGGCAGGTGGAACCTGGCGGAACACAGGAAGACGGGGATACTCCGTTCGGCTCACAATACAATTCAAAATCGACATAAGAAAGGATATTCTTTACCGGTGCGGAAGATGGATAACCGTACACCGTGTTGGAATAATTGTACAAACTGTCGTACATATCATAATACATACCCGATCCATAACCTCCTGAACCGAAAAACGGATCACTAGCCAGTAATGATGTAACCGATCCGAAATATCCTTGCGCAGTGGCGGTAGAATCATTGTCCAGTTCAAGAATCATGTTATCGAAAGCCTTCGAAGTGGAATTCGTAAGGCACCACTGGTAAAAGCAATACTCCGGGTGAAGCGGAAGAAACGCTTCCGCCCAGGCTGGCTTAAAATTTTCAATGAATTCTCTTGTGGTAATGGAAGAACTACCGGCAGCATGATTTATGCCGTCCTTAAATATGGTACCTGGTGTGCCGTCTTCATTGGTAAACGTACGGCCCAGCCTGTAGTAATCCTGCAAAACGTTCAGCGCTGAAGTCTCAAGCAATGCAAAGTTCTCGTCGTACAAGGCATACTGGCCACCAGGCATCAGGTCTTCAAGCAGCAACAACTTCTCTTCATCACAGGGGCTGGAAAATTCCTGGCAGCCCGACTGGATCGACTGGCAGTTGTTGTATAATGTTGTATAAAGCGCTTCCGCCCAGCTTTGGAACGGGGCGAAGTTTAACGAGTCAGCCTGGTAAAATAATGGCTTGATTCTATTGTTGATAAATTCCGTTTGTGTACCAAGGGTTTCTATACAGGTCTTACAATCTGAAAAGCAATCGATAAAACTGGCCTGTCCAAGTCTTTCGGTCAGGAAGTTATTAAACGTCCTGATGTCCGTATTCTGCGCCAGGTGTACACTGTCGTAGAATGCCAGGGCGGCTTCGCTCACTTTGATGTTGTAGGAAATGCTGTAATCCCCTATCTCGTGTGCGGCGATGTTAAAAGCGAAACTATCAGAGATGACCGGTGCAATATAACTACAACTGGTTTGAAACAAGGTGCCCGCTAATACCGGCTTCAGAACCGAGGACTTCACGACACCACAATTATCCTTAATTAATATCTCCAGGTCGTAATAGCAGGTATTGCAAATTTTGTATTGAAGGGCAGAGCCATACAACACATCCATCCTCAACGGCGTGAGGTCATAAAAAAACTTATACTCTCCGCTGATCGGGGCTAAAAATGAACTTACCCCTATTTTAAGTCCGCCACTGATCTCATCGGTAAAATCCTGGCTGGTAAGCATGCCTTTTTTAACCGGGGTGCCCACATTGTCATGGGAGGGTAGTTTTTCCATGCCGGGAGGAGTGACACCCGCTAGCGCCGTAGCGACCGTTTTCCCACTCGCATTTACATAACTTACACTGATCTGCCCATTGGGGTCCACCACCATATTTTTGAGGTAATGGATCGCATTACCCGCTTCTACTCCGAACAGCCGGTCTAGTTCATCCTGCGTCGGCTTTCCATAAAAGTATTTTGTATCGTGTCCCTGCCCGGGTTGAAACACTTTCCCCACTCCGCCCTGGGCTTTTATCCTACCCGTGTTGTCTTGTGTGTAGGACGTGAAAGAGTAAGGATACCCCTCCGCCTTGGGAATATATTTCTTGAAGAAATAATCATTAACATCATTTTTTTCAGAGTAATACCTGCCGGCTCCGGAGGAATCCGAAACAAGCGCCGCGGTATCATTACAATTGACCCCAGCTGATATGTCGGAGTAATTGTATGGTTTGTTCAGGTTACTCCTGTTGAAAGCATCGAAGTAGTGCAAAGTACCATCGTTGGTTGGTGCAGACAACACGTTTACCGCCGGTCTTCCCTGCGCATCGTAAAATGTTTCCTGCACGATAGCATTTAGTGTCGCGTTGTTGATGGTTACGTTCTGCCGGTTTTTGAACAGGCCATCGTAATAGCCTACCATCTCTTTTTTCTTTCCCTCCTCTGCAAATGAAACGGAGTATTGCCAGTTGAGGGAATCCTCGTGCCAGGACAAGTCGACAATGTTATATGTGTATGAAGGAGCTCCCACTTTCGAGGCGCTGTAATTCCAGTTGCCCGCGGTACGGAGGTATTTTTCCGCATCAGTAAGGTTCGGCAGGTATTCATTCCTGAACTGCACCCCCCGTATCCTGAATACAAGAAACCCACCGCGGTAAACAGGATTAATCAACACACTGTCGTTTGGAGTAGTGATCCTGGTGCTATTGTTTTTGAACAAGCCGGCTAAAAAATTGGTCGTAAATAAATTGGAGGCGCTGATCGTAGATTGAATCTGCTTTCCATATGCACTGCTGTCGTCGATAATGGTGTATTCAAGATCAAAAAGTTCTGCGCCGGGGTAGTGCGCCGGTATCCAGGAGAGGTAAATTCTTCTGGCCTGCTCGGTAATTTGTACGGGGTTGTTGGTAGTGGCATTAAAATTATACTTCCTTTTGATCAGTGTACGTCCTTCCAGTTTCAGGATATTCGGTATACTGGACCCCAGTTCCGGGCTTGTGATACTTAAAACGGTTACTTTATACTTATAGGCACCAGTAAACTTGTAGGAATGAAGTCCCTTGTAGGCCAGTCCGGTGGTGCTGTCGTGCCGTATGGTCAGTAGTACATTGTTGTACTCCTGGAAAATGGCGGATGTATCGTAAGGGTTGTTGTAGCACTTGATGTTTACGGTAACATTAATAGTGAACTTCTGACTGAAGAAGAATACGTTATTAAAATAATCGAACTTAAGTTCCAGGATATTCTCCGGTGTTCGGGAAGACGCGCCATCAATGGTATTCCAGGCAGAAATATTTACGAATTTTTCATCGGTCACATGAAAGCTTGCCCCTGCCACAACAGCGCTGCCATTGATAGCACCCGTGTAAGGCTCTTCAGCGGCCCATACCTTCGAAAAGAGCAAAAGGCCGAAGAGGCAGCAACTTAGTGTACGCAGCCAGAAATTTCCGATGCCAGCAACATATCTTCCCATAAGATCAGGTTATTGGTAGATGGAATAATTTTTTATTTTCCCAATGGGTTCATAGCCCGAGCCATTTTTCCGGATGAAGTTTTCAATGCGCCATGTTTCAGGAGTCGAACTACGCTCCTCGAGGTACTCCACTTCTACTGTAACAGGAGTGGCGCTGGCGAAATAACCGGTTTCAATTTCACCTTCTAAAGAATCCACCACCACCACTTCAGATGCGGTACTACTCTCTTCCTCTGCCATTTCTACATCATATCCGTAAAAGACCATCTTTTTCAACCTGTAGCTTCCGGGTTCGTACACCAGTTTGCAACGGGGAAAACTACCTGGCGCGTTCTCGTTCAATTCGATCTCCAACACCTGCAGGGATCCGTCCGGTTTTACCGCTATCTGCTTCACATATTTTGCGATTTCGCCAATGGGCAACAACCCCTCAGCGTTAACAGTCTCATTCTCATCCAGCGCCATTACAACTGCGGATTCCTCTTTGTGATCTATTGTCAGCAACCGATCGCCTTCCTGGATCCGGAGCACCGAGTCCATACCATACACACTGACGAACTCGGAGGACTGGGAAAAGAAGTCCACCTTTTCCGTAAGCGGCACCGCGCCCGCTCTTTTCTCCTGATAGGAAATGGTACCACGGATATAAAGGTGCGCTTTATACCTGTCGGTGATCTTTTGAAGTATCTCCAGTTCTTTGCTGAACTTTTCTTCAAAATTTTCTACCACCGGATCTTCCGGTTTCGGTTCCCTGATCTTTTCCGCTCCTTTAAGACCGGCGTAGGAAAGCGTGGCCACGAGCAATGAAACTGCGATCCACATTATTTTAACTGATTTTCGTGTCTTCATACTATTAATTTTTTCTTACTCCGGTTCTTGATTCTTTAATGGTCATAATACCCCGCTCTGTTTCCTTTTTAACCCGAATGAGAATTCCCTCATCATCGTATTCATAAAAAGTGGAGAAATTATTTTCATCAAGTTCCGCCATGAGCCGGAGTGAAACCGCATCGTAAGCGAAGGATTTCAGTTGTGCGTCGTAGGGATGAATACGGATATCGTCTACGTACATCGTGTTCCCACCAGTATTAAAATTGAGTGTGAAAGTGGAGGAAGAGGATTGCGTAAATTCAACCTCCACCCTTTTCCAGCCTTCCACTACGGGTACCTTTTTCGTACTCAGATTCATATTTGATCCATTTACAAGAACGGTAATTCCCGGAGTAGCGGAAGCGGGCGTAACATCTTTTACCCAGAAACTCAGGATATACTTGCCCCCGGAAGTTGGATTAAAGCCAAGCATTGGATAATTGGAATTTAACCGGTACTGGTGTCCTGCATCCCTGGTATATAGTGTGCTAACGCCATCATAGATAGAACGTGTCATGGTCAGACTTCCATTTATCCGTAGACTACCGTTGCCGGAGTGCGCCTCTGTATTCGTAACATAAAACGAGCCGTTAAAGAGCGGGGCAAAACTAAAATGGCCTTTGTATTGGTTACAGGTATCTGTTCCGCATTGAAGGTTAAAATCGTAGTCTTCGAAGCCATCATAGGCAATGTTCCTAAGCGGCGCATTAGAGGCCACGGCCACGGGAATCGACTGCAGGTACCCCATCTGCGCAGCACTGAACCGGTTCAACGCATCCTTATTCTCCGTTTCCATGCCTTTCATATTGTATCCTGTGACTTCGCTACTCCACCGCCAGTTCTGGAACAGGCTGGCAGCAGTATTGACGTTCCAGTTCGTTGTTCCCGCAACCCAGAAAGGATTAAAGTCGTAGTAATAGCCTGCCTCTCGAATATTAGTAGCGCCATGAATACCGGCATTTCCCTTTAGATTCACCCGACTGATGTCAAAAACATGCTCCTTCACAGGGCGCCAGTTGCCAAGAATGCCCGATGTGTATGGGTTAAATGCATTTCCGAAACCGTTATTTCCAGTGATCTCGTAACATTTTCCATCGATAGGATTTAATGCATATCCGTAAACACAAGTTTTGCATCCATTTGATGGATTAAATGTATAACCATAATTGGTGCTCGTAACACCAGCAGTTGTAAGAATAATTGTAGGAGGGCTAGTAGCTGTTGATGCAGCAAGTTCCGCACTTGTATTATCATACAACTCAAATCCAAATGAAGCGGGACCTTCTGAATTAAGGCCGTTGACTTCAAAAATATGCGTTCCGGCTGACAGTGTTATCGGGTAGATATGCCAAGCCCTATAATTCACTTCCCTGTTTTCATTATTAGGACCAGGATTTTGAAGAATTAATCTCTGTGTTCCATCTACTTTAAACTCTAAATAATTGTCACCAGCAATCCCAAAATAGTACATTTTTGTGACTGGAACTTCAAATATAAACGATCTTCCAATCCACGTATTTGATTTTGGAAGCCCTTCTGATGCACCACTTTGGTTAGCAGTAGCACTTGGCCATATTCCACATCTATTAAGTGGCCCCTGCGTAATTCCACTGTTGGTATTGCGCCAGTACGAGTTGGAATTATTTATCCAAAAAAAAGAGCCAGAACCCGTTGAAGAGTATCCTGTGTAATAAATCCTGGTGCCCAGATTACTATAATTTTCATTTTTACTGCTGGTGGTAGGATAGGTTGTACAAACCGAAGGATTACTTTGTGCTGAATAACAAAAAGAAAAGTTTCCGTTAGAATACTTGCTCGCACCAACACAATCTCCGCATTTCAGACTCACAGGCATTGCCCATTCTTCTTTAAATTCAACAGCCTTTGCATCTATTATCCTGCTTAGCCCGGAAATAGTCAATCTCCCCTTTTCCATCAATGGATTCAGCGATACAATAGTCCCTATTCCGGTGCTTGAAAGATTCCGCCTTCCCGATCTGAGAACCCGATACAAGGAAGAAGCTACACTGGAAGCAGTAACGCCATCAGCATTTACCGCACGCAGTAAGTTGTCTGTCCCTTTTACAATCCAGTATTTTTGCGGGGTGGACGACGCTGCACTCACCTCCACCAATTCATCGCCGGGGGTAAGTACCGCATTGTAACTGGAACTGGCTATTGTTCCATTTGCATTTGTAGCGAACCCGGTAAGATAGATTCCCTGGTTATCGGACGCGTTCCCCATACCAGGATAAGCCCAATGCGCGGGATAGGTGAACGAATAAACAGGATCATCAAACTCATTCTGGGTTTTTGTCATCAGCACATCTCCCGTTACTGCGTCCCAAAGTATGTTCTCAGACTCTATCTTCGATCCTTTTTCAGTTTTAATCACTTTCTCCAGAATGGGGAAATTCTGGATTGACTTAATGGCTACCGCTGAACGGAACATTCTTTTGTCGAAGTTGGGTCGGATCAAGCCGATATTCACCCAGAATTTAGGGAATAGGGTCATGAAAAATCCAAGTGATGGCTCTCCTCGAGCGCCAACGCTTAGGTTCTGATGCTCATTCATATCAGTGAAAAACTCATAATCAACCCCAATCTCCGTTTCTGCTATTAAACCATCGCTCGTAATAGCGGGAACAACGTTGTTCAACTCTTTTTGTAAAGCCCGTTTATCGTTCAACTTGTATTCGTAGGCTACGGTAGATATTTCCTGTCCGGCTTTGTCCACAATCCTTTCGCTTTTTATTTTACCATGCATATTGGAATTCTCCACCACATAGCCTTGGGAAACGGTAGCATGATCGGTAATTCTTAGTCCGAAGAACTTTAATATTTTCGATGCTATGGGATGCTGTTGTTGCATGGGAGTAGCTTCCACGCGGGTGGGGAAATCTCTGGCGGTAAAAAACTCAGATACGGTAGTCCCTGTATTACCGATGCTGTTGTCGGCCCCAAAGTTTTTCACCGTTACCCTGCTGTAACCCACACTTGGTCCTGGGAAATACGCCTCACATAATGGGAGATCAATAGTATAATGTTCTGTAATGCCCAGTAGTTTATTCTGCGAGAACTGAACAGGCATTTTGAAGGGGTTTTCATCTCCGCCCAGTAATGGCTCATAAGACGCGACACCGCTTGAAATACTAATCTTCTGCCCGTTATTCATGGTGTAAGGCCT
>CAMLRX010000025.1 GCA_946482545.1 uncultured Flavihumibacter sp. | reverse complement strand
TATTGATGTCCAGTGGTTTTTCCAAAAAGTCTACCGCACCTTCTTCAAATCCCTTCAATACATTCTGTTCTCCCTTATTGATAGCGGTAACGAAAATAATAGAAATGTCGCGCGTTTGCGGGTTAGCCTGCAGCAGCCTGGCCACCTCGAATCCATCCATCCCGGGCATCTGCACATCGAGTAAGATGAGACCAATCTGTTTGTTGCGCAATACCGTACGGAGCGCGTCGTTGCCTGAAGTCACTTTGGTGAAGTGCCTGTTGGGCGCTTCCAGCATTTCTTCCAGGGAAATGAGGTTTTCTTCGCGGTCATCGACCAGCAAAATATGGAAATCAGCAGGTTTTACGGGAATATTCTTCATCGCTTTATTTGCAATTGTCTTTGATAAAACTGATCATCTCTGGTATCGACAGTCCTTGTGCACCGCTGTTCATGCGAAGCGCTGCTTCGGGCATACTCTTGTATTCTGCGAGTTCCGGCTTTTGTACCAGTGCCGTTCCGCCATGTTCCAATACGGAAGCCACGCCCGCCGCGCCATCTTTATTAGCGCCACTGAGCAGCACCACCAAAGCTCTGGTTTCATATACTGGGGCGACAGATTGAAAAGCAACGTCAATGGATGGCCGACTGTAATTCACCAGTTCTGAATAGTCTAGGGCGAAACTCTTATCGGCTTCCACCATCAGGTGATAGTTCTGTGGGGCAAGGTACATTGTTCCCGGAGAGATGAACTCTTTGTCTTCCGGCTCTTTCAGCCTTCTTTTGTCTGAAACCAGTCTCGTCATTTCACTCTGCACGTTGCGGAGACGGTGCATCACCACAACTACTGGTGTCTGGAAAGATTCGGACAATGCATCGACCAGTTCAGAGATCACATGCAAACTTCCCGCTGATCCCCCTATCATGATGATATCGTATTTGTCTGCCGCCATTAATTCTTTTTCCTATAAATTTTCAGGTAAGGATTAACCGTCTCAAAATGCGGTTGCGCACCTGAAACCATCAGAGATTCTTTGATCCCCAGCGCCAGGAACCCCAAAGGCGCCAGGCTTTCGTTGAAAAGTTCGAGTACCCTTTTCTGGAGGTCCCGGTTAAAATAAATGAGCACATTCCGGCATACCACCAGGTGGAACTCGTGAAATACCTGGTCAGATACCAGGCTATGTTGAAAAAAAGAAATATTCTTCCGGAGTTCTTTATTGATCAGGATATTCTCGTAATGGGCCGTGTAATAATTGGAGAACTCTGCTGTTCCCCCGGACTGAATATAGTTCTGGGTGTATTCCTTCATGTATTTCAGCGGCACGATGCCGGATTCAGCCTTTTCCAGGTTAGCTGGATTCAGGTCGGTGGCATAAATCACCGATCTTTCCAGCAAGCCCGCTTCGTGCAACAGAATACACATAGAAAATACCTCTTCTCCTGTGGAGCAACCCGCGTGCCACACCTTGATGATGGGATAAGAGGCCAGCACAGGAATGATCTGTTCCCGCATGAACCTGTAGAATTGTGGGTCTCTGAACATTTCGGTAACATTCACCGTGATGTATTGTAACATCTGGTGAAAAAAATCCGCTTCGTTGATCAGTTTATACTTGAGGTCATAGAAGGAATTGATGTGCCTGCTCTCCATGAAACGAAGGATTCTTCTTTTCAGAGAAGCTGGGGCATAACGGGAAAAATCGTACCCATGCCGCTGTTCGATGATATCGGTAATTTCTATATAATCCTGTGCGCTGATCTCTTCGTTCATAATCCTACGATAACCAAACCCGTAATAAAGACAATAGTTTGTTGTTTTCAACGGGTTTTGAGATATAATCTGAAGCGCCTGCTTCAATACATTTTTCCCTGTCGCCGGCCATCGCTTTCGCCGTGAGCGCGATCACCGGCAGGCTGGTATGGCGCGGATCAAGCCGGATGCGGCGCATGGCTTCGTAGCCATCCATTCCCGGCATCATAATGTCCATGAGCACCAGGTGTACATCAGGGTTCTGGCGCAGCATTTCCAACGCTTCGTTCCCATCGCCTGCGGACACCACTTCTATCCCCTGCTCATCCAGCAATGCGCTCAGGGAGAATACGTTCCGCATATCGTCATCAGCGAGCAATACTTTTTTACCCTTCAACACGGAATTGTTGATGGCTGCATGACCAACCGGACGGACACTGGTTTGTATTTCCTTCACTTTGAACAGGAACAGTTCCAGTTCATCCATCAGCCGGTCGCGTGATTGTGCCGATTGCCTGATGATGGCATCGGCGTATTTGCGGAGCTGCACCTCATTGGCCTGGGTGATATCTGTGGCAAGCAATACGATGATCGGCGCTGCGGCAGCACCCATTTTTTCACGTATCCTTTTCAGTTCACCCGCAGCGATGGCCATATCGCCTTCGCAATGCACCAGCACACAATCGAACTTTTCATCCGCCATCAGCGTCAAAGCTTCATCCGTGTTTTTAACACGGGAGAAACTGGTGGACAATTTCCGCTCCTTGCTTAAACTTTCCAGTACTCCATGTTTATTCCTTTCATCGGCCGATACCACCAGCACTTTTTTAAACCCTTCTTCCAACATAGAGGTGATGCCGGAGAACACCGATTCAAGGTCGCGCATTTCCAGGGGTTTCTGCGAATACCCCTGCACGTTGTTCATCACCATGCCTGAAACTTCGTTCGCTGAGATCACGTGCACGAGAATATCTTTCAGTTCTTCGTTGTTCTTGAGAATCTTAAGGAGACTGTTCCCGTCAATAACGGGAAGCCCCATATCTAAAATGATGGCGGAAGGGCGGTATTTCCTGGCGCAATACAAGCCTTCATCCCCTGTAAGCGCCACGATGGTTTTGTACCCCTTTCCCCTTGCGAAATCGCGTACGATTCCGGCGAAAGCCGCATCATCTTCCACGATCAGCACGGGGCGTTCGTTTTTTTCAAGTTTATCCCGGTCGTCTTCCACAATGGATTGCTGCGGAAGATCATTTTCATCGTTGAATGCGTGCATGGGTAAAGAAGGAAGAAATTCGTCTTCTTCTAATGCTTCTTTTTCCGCTTTTATTTCTTCCGCGCTGATATCGGGTGTAACGGGGATGGAAAAACTGAAGATACTCCCCTTTCCTTCTTCGCTGCGCAGGCTGATTTCACCGGACAACCTTGAAACCAGTTCGCGGCTGATGGAAAGTCCGAGGCCGGTTCCACCATATTTTCTGCTGGTGGAGCCATCCACCTGGCGGAATGCTTCGAAGATCAGTTGTTGCTTATCGGTGGGAATGCCCACCCCGTTGTCGATCACCGAGAAATGTACAAACCCTTCTCTTTTCTGTTCGGCTACCAACTTAATAGTGCCGCCAGCGGGGGTGAATTTGAACGCGTTGGAGAGCAGATTACGGATCACCTGCTCCACCCGTTGCCTGTCGGTAACAATATGTTCGGGTGTTCCGGGTTTCAGTTCCTGCTCGAAACTGATTTTCTTTTCATCGGCCACCACCCGGAACAGTTGTTCCTGGCTGGCGAACATATCGTTGAGTGAAGTTTTTTCGAAATTGAAATCCACTTTTCCAGCTTCTATCTTGGAAAGATCAAGGATGTCGTTGATCAGTGTGAGCAGGTCGGTACCGGATTTATGGATAATGCCCGCATACTCCATTTGTTTCGGCGTCAGGTTCTCCTGTTTGTTCTCCTGCAATATTTTAGCGAGGATCAGTACACTGTTCAGCGGTGTCCTCAATTCGTGGCTCATGTTGGCGAGGAACTCCGATTTGTAACGGCTGTTCAGTTCCAGTTCCCTGGCTTTTTTGGAAAGTTCTTCCCGGGCGAATTCCAGGGCCTTGTTGTTTTCCATCATCTCGGCGTTCACCTGGCGCAGCTCTTCTTCCTGCACGCGCAATTCTTCTTCGGAAGCCTGTAATATCTCGGATTGGCGGGTCAGTTCTTCGTTCGACTGGCGCAGTTCTTCCTGTTGTGTTTCCAGCACTTCTTTCTGCAACTGCACTTCGTTGAGGAGCGTCATCACCCTGGAGCGCGCGGACGCCACGTTCATCGCGATCGCAATGGTGGAAGACACCACTTCTATCAATTGCATCTGCTGCGGCAGCATTTCACTGAAGGTGGCCAGCTCAATCACTCCTTTCAGTTCGTTGTCCATCCACAAAGGCACACATACAAGCGAGTCGGGGCGCGCGGCACCGAGTGAAGAAGACAATTTCCAGTATCCTTCGGGAATGCCTTTCAGAATAGTGGGTGTTCGCTTGGTAACGGCAGTGCCAATAACACCTTCCCCTAATTTCACGGTTTGCGGGGCATTGGCAGGCAGGGCTACTCCCGCATAACACGACAATTCTTCTTTCTCCTCATCATAATAATACAATGCACCGCCAGGTACTTCCAGGTATTTCACCAGGGAGAACAGCGCCTTATCGGCCACATCTTTCATATTCGTGATGCCCTGTAAGTTCCCGTTCATTTCCGACATACCGGAGAGCAGCCAGTTTTTTTCCGTAGCCATTTTATTCAGAGCCACCACTTCATTCAGTTTGCCCCGGAGCTCTTCCTGGGCACCCAGCCTGCTGGAAAGTTCCTTGAAAGTAACCGCCATCAGCGCCAGGGCTATGGCGATAATGATAGCCGTATTCAGCAATATGATGTTCAGCGACCTGTTGCTGGAGAATTTATTTTCTTTTGTACGGTCGGCCAGCAGGGTTCTTTCATCATTCATAATTTTCGCGATATCATCCCTGATCAACGACATCTTTCCTACCTCTTCTTCAGTAATACTGGTTACACGTTCCCTGGGCAGCGGTTCCTCGCCAATACCACGCCAGAAGACCAGCAAATCATTTACATGACGTTCCAGCCGCACAGTAGTATTGAACTGAAGGGGATTGTCTTCTGTTAGCACTTTCAACTGCGCCAACGCAGCGGGCACCTGTGGCAGTGAAAGGTAATATGGACCAAGGAACTTTTTATCCCCGGTGGCGCGGAACCCCCTTCTCGAGGCTTCCATTTCAAAGACCAGCCGTTGAATCTGTTCGGTCTGGTTCATCACTTTATACGTGTGTTCCACCCAGCCAGCCTGGTTCACCTGGCTGTTGATGGTAAAATAGGAAAGGATACCTCCACCAATTACCAGTAGCAGTGCCAAAGCGAAACCACCGTATAACCTGGATTTAATCGTCTTGAATTTTTTCATAAAAAATCGGAATGGGCGCGAAAAGAGAATAAGTGTTTTCCCCTAATTTCCCTTACACACCAACAAATATATAATTTAAGAACGCAGGCTCCGTTTATTTAGCATATACTTTTCTGTAACCTTTCCCTGAAACCTTACCGGTGTTGAAAAAAATAATTCGTTAACGCGTAATTTACTGAACCACTAATAATTAACTTTGGTTTGAAAGTTGAATCCCTGAATCCAAATCCTGCACCGGAACGTAGATAATAAGGTGCTGAATAAATGAATAACATGGCGAAAATTCTATTAGCGGAAGACGATGAACTGATGCAGAAGATCGTCCAGAAAGTACTCACCCGCGAAAACTACGAAGTTGATATTGTTACCAATGGCAAAGAGGCCTTTGAGAAGTTGGAAGAAAGCAGTTACGGGTACGATCTCGTGATCACCGACCTGATGATGCCTTATGCCAATGGCTTCGAAATTATCAGTAAACTGAAGAACAATCCCAGCCAGAAGCCTGTTTCCGTGATCATCGTTTCCAACGCGAGCAACGAAGACATGATTATGGAAAGTTTTAAACTGGGCGCAGATGATTTCCTGAAGAAACCCATCATTCCCGCGGAACTCCTGATCCGCGTGAAAAGATTGTTGATGAAATAGACAAAGGCAACAGCCTTTTCCATTGATCCTATGTATATTATTGACCGATTTTTAGACGAATTCAGCTACGCGCCCCCTATCATTAAGATAGCGCTCGTGAGCATCATACTGGCCGTGCTCTTCACGATCACCGCCTATCTCTCCATTCTGTATGGACGTTACAAAGGTTTCGTACGCGATAAAAAATTGTCGCGTGCCATCCCGGTTATCGACCAGCTCATCCTCGAGAACGTACTGATGAACGAGGAACTGGCTTCCGATATGGCTGTGGAACAAATACAAATCAATACGGAAGGATTCGCGCCCATACTCAACAGCCGCTGGGGCCGACAGGCCACTGTTGACAGGATCATTAATTTCAGGAAGAACCTCCGGGGCAAAACCGGCGACCTGCTCCGGCAATTGTACCTGCAACTCGAACTCGAAAAAGAATCGTTCCGTAAAATGAAATCCCGGAAATGGTACCGCAAAGTGCAGGCCCTTTCCGAATTCGCCAACCTCGATATTCCCATTGCCGACGTAAGCATCCTGCCCCTCACCAACTCGCGCAACCGCGAACTGAGGGCCGCCGCACGTCATGCCTACATCAAACTCAGTAAAAACGAGCCTTTCAAATTCTTTGATGTGGTCACGGAACCCCTGTTGCAATGGGACCAGATCGAACTGTTCCGCATCATTACCACTACCGAAAATATTTCCATTCCCAACTTCGCGAAGTGGATCACCTATTCTCCCAACAAAAGTATCGTGTCCTTCTGTCTTAAGCTGGTCGTGCATTTCAATCAATTGGCAGCCGTTCCGGCTGTGATCAAACTGTTAGAAACAAAGGACCATTACCTCCGCGCCAGCGCCATCAATTGCCTGGGGAAACTGCGGGTGGAAGAAGTGGAAGAAAAACTGGTGAAGATATACAGCAGTCAGCCGCTGGATTGCCAGATCGAAATACTGAAGGCTCTTGGAAGAATCAACACCGGAAACTTTACCGATTTCCTGAAGAACGAATTCCTCCACTCCACTGATTTCGATATCCGCAAACATGCGGCCCGGTCTCTGGTGAAAAACCAGCAAAGGTCGAAAGCGCTGATCGATGAACTGATCAATACCGCCACACCGGAGAACAAACTGATCCTGAAACACAGCATGAACCCGCTAATCAAATACTAGATGTACGGAATCTGGGAAATACTGATGCAGGCCTATGAGCAAAGCGTATTCGTTTACGGCATGACCCTGCTGTTCACCTACGCCGTGCTCGCCATCCTTTCCATGCTGGCTGTACGCGCCTACGCGCGACGCAACCGTTATTACCAGGAAGATATCCTGATGGGCTCTCCCCTAGCGCCGGGCATTACCGTGCTGGCGCCCGCTTTCAACGAGGGACTCACCATCATTTATAACGTGCGCTCCCTGCTTACCCTGAACTATTCGAGGTACGAGATCATCATCATCAACGACGGGAGCACCGATGATACCCTCGCACAACTGATCTCCGAATTCGAACTGAAACCCATAGAATTCGCCTACAACGCGCGTATTCAAACCAAACCGGTCCGCAAGTTTTACAAGTCTTCCAACCCCGCTTACGCCAAGTTGATGGTGATCGACAAAGTGAACGGGAAAAGTAAGGCAGATGCGGTGAATGCCGGGATCAACGCGGCGGCTTTCGATTATTTCCTTTGCTCCGACGTAGATTGTATCCTCCACAAGGATACCATGCAGGAACTCATCAAACCAGTAATCCAGGAGAAAAATAAACGCGTGATTGCCGTGGGCGCCACACTCCGGCTCGCCAACTCCTGCGAATTCGATGAAGGCGTGATGGTCAGGATGCGTCCGCCAAAGAACCTGCTCGCGCGTTTCCAGGAAGTGGAATACATCCGCTCATTCGTACTGGGAAAAATGGGCTGGAGCGTACTGAACGCCGTGCCCAACGTTTCGGGGGGACTCGGTATGTTCGACAAAGAAGTGGCCATCAAATGCGGAGGTTACGACCACGCTTCTTTCGGAGAAGATATGGAACTGATCACCAGGATGTGCCGGTACGCGCTCGATAACCAGATCGACTACGCCATCAAATACATCCCTAAAACATTGTGCTGGACCGAAGGCCCCGCATCGGTTAAGATATTCATGCGCCAGCGTACCCGCTGGGCACGGGGACTGGCGCAGCTCATGTTCGCGCACTTTAAAATGTTCCTGAATCCCCGTTACAAAAGAATGGGACTCATCGTGGTGCCTTATAACTTTTTCTTTGAACTCATCGCGCCCATCATTGAAGTAACGGGTATCATTTATTACATCGTGATGGCCGTGCTTGGTTATATCAACTGGCCCTTCGCATTGCTGCTGCTGGCGTTCGTGTACACCTATTCAGTGATGATCACCACCGTGGCCATCGTTTGGGACCAGCTCACATTCCGTTATTACAAAACCTGGAAAGAAGTGGGATTGCTTTGTCTTACGCCTTTCCTCGAATTTTTATTGTACCATCCGCTCGTTGTATTCTTTTCCCTCCGAGGCTACTATTACTTCCTGACCGGCAAGAAAAGTACCTGGGGCAACATGCAACGGCAGGGCTTTAAACAGAAAGCAAAAACAGTAACCGCACAGTCGGCAGCATAAAACCAGCAAAGTGATAGAACTGATCAGAAATTTTTATGAAGGATTTGTATTCACATACGGCATCACCATGTTGCTGCTGTACGGCCTGCTGGCGTACATTTCCTTCCGCGGCATCCGGAAATTCCAGCGCCGCAACAGGAACGTGGATTACGATCAGATCATTCAATCGCCGTTAACACCCGGCATCTCCATTATTGCGCCGGCATTCAACGAGGCGGTGACCATCATTTACAACGTACGTTCCCTCCTCACGCTGAACTATCCCAAATTCGAAGTCATCATCATCAACGACGGCAGTACCGATGATACCTTGCAGAAACTGATTGATGAATACGAACTCGTGGAAGTGGATTTCGCCTACAACGAGCGCATCGTTTCCAAACCCGTGAAGCGCATCTTCAAATCCACGAATACCGCTTACGAGAAACTGATGGTGATTGATAAGGTAAACGGAAAAAGTAAGGCCGATGCCTCCAATGCAGGCATTAACGCTGCTTCGTATGACTATTTCCTTTGTACCGACGTGGATTGTATCATTGAAAAAGATACGCTGACGCGGATGATTAAGCCGTTCATGGACGAAGAAGCGAAGAAGATCAAAGAAGTGGGAGAACCCTGTCCTGAATGCGGGTACGTGCATGTGGAAGAAGACAGCACCCGCGTGATCGCTACCGGCGCGACCCTGCGCCTTACCAACTCCTGCGAAATTGATGAAGGCGTGATGCTGCGTGTTCGCCCGCCGAAAAGCCTGATTCCCCGTTTCCAGGAAATGGAATACATCCGCGCCTACGTGCTCGGGAAGATGGGCTGGAGTGAAATCAACTGCGTACCCAACGTTTCCGGGGGACTTGGTCTTTTCGACAAAGAGATTGCCATTAAAGCAGGCGGTTATGATGGCAAATCCTTCGCCGAAGACATGGACATCGTCACCCGCATGTGCGCCTATATGCTGGACAACAACATGAAATACGCAGTGCGGTACATCCCTACTACCCAGTGCTGGACGGAAGGACCACCCAACCTCAAGATATTCAGCCGTCAGCGGACCCGCTGGGGCCGCGGACTCGCAGAGATCGTGACCATGCACAAAAAGATCATCTTCAATCCCCGGTATAAACAATTGGGCATGGTGGTATTGCCATACAGCCTGCTGTTCGAGTTCCTCGCCCCTATTATTGAATTCACGGGTATTCTTTTCTACCTGTACCTCATCATCACCAACCAGATTCATTGGGCGAACGCTTTGGTATTACTGAGTTTTGTATACTTCTACTCCGTGATGATCACCACTTTCGCAATACTGTGGGACCACATCACCTACCGCTACTATAAAACCTGGAAAGAAGTGATCGGACTGGCTTTGATGGCATTCCTCGAACCCATCATCTACCACCCGCTCATCGTATTCTATGCACTCAGGGGATATTACTATTTCATGATCGGAAAGAAACATTCCTGGGGAAATATGCAACGGCAGGGCTTCGGACAGAAGAAAAAAACAGTCGCCACCACCTGATCCTCATTCAATTCTAAAAGATATTCATGCTACGCGGTCTCAGAAATATATGTCTCTTGCTCCTGCTGCTCAGCGGCAGCAATACCTATGCGCAGATCTTCAAACCCAAAGACAAAGCGGAGGACCTGTACAATGAGGCGTTGCGCGAGCAACAGAAAAAGAACTACGCCCGTGCGGCAGAACTGGGCAAACAGGCTTTCTCCTATCGTTCCAATGATGCGGACATCGCCTTCCTGACCGCCCGCATGTACCTGCTTTCCGGCAACGGCCTTGAAGGCAGGAAATTCATTAAAGCCACGCTGGAAGCAGCCCCCAAATACAGAGAAGCCTATTTCACGGCCATTAACCTGGAAATGCAGGCCAAACAATATTATGAGGCGCTCTGCTTCGCGGAAGACGGACTCAACCAGTTCCCCACCGACCGCGAACTGATCGTTAAAAAACTGACCATCCTCCAGTTGATGGACCGCATGAGCGCCGCCGGAAACTACATCGGCGAAATGGTGGAAAAACTCCCCTACGATACCGCGTTAAAACGGTATTACATAGACCATTACCTGTACGCCGGGAATTATTACAAGAAAAAAGACATCCCTTCTCTCGCGGCAGAAAGCTACCGGAAAGTGCTGAGCACTTACCCGGAAAACGAAGAAGCCCGGGAAGCTTTGCTGGCGCTCAACATCAGCACCGGCGGCTATTATTATGCCCTGGATCAGCTTAATGCTGAGTTGCAAAAGAACCAGCGCTCTTATGACCTGCTAATGAAGAAGCTGGGCATCCTCCAGGAAATGCACAACTACGCCGAAGCCATCCATACCGTAAATACCATCCTCAAATACTACCCGAACGACGAAAAGGCACGCAAATTGAATACGGAACTGCGCATGGAAGCGGGTGGCTATTACGCCAACACCGACCCTTACATGCTGTACGAATCAGTAATAGAAAAGAACCCTGGTAACCGCGAGGCGCTGAACAAACTCATCGGACTGAGCATGAGCCGCGGTGCTTACCGTGAGGCGCTGAACTGGATCAACAGAGGATTACGCACCACCCCCAACGACAGGAAACTGCTCTCCCAGAAACTGGACGTGCTCGAATTCGACCGAAAATTCACCGAAGCGGCACTGCTGGCCGAAAAAATATACAGGCAGCAACCCACTGCGTCCAACAGGGACCGCATGACCGACCTGAAAATCGCCAGCGGCAGGGAATTCCTCGTGCAGGAACAATATGACCTGGCCATGAACGAATTTGAAGCCGTACTGAAAGTGGATTCCGGAAATATTCAGGCGCTGAACAACATCATCAACCGCTACACCCTTCAGCGGAAATACCCTGCCGCCCTCGCCACAATAGACAAAGCAATGGCACGTTACCCTGACAACGTAGACTTCATCTTAAAAAAAGCAGGTATCCTGGCTGAGGCAGGCAGGTACGAAGAAGCAGCCATCATTACGATGTACCTGCATGAAAAATATCCGGGCAACCCCGTTTACACCGCCAACCTGGCAGAATTCCGGCTGGCCGCGGGCAGAGCATTGCAGCAGAACGAAGAATACGACCTGGCACGCATCCAGTTTATGGAAGCGCTGGACGCAGATTCAAGTAACCTTGAAGCCCTCAACTACCTGATTAACCTCGAAGCGGCTGCTGGACAGTACGACAACGCACTCAAATATGTGGCGCAGGCTTTCCGGAACGATAAAAAAGGCGGCGCCAGCAGGGATATGATGATGAAACAGGCATCCATCCTCCAGCAAAAAGGCGATTACGCCGAAGCCGCCCGCATCACGCGGCTCCTGATGAACGGTTACCCGTACACTAAAAAGTTCAGGGACGCGCACATTGAAAGCCTGATGGCCGCAGGCGTGGATTTCTCCAGGAAAAACCAACCCGATAGCGCCATTCAGCGCTTCGATGCCATTCTCAAACTCAATCCCAAAGATTCCCTGGCACTGCACTACGCCACCAACATCATGGCGGGTAAAAAAGCCTATGACAGCGCACTGGTGTACATCAACCAGTCCCTGAAATACTATCCCGACAACGAACAAATGCTGCGGAAAAAAGTAGAGATGCTGGAAAGCAAATCGATGTATGCCGAAGCCGCCCTTTACGCAGATA
Source organism: uncultured Flavihumibacter sp. (assembly GCA_946482545.1). The sequence goes on along the minus strand of CAMLRX010000025.1, from coordinate 31,735 downwards.
CGCTGCTCCGTAAATACCCCGGCTCCGCCAACCGTGATTATGCCCATTTCCTCAAGAGTAAGACACTCCGGAACCAGTTCGGTCTGTTCTTCCTGAACTCTACCTACGATTATTCGGACAGCAAATACAATATTGCCACCGTAGAATACCGCCGTTTCTTCAACCGGGGCTCTTTCGCGGGACGCATCAACTATGCCGGAAGACAGCAGGGAACGGGCGTTCAGGGTGAAGCAGAAATGTATTATACCCATTCAAAACGTTTTTACTCCTATGCGTTTGCCGCCGTGGCCAACAAGATCGCCTTCCCCAAACTAAGGGCGGGGTATTCTATTTTCGCCACGCTGCCCAAAGAAACCGAAGCCGAACTGGGCATACGCTATCTTGATGCGGACAGTTCCACCAGCATTTCAGGCGTAACGTCACTCGCCAAACAATTCGGCGACTTCTGGGTGAACGGAAGGGCCTACTTCATCAGCGAGGAAGCAGATTTCTATACGTCCCTGAACCTGACCACGCGTTATTATATGAACAACAGGCAGGACTACCTTGCGCTGATCGCCGGACTCGGCACCTCTCCCGACGACCGCAGCAGGCTTATCAATTTCCCTAAACTATCGGGACTGCTTACCCGAAGTGCAGGAGTAGGCTACCAGCGTACTTTCCAATACCGGAACACCCTGGGCATTTACGGCACCTGGATCAACCAGAAAATCACCGATACCGATTTCCAGAACCAGTATGATATTTACATCACCTTCCAGCGTAAATTCTAATCCCACATGCCGGTAAAGTTTGCAGCCATTTTTAACCTGATCGCGCTTCTGCTTCTTACCGGAAATGTGCAATGCCAGGTGGGCAAAGGAAATTTTTCACTGGTGGAAAACAGGGCTTCTGCTTTTAATATTGTTCTTCCGGATGAACCATCAAGGGCAGAACAAAAAGCAGCAGGTATTTTCCAGGATTATGTGCGCAGGATATCTGGCGCCATTCTCCCCATTATATCGGAATCCTCCTTCCGGGAAACCGGTTCCGCTGTTTTTATCGGTAAAACCTCGCACACGCTGCAATGGAACCGTCAGCCCGTTAAAGGCGAAGGTTTTGATATCCGTACCGCCGGGAAGCACCTTTACATTACCGGCGGGAGCGGACAAGGCGTGGTGTATGGCGTTTACACCTTCCTCGAACGCTACCTGGGTTGCCGGAAATACGCTGCGGGGCAGTCATTTACGCCCAACAATTCAAACATATCTTTCTCTTCTATTTCGATCAGGGAATCACCATCTTTCGTATTCCGCCAGGTGTTTTATCCCGAGTCAAACGACCCGGAATACCTCAGTTGGCACAAGCTTCATAAGTTTGAGGATTTGTGGGGACTGTGGGGACATTCCTTTTTCAAGATTATTCCCCCCGGCACCTACTTTAAAACGCATCCCGAATACTTCGCGGAAGTAGGCGGTAAACGGCAACCGAGTCAACTGTGCCTCAGCAATACCGATGTGCTTGAACTCACCACATCGTATATGCGCAAAGCTATTGCTGCGAATCCCGATGCGATGTACTGGTCGATAGGTCAGGAAGATGGCGGTGCTTTCTGCACCTGTTCCTCCTGCCGGAAAACTTATGAGGCCGAAGGTAGTCATGCGGGGAGTCTTATCCATTTCATGAATAAAATCGCAGCACGTTTCCCGGAACAATCTTTCACCACGCTGGCTTACGGCCCCACTTCCAAAGCGCCTTTAAAGACGGTTCCGGCCAGTAATGTATTCATCATCCTGAGCAATATCGATGCTTACCGGGAGGAGCCGCTGGAAAAAGCAGCTTCCGCGGCAGCCTTCCGAAAAGACCTCGACAGTTGGAAAAAACTTTCTGCCCACCTGTTCATCTGGGATTACACTACCCAGTTCACCAATTACCCCGCACCCTTCCCTGCCTACATGCACGCCGGTGCGAATGTTGCTTATTACAGCAACCAAAAAGTGAAGGGCGCTTTTATTCAGGGTTCCGGCGATAGTTTCGGCGATATGAGCGAATGGAACAGCTACCTGTACGCCAAACTGCTCTGGCATCCCCACCTCAATGAGGACTCTCTTTTCAATGACTTCACCGCTGGCTATTACGGCAAGGCGGCCGAATCCGTTCAAACATATATCACAACACTTACGCAGCAGGTGGCGGAAACCAAAGCCCGGTTAGACATCTATGGCAGCCCCATCGCTTCTTCAAAAGATTATCTATCTCCTGAAAGAGTCCGGCAACTATCAGACTTACTCTCCAAGGCCGAAAAGAAAGCCGAGGACGATACGGCGGTTCAACGCAGGTTGATCAAACTCCGGTTACCACTGGAATACACCATACTGGAACAATCTAAGTTCTATGGTATGGAGCCGTTCGGTTTCCTGGAAACAACAAATGGACACGCCACTATCCGTAAAGACTGGCCATCAATGGTGGAAACCTTCGTTCAACAGGCAAAACAGGCAGGCGTTACGGAATTGTCTGAAGGAGGCAAAAACCCGGACAACTACCTTAAAGACTGGACGCTGCTTCTGGATAAAACGACCCGTTTTCTTCCTCTCAACAAAGCTTTCGGTAAACCCGTTGTGCTCACCCATCCTTTTACACCGGAGTACAGCCTTAAAAAAGAACGCACGCTCACGGATGCACTTCCCGGTACGGAAGATTTCGGTTACAACTGGCTCTTTACTTATGGTAACGATATGATCGCCACAATAGACCTGGAAAAAGAGATGCCAATTTCTTCCATACAAATGAATTTCCTTTCAGATGCACGGCATTACATCTTCCTTCCCTATTCAATTGTGGTAGAAACATCCACCAATGGCACAGACTTTACCCAGATCGGAAAGGAAAATATTCCTGCGCCCGAAGAAGATTACAACATCTCCATCAAACTCTTTACGTTCCCAACCAATACCAATGCACGGTATATCAGGGTAAAAGCCACCGTTCCTCCAGGTTTTCCTGCCTGGCGCATGGCTGCGGCCACCCGTAAGCCAGCGCTGTGCATTGACGAGGTTTATGTGAAGTAAACCAACACTAAAAATTATTCAACTTTCAAAAGCATCACTCCGCTTTCGCAAGTATTATTCTGATTCCACAGGTGCAAATACAAGGCAGGTTGGCGCGCCTACCTCTATTTTTTTGCCCGTATCTGTAAGTTTCCCTGTTTTTATATCTCTTCTGAAAATAGTAACCTGGTCGCTGTCCTGGTTCGCGCTCAGCAAAAATTTTCCTGTTGGGTCAATCTCGAAAAAGCGGGGCGTTTTTCCTCCTGAGTTCACCCTTTCCACGAAGTCCAGTTTACCGCTCTTTTCATTGAGCTGAAATACCACGATCTCGTTTATATCAAGCCTGTTTGATGCGTAAAGGAAGCGTCCGTCCGGTGATATTTTAATTTCCGCAGCACCGAATTTTCCGGAAAACCCTTCTGGCAAAATCGACACTTCAAACAGCGGCGTTAACTTACTATTCGCATAGCTGAAGGCATTGATTTTCCCATTCAATTCATTCAATACATAAACCCACCTGTGGTTGGGGTGAAACACAAGGTGCCGCGGACCTGCGCCAGGCGTTATGTTCGTGACTACTTTATTCGCTTCATCCAAAGGCTTTTTGCGGGAAGCATCATAAGGATAACCAACTACCTGATCGATGCCGAGGTCACAAACCAATAACATTTTCGCATCAGGGGTAAAATCCGTGGCGTGTACATGGGGTGCTTCCTGTCTGCCTGTATTTGGCCCTTTTCCTGTATGCTGGATCACCTGTTGCGAATCAGAGAGGCTGCCATCCGCTTCGATGGCGTGAACAGAAAGATTCCCGCCGCTGTAATTCCCGGAGACCATAAATTTCCCATCTGGCGACACACTTACATAACAGGAATTTGCTCCTTTGGTGGCAACGGTATTCAATAAGCGTAATTCACCGCTGGCAGGGTCAATCTCATAACCAGAGGCTGCTCCACCTTCCGTTTCATGAATCGCATATAAATATTTCTTATCCGGAGACAGGGCCAGGAAAGAAGGATTTTTTATGCCTCCCGTCACTGCTTTTTCAGAAAACTCCCCTGTCGTTGAATTAAACGAATAAGTATAGATGCCCTCGCTCTTTCCTTTGGTATAGGTCCCGATAAACAAGTTCCATTGCGTCCCATTCTTCTTCTGTGCCTGAACACTGTTTGCTGTACCTGCCATAATGATCGTTGTTAGTAGAAAAATAAACTGCTTCATGTGCAACGCCGGATTTAGCTCCTAAAGTTGCGCAATTTTCCAGTTAAAAAATCATTCCGGGGAAGGCTGGCTTTCGAGTACAATTTCAAAGGCGGCATTCAGGATCAACTTCCCATCAGTATCCTGGGCATTTTCAGCGGTTTTCAACCCCTTTATCCGGGTGGTTTTCCCCTTGGTTACCAGGTCAGAAACCTGCTTATCGGTCAGTGTTTTCCCCATAATGGAGAACGGTATTTTAAACCCGCAGACGCTGAAATTGGCACAACCAAAGGCAGTGTTGCCTTTCTTGAGGGGATGAGACTTACATTTGGGACAGGTCATCGTTTCAGGCAAAACTTCCTTTTTCGGTTCGCGGGGCTTTTTTTCCTTTGCGGGTTTAGGGGGCGCTTCGGGTGGTTGCTCCTGGATGGCGATCACCCTGCCAGCGCTCATTTTCACTTCACGCGTAAGGTCCACCACCATTTGTATCAGCTCCTGTTTAAAGGTATCCATGGCGTATTCCCCTTTTTCGATCAGCCTCAGTTTACGCTCCCATGTACCCGTTAGTTCAGCGCTTTTCAGTAGTTCCGACTGAATGGTATCGATCAGGTCCATACCGGTTTGGGTAGCGAAAATGTTCTTCTTTTTCTTTTCAATGTACCTGCGCCTGAAAAGGGTTTCAATAATATTAGCGCGGGTAGAGGGCCTTCCGATACCGTTGTCTTTCAGGAGTTCCCGCATTTCTTCATCGTCCACCTGTTTACCTGCTGTTTCCATCGCCCGGAGCAATGTGGCTTCGGTATATGGTTTCGGCGGTGTGGTTTTACCCTGGTGAATCCTCGGCTCGTGCGGGCCTTTCTCTCCTGCTACAAATACGGGCAGTATCTTTTCTTCGTCTTCTCCTTCTTTTTTCTCCTGTTTGTCGTTTGCATAGAGTTCCTTCCAACCCGGCTCCAGGATTTGTTTGCCCGTGGCCTTGAAGGCAACCTGCCCTACTTTCCCCATCACCGTTGTATTGGCGATCTTACATTCCGGATAAAAAGCCGCGATGAACCTGCGCGCAATAAGATCGTACACCCGCTTTTCTTCCTGAGAAAGGTTTTCAGGATACTTCCCGGTAGGAATAATGGCGTGGTGATCCGTTACTTTTTTATCATCGAAAACAGCTTTCAGTTTGGGGATCGGATGGGCCAGCAACGGCGCTGTGAGTGTGGCGTAAGGTGTCATATCCTTTAATATGCCCGGTATTTTGGGATGAAGGTCTTCTGAAAGATAGGTCGTGTCCACACGCGGATAAGTAACGATTTTCTTTTCATACAGGTTCTGCACGTGTTTCAACGTATCATCGGCGGTATAAGCATATTTCTTATTCGCTTCCACCTGGAGAGAAGTAAGGTCGAACAGACGCGGATTGCCCTCCTTTCCTTCCTTCCGTTCGAATGAAGTGATCTCGAAGGGATGCTCTTTCAGGTAGGCGAGTCCTTTGTTGGCCTTTTCTTTATCCCGCAGGCGGTCGATGGTGGCGGTGAATTCGGTTTCGCGGTAAATCGTTTTCAGTTCCCAGTATTCTTCTGAAACGAATGCGTTGATCTCTTTCTGCCGCTGCACAATCATGGCCAGGGTTGGCGTTTGTACCCTCCCGATAGACAATACCACTTTTGGCTGCGCGAATTTTTTCGTAAACAGGCGGGTGGCATTCATCCCCAGCAGCCAGTCGCCAATAGCACGTGCGCTGCCTGCCGCGTAGAGGTTATTGTATTGTTCACTTTCTTTCAGTTTCTGAAAGCCTTCCCGGATGGCATCTTCGGTAAGTGAGGATATCCAGAGCCGTTTAACGGGAGCGGTACACTTCGCTTTCAGCAATACCCAACGTTGAATCAGTTCTCCTTCCTGGCCCGCATCTCCGCAGTTGATCACTTCCTCACAGTTCTGAACCAGCGTTTCGATGATTCCGAATTGTTTTTGCACACCAGGGTTATCGATCAGTTTGATCCCGAATTGTTGCGGAATCATGGGCAGGTCGTCCAGGCGCCAGAATTTCCATTGTTCAAAATAATCGTGTGGTTCCTTGAGGGTACAGAAATGCCCGAAGGTCCAGGTTACCTGGAAACCGTTTCCTTCATAGTATCCGTCTTTCCGCTGACCGGCGCCTATAACTTCCGCTATATCCCTGGCCACGCTTGGCTTTTCCGCGATGCACACCTTCATGATCCTGGTAGAAATTGGGACAAAGGTCGTGCAAATCGGGGGGAATAAAAAAGAAGGAACCACATCCTTTTAACATGTTTATGCGGTTGTTGCCCGTTCCGCGCTCCGCTACTTTTGTACCAGCCAGAAAAACAATGAAAACAATACTTTTCGCATTCGCTTTATTATGGATGAAGCAATGGGGCGGACATACAGTGCTGTTGCCCCAGCTTTACGCCATGCGCGCCGCACATGTTCGCGGCAGCGCCGTGTTGGGACATACAAAGGAAGGGCGCCCATTGAAACTCCATTATTTCCCGGGTAAGTCGGATAAAAATATATTGCTCGTGGGCGGTGTACACGGATCCGAATTATCTTCCATAGCATTGGCAGAACTACTGCGGGAACAACTCTCTACAGGATTTTCTTCCGAATACAATATCTGGATCATCCCCAGTCTGTTCCCCGACAATGCAGTGAAGGCCATTGCATCCGGCCACAGGATCGGCAACCACGAGAACATTGGACGTTACAGCGGTAAAACCTGCGCCGATCCCAACCGGCAGATGCCGCCGCCGGGAAAAGCTTTTGAAACGGAAACGCCGCACGATCATGCCGGGCGCCTGATTGAAGCAGAGAACCAACTTCTTTTAAAAGTGATCCAGGAACTAGCCCCGGAAAGGATCATTTCCCTCCATGCCATCCGGGATACGAAGCACGCGGGTATATTCGCCGACCCGCGCACGACCTGCACAGGGATGGCTTACGGTTATAGCCCCGACAGCACCCTCGCCATTGAAGCGGCCCAACATATTTTAACTATGGATGGCGACGCCTGGGGTAATCATCCGCTGCAACGTCCCACCACCCTGTATGTGAGCGATCCGCCCATCGCCGCGCCCGGCAACTTTCAGCCTAGAAAATTCCATGGGAGCAAGTTGCCTGGCAATATCGGTTATGGTGTTTCCCTTGGCACCTGGGCCACCACGGATGTTTGTGCCGGAAATGAAACAATTTCAAGAAACGCCGCCATGTTGTTTACGATTGAATTTCCCGGCAGCAAAAGACCGGAAGATTATCATACAGTGGAAGAAAAGTCGCTGTGCAGGAAAAACATGTACGCTTACGCATCAGCCATCAGGAATGTTTTGTTGCGATAGCAGGTGTTTCAGTTTGAAATTCAGGTACCGGAATGATATAATTGCCAGTTTTTTCAAAAAAATTCAGTCTCTACACAATAAAATTCTAAGTCGGCGCTGGCTTGCATCTTAAATTTTTAAGTGCAATCTTCATGGATCATTTAATTCATATCCTAAAAAAACGAAGATGACCAAAGCCTACCTTACCGCAGCAGCATTTGCCCTGCTATCCCTTTCTTCCTGTAAAAAAGACGGAGACGATGACAAACCCGCCAGCGAACAGATCGTTGGCAGATGGATACTGACCTCCCAGGTGTACACCCCCGCCATTTATGATTTCGATGATGATGGCGACCTGGATACGGAAGCCATCAGTAACATGGACCCCTGCGATGCCGACGACCATTTTGTATTCAAAGCCGGTGGCACAGGTGAGTTAGATGAAGGCGCCAGTATGTGTGATCCGGGCGACGACCAGGTTTACGGCACTTTCAATTGGGAAATCAGTGCCGACAATACAATCACAATCGATTATAATGGCGATGTGGAATCCGGCAAGATCGAGTCAATCAGTTCTTCCCGTATGGTGATTACACATGAATATACTTATAACGGTGTAAGTTTAAAGATCGTGGATACGTATCAGAAGAAGTAAACATCTATTTGTTAAACTCAGAAATTATCAAAAAAGGCGTTCCTTTCACGGGAATGCCTTTTTGCATACAATTATCTTGACAATACGAATGTTCCTTTCTTTGTAACAATGTTTCCGTTGTAATCCACTGCCTGCAACATATATACAAATACCGCAGCAGATTGTGGTGTACCATTAAGCCTTCCATCCCAACCTGTGCCCACCTGGTTTGTATGGAATACCAGTTGTCTCCATCGGTTGTAAATCCTGAAATAATTCAGTTGTTTTATGCCTGCCGGAATGGGCATGATCACATCGTTGCGGCCATCGCCATTCGGGGTGAATGCATTCGGCATAAAGATGTCCGCCGGTGTTTTGAATAAGCGTACATAAATGGAATCGGTGCCTACGCAACCTTCGGGTGTGGAAGCGGACACCACATAATAAATGCCCGGCGCGTGGTTGGCGGTTAATACGACAACGGGGTTTGCGATACCAGGATCGGTCATTCCCGTGAGGGGTGTCCACCTGAAATCAGTGGCTTCGGGCACATCCGATATAGCGTTCAACTGAAGCGGTTGTCCCACCACGATAGCTGTATCGTTGCCCGCGAATACTTTAACGGGCGGAATCACCGAGATATGAAAGGTATCTGAATACGCGTTGGGGCACCCTTCATTGTAAACAGACAACACGATTGCTGAGGAAACCAGTGGTGTGGCACGGGTAGTTAAGCTATAGGGAAATGAAGTTATATTACCGTTGCCGGGTGTAGCCAAAACAGAAGGATTGTTCCAGGTATAACTGGTGCCGTTTGTGATGGTGGCAGAAAGTTGTACGGATGTACCATAGCAGATGGAAGAAAATTCAGGGGTAATAGCTGCTGCGGGATAAGTGGGCGCGAAATACTTCAGTTCCGCAACTGAACTGATCGCTTCCGGACAAACACCGTTCTGCACTACAGCCCTGTAAAACATAGTTTGATGAATGGTACCGGGCGTGAACACAGGTTGTTGGTAAACCGGGTTCATACCGTTCCAGTTCAGTCCATCACCTGATGTTTGCCAGTTGAGTACCGAGCCTGCACTTCCACTTAGTGTAAGTTCAATTTCAGGCTCTTCCCCTTCGCAGATGTTGGTGGAACCGGGAGAAAGGGTACCGCCTTCACTCAGGGCATCTACGGCAATAACAGCCTCGGCGCTTGAATCTATGCTGCACGCTGTACCGTTCTGCACCAACGCTTTAAAATGTGTGGTGGCCGTGAGGTTGTTCGCCTGGTAGTTTAATCCTGTAACTCCTGTTGACGACCAGTTCACCCCATCGGTGGACACCAGCCAGTCGAGCACATCGCCCCTTTCACCGGAAAGCAATAGTCCGGTGCTGTTTGTTCCGGTACAAACCCGGTTGTCATCGTTCACTATTCCCGCGATGGTGGGCAAAGTGGTGGTTACCGCCAGTGTATCTTTCAGATCAGTACAACTGTTTACCTGCCGCACGATAATTTCGCCGCCGCTGGCGCCGGGTGTAACCTGAATAATATTTGAATTGGCGCCTGAATTTATCGTCCACCCGGATGGAATGGTCCACGTATAGGTCGCACCAGCCAGTGCAGGAATTGAATAAGTATTTTCGCTGTTGGTGCACGCTTCACTGTTGCCGCTGATCTCCAATCCCGCGCAGGTATTGCGCATGGCCACATACGCATAGGCGAAATGCGCACCGGGATCGCAGTTCCGGGTTTCAAAAGTAATTTTCACTTGTTGGCCGCGGTAAGGCGAAAGATCGAAAGTGACTTCCGTCCAACTTTTCGTCCACACATCCTGGAGCAGCACGCCGTTGCCGTTGTTTTGACCTGCATAGGACAGGAATAACTCCGGACTGTTGGTGAACCCATCGAGCAATGCCGCGGCGCTATCCAGGGTTGCACCTGTAGATGGGCCTCCGCCCTGCCCGCCGCCTCCGGCGTTGTTGAAAGTAGGCAGGTAATATTCCGGCGAGGCGCAGGATACCAATCCGGCTGCTGTTTCCAACATAGCGCGAAAAAGCGGTTGTTCGTTGGAGTTATGCGTGCCATTCTCCAGCACCAGGGCGTAAGCGTAGGTCATGGTATAAGGAACAGCTACCGGACCAGCGGGCACATTGATGGTATAGGTAATAGAGCGCGTAAATCCACCGGGATTACGGGAGGCGGAATTCAGGTCGTGAGAAGTGGCCGTAGAGCCTAATTTGATGGCATACCCATACGAATACCCGTTAATAGTGGGAATGGTGGGAAAACTACCGAACCTGTCCGTTGACGAAGTGGTAATTACTTCAATGCCGGGAATGGAAATATTGTATTCGGGTACGGAAGTGAGTCCGGCATTCGTTCCACCATACGAAACGGTGGCCCCGTCTACCAGGCCAGTGTTGGCCGACCAGTTGGAAAGATCCCGCGCGGAGAAATTGATGTTCACCGGGCAGGTCTGTACCTGTGCATTGGCATGGAAAGTCAGGGCGCATGTATAAAACAGCGCCCCGGGCCATATCTTTATCCGGTTAATTCGTTGCCGTATATTCTTCCGGAAGCTCAGTAAACATTTTCTTGCATTCGCTTGCGCAGAAGCCATAAACTTTTCCTTTATAATGAGCCGTATCGGTAATACCAGCGGTTACAGGCATCCCGCAAACAGGATCTTTTTTTTCAGAGGCAAGGGTATGTGGCAATTTTGTTTCCGCTTCAGCACCACCATGTACATGGGGCACACTATCTGTGCTGGCCGCGCCGGCTTTTCCACCATTACTACAAGATGCCAGCGCAATGGCGGCTACTACCAAAATAGAAAATACTTTATTCATCATTACACATTTTTAGTTTTACCGGGCCATTAGCGGTATGTGCAACAGCCCGAATGTAGGATACAACTGTGAGGAGACATAAAATTTGTGGCCACCTCCTTTTTTTCGGCAAATTATTCGCGCAGCAGTTCCAGGTCGGCCATCATCTTACGGATGCTGGCGCTGTCTGTTGCATCGTAAAAACCACGGATTCTTCTTTGGTCATCGAGCAGACTTACATACTGCGTATGGATAAAATCTTCGGCAGAACCGGGTTCAGCAGGCACATCTTCTACCGAGAGCAGATAATCGTTTCGTGCTGCCCGGTACAAATCGGCTTTGTTGCCCGTGAGAAATTGCCAGTTCCCGTTGCGTACGCCCATTTTAGCGGCATAGGCCTTCAACACGGGAACGGAATCATCTTCAGGATCAACGGTGTGCGACAGGATCACGATGTCCTTCTCCCCTGCTATCTGCCGGTATACTTTAGACAGGTTCGCGTTCATTGCTTTACAAATACCGGGACAGGTAGTGAAGAAGTATTCTACAATAGTGATTTTACCCGCCACGTCTTTTTCTGTGAATGTTTTTCCGTCCTGGTTCACAAAAGAGAAAGGTCCGGCAACATGTCCAGGCTCTCCCAATACCGGTAGTTTCCTGCTGTCCTTCCACAATGATGCGCCGAGGAAAACCGCGCCTGCCACACTCAGTGTGATGAACGCGATGATGATGATTTTTGAAATTGAAGTCATGACCGTAATTTAAAATAAGATAGCACAATGCAGCATAGCGCGCCTGCCCGCTTTTACGAAACCGCCCGCCATATCCTGCCTTAAAGGTTCCTGGAAGTTGCCGCCAATGGTAAATCCGTTGAATACAGCTTCTATCCCCACCGTTCCTGCGAGGAAATATCCACCTGAAACCTGCACTTTAAACCCATTGTCATCATCCTTGCGCGAAGTTTCATACAGGGCGCCCATATTCGGCGCCAGGGTATATTTACCGGCTATCCTGAATTTATGGTAGGCCTGTATATTCGCGCTAAACCTGTTGCCGTAGCGGTAAGCATCGCTGTTCACGGTATTCAGTTTGTAACTCAACTGCGCATTCAGTCCGATGTCCTGTATCCTCATATCGTACATGGCATTTGCGGTAAAGTCGAAGCTCCCGGTACCCAGTTGGAAGATATTCGCATCCTGCTGACCAGTGTTTTTTACGGGCTTTTCATATTTACCCGTAGGCAATTTTATTCCTGCACCCATCCATAAGGAATGTACGAGCAATTTGGAGCCCGCAGCTTTTTTCTGGTCCAGTATTTTATAAAATGCCTGCGCGCCCGCATCTCCAAGGCCGTTTTTGGAAGATGCTCCCTCCTGGTTGCGTTTCTCATTGAAACTTACCGGAAGGTACCCCATCAGCCTGATCTTAGCCCCAAGGTTCCAGCCGCCCCAGAGTTCCGCGGTGCGGTAATGCTCTCGGGTGGTGAGGTATGATGTTTGTCCGCCTGCGCCCAGATGGGTTTGCAACGCATTGTACCTGTAACGTAAGCCCAGTATTTTTTTATTGAATTCCGGCAACATGCCGATGTAATAACTACCTGCGCCACAGCCGCAGATATCGCAGGCTTTAGCGGGTGTGGTGCCTATCAGGATGATAACCAGCAGTATGGTCCATTGCTTTTTCATTGTTCCGCGAATCTTTTATCAGTTACGAAATGTTCATCGTTGAGGGTGGAAAGAAATACCACTATTTTTTGTTGTTCCGCTTTTGAGAGTTGAAGCCCGGGCGTTCCGTTTTTTACCAGCAGTGGATCGAGGTTGGGCGTCTCTTTCACATGAACAGCATAATGCTCCACCACGGCTTCTACGGTAAGGAAACGTCCGTCGTGCATATAAGGAGCCGTGTATTTCAGGTTGCGCAAACCGGGCACTTTGAATTTGTAGCGATCGGTTTCATTGAGCGTAACCGCATAGCGTCCTTCATCATTCAACGGACCGTCGCCAATACCGTTGTTGCGGAAAGATTCATCGGTGAAAAGCGGCTCCTGGTGGCAGGTGCCGCAATGTTGCGCAAATAGCGCATATCCCTGCGTTTCCGCTTCTGTAAAAACAGCGCCTTCTTTCCGCATCACCTTATCGTATTTTGAATTGGCGCTCACCAGCATGGTCATGAACTGCGAGAGCGCTTTCATGGTCCTTTCCGTGTTGATCTCCTGGGAGCCGAAAGCGGTCTGAAACAGCGATGGATATTGTGGATGAGCCCTCAATTTAGACAGCACACCGGGCATTGTTTCATCCATTTCAACCGGGTTCGTGATAGGAACGATGGGCTGCAGGTCAAGATCAAAGACACCGCCATCCCAGAAAAAACTTTTTCCCCACGCGAGGTTCGTGATGGCCGGGGAATTCCTTGTGCCGAGTTTGTCGTCGATGCCATGACTCACATCGTGCCCGTGGTGGGTGAACGCCGCTGATTGAATGTGACAACTTCCGCAACTGATGGTATTGTCGCGAGACAGCATTGGTTCGTAGAATAATTTTCTACCCAATACAAACCCGGCTTCGGTAACGGGGTTTGTATTGAAGTGGTAGACAGGATCAGGAAAATTTGCCGGCTTTGTAAAACCGGCAAATTGTTCCAGACCCGTTTTAGTGCAGGCGCAAAGCAGGAGCAACGCCAGCATTGTTGTACAGGTCTTTTTCTTCATATCCATCAGTTTTCAGTATGGTCATGGCGGAACATCCCGCTGAAATTCGCGGCTACGCCGGTACTGAAGGCATTGAACATAACCGTGGGGTTCGCCGCCAGGCTGATGTTGTTTACCCCGGAGAACAGCTTCGTTACATCTACCATAAGATGGATGTTCGCGTTCCTTCCCGTTCTTACCATGGGTACACCACCTGCTTCCAGGTTGATACTTATGGTTTTGATGTTGTTGATGGTGGTGGAAGAATACCCGCCAAATCCACCGATATGGTACCGGAATTTCTGTTGCGGATCGGAGGTGATGACCGGAGAAGTTCCTTCCATTTTAAAAAAGATATAGCCGCTGTTCCAGCCCCAGTACATGCCACTGCCGGCGCCAGGATCCAGTACGCCGGTTCTTTTTGAAATATCCATGGTACTGCGCAAACTGTCCACACCCAGCACAAATTGCAAGGACCGGTAGTTGCCTTCGGGCACACGGATGTTCGCGGAACGCGTGCTAGCATCGGCTTCATTGATGAGGAAATAGCTGCTGTCCTGGGGAACGGTGTACACGCTGCCATCGGTATTTTCCAGGCGGATATTGCTGATAAAATACTGCAGTGTGCTTACAGAGAATTTTTCTCCTGAAGCTGTGGTGTACTCCCCGGAATTGAGCTGAAGGTTCATGGAACCGGCAATGTTGTCAAACTCTATGCTCAGGGGGGCAAGTGTATTGCTATCGAAACCGCGGTCATCTTTTTTACAACCGCCGAGCAAAAAAAGGAAAGTAATACTTAATATAAATAGAATATGCTTGTTCATGATGATATTGCCAATGTTGGCTTTAAAATGAAAACATAGTTTTTTACGCACTGCTTTGGGAAAGAAGAAGCGACACACGCGCAAGCAGCAACAGCACGATTATACAAGCGGTTAGCCGCTACAAAACGATGTGCCGCAATATGCACGGGCGCTATTCTCCCTGACGCGGTCGCCGGAAAACGTTAGGTCAAAAAATAACAATGAAACTACACTTCCGGGTAGACAGGAAGGAGCGTAGTTCTTTAACAGCGTGCATTTCAATCATGTCCGGGAAATATATCCGGAGCACAACACAACTTGCAAAGAACCAATCAGGAAAGTATGGAAGGAGGATGAAAAACAGCGCCGGTGAATCCCTGGAGGAAGCGGTTGTCCTGAACGAGTGTTCTTACTAAAACAGCCGGCTCATCTACATATTTAAGCGATACCACGGATTGTTCCTGGAAGAAATCCGGACCAATGGATATGGTGTTGGACTTATGTTGTTGTTCTCCAGGAACTTCACTTGTTTTTTCAATATGTTTCGCAAGATGACATTTGCCATGGCAATGCATGGCGGGCCTGTCTTTGTTTTCACAAAGATTGGCAGCGATGTACTCCTGGTTGATGCGGAACTCCAGGCAAACAATGGGCAGCGCCATCAGCTTCAGCAAAAGCAGCAGCAACAGGTAAGCCGAGGCGATATGTTTGATGGAAGAATGCATTGCGCGGCAAAGGTAGGGAAGAAATCATGAAGATCACAACACCGATTTCGGGCATCCCAATATCCCCTTCTTTCTACCAAAGGACGACATACTTCCATTATCTGAAAACAACCTGATGTGCAGTGTGATGGAGGAGTTGTAGTACCAGTCTTTGTAACGGCTGCTTCCCCGCATTGTTCCTCCGGCAGGATACACCGGGTTGGCGGCATCTTTCAATTCTCCGCCCCTGAAAGCGAGTTCAACGGATTTGGGTCCCGCTTCGTTGAGGAGTGTTGTCTGGTCAAAATAATTGGTGCTTACATCATCAAGGTAATCGGTAAACGTTTTGCGGAGCCCGAGTTCCCAGCCCAGTGAAATGCGGTCGCTCAGCGCCCATCGTATCCCCGCGCCGAAAGGAATATTGAATTGGGTGCGGTTGTAAGGCTGGTTGCCTTCATTGCCGGTAAGCCCCTGCCCTTCGGTGCGCAGTGGCTGCAGTTCATGCTTCGCACCCAGGGAATCATAAGTGTATGGATTAAAATGAAAAACACCTACACCGCTGAAGACATAAGGGGCCAGGCGGTGTTCTGTTCTATCGAGTATAAAAAGTTCCATTCCGAGGTGACCTTCGGTAATGTTGGAGGAGAAATCCAGGTTCCTGGCCCGCAGGTCGGGCATACGGTTGTATTTGTCGGCCGCACCCACTTTCAGGTAAGCGATCCCGGCCCTTACGGCCAGGTGCGGGGTAATATCATACAGGGCACCCGCTCCGAGCGCGATGCCTGCCTGATCGGTGGTGAACCGCTTTCCCTGGAGATCACCGGTGTAATTGGCGAATCCGCCGGAGAGATTTACCGACCAGCGCTGCGCGCTTGCCATTGCAGGGGCTAAAATAACTATTGCCATCAGTAACCAGTTGCGCATAGCATTTGATTTTGCGTTTTTGAAACAAGAATTGAGCCAAACCGTTCTTTTCATAATGTGTTGTGGTTTCACGCAATTGCTTACTCCGGCTTCTTTTCACGCAAAGAGCGCTAAGGAGCAAAGACGCAAAGCCTTGATGAATTACAACCTTTTGTTTGCGAAAACGGCTCTATATGTGCGGGCATTAAAGCACCGTTAAGAAGAGGGCGCATTTTCATACGCCCTCCCTGGAACAACAAGTACAAAAGAACAGCTATGACGTTGTAAAATTCAACCATCTTTTTATGGGAAACAACAGTGAAAACACCGAAGAACAAGGGGAAAATAACGGTATAAAAAACAAAGTCGCACCTTTTCGGATGCGACTTCATATATACACGAACAAGACTTAGTATTACTTCTTCAACTCGTTTTCCAACAACAGCTTCAACTCTTTACTCGATGGACGGGGAGAATCGATGGTTACTATATTCCCTTTTTTATCAAACACCATAAACCTCGGAATACCTTTGATGTTGTAGTTCTTAGCGATATCGCTCCAGCCGGCGGCGAACATTTGCACCCCTTTCAGTTCTTCTTTGGCTACAAAATCTTTCCATTTCTGGAAATCTTTCTGTTCATCTACGGAAACACTCATGAATACGACATCCTGGTTGCGCATGTCTTCTTCCATTTTTTTCAGGTGTGGAATTTCCGCTTTGCAGGGAGCGCACCAGGTTGCCCAAACATCAACCAGTACCACCTTTCCTTTGAAATCGGTGAGGGAGGTCATCTTTCCGTTGATGTCGGGGTAGGAGAAGTTAATGGCGGGCTGACCGGGTTTGCTGTCGGCCTGCGCAAGTTTGGTGGAGATTTCAGACAAACGCGCTTTCTGGTCTTCCGTAACAATATACTTTTCATACTTCTTCGCCAGGTCCATGTAACCCAGGTAAGTTTTCAGGTAACGTGCGCTTTCAATGAACACTTCTCCTTTCAGTGTATCGTTCTGCATCATGGCGATGCGCTTATCAGGATCATTCCCTTCCATAGGCAGTCCGTTTGCCATAGCCGGAAGGCGCTGTATGGAAGAAAGCATTCTCATGCCGAACGGATAGTTGAGCAATCGGCCATCAGCCGTGTACTTTGCAACATCCAGATTCTTATAATATGCGATGTAATCATCCTTCGTGGGATGCGCTGTATTGGGCATGAATACAAAGCTGGACGCATAAAAAAGCACATCAAGTTCCTGCCGGATGGCGAAAGCCGCATCGAATTGTTTGTTGCCTGTTTTCACCGGCTTCGACTGCGTGAATTCCTTTTGGAACGCATCGAATTTAGGGAAGAACTGTTTGTAAGTATCACGCATTCTGTTCAGGTAAAGCGATGGTCCTTCCACCACATAAGCTTTATCGTGCCAAGTGGCGATGGCTTTGTTTTCAGCGGTATTCTTGCCCACCAACGTGTAACTGGTATCGTTGATCGCGACATTCAGTTGGTCGCCGGGTTTGAAATAGAAACTGAATTTATCGGCTGCCACCTGTTGGTTCCCCAATCCAATGACATAAAACGTTTCTTTCTCCGGATAAAAAAGGAAGCCGAATTTACCCTGTTCATCCACTTTGGAGGCAGCGATCTCTTCTATCCTGCCGTGGGTGATGGTAAAAAGTTTTACCGGCTCTTTTGATTTCCGGGAAATGGTGCCGTTAACGGTAGCCGGTTTTGGCTGGGCAAAGGTTATTCCTGCCAGGGCAATTAATGCGCCCGTGGTCATCATTCTTTTCATATTATTAATTTAACTGTAAGGTGAAGCTGTTGTAAAAGGATTACTGGTTGGCATAAGTAGTACCGCTTACACTTGGTGTGATGTACATCACATCTGCCACGTTTCCGTTTCCTTCGAGTACAAAATCAGGTTCGGCAGCGAGGTTGCCGGAGGTCTTTTTGAACATCCTGACCTTGTACTTACCGCTCACATTCGTGGCGATCATGATGTAATTGTATGCATAAGCAGTTTCTGAAGAATACTTCCTGTGGCTGATGAAGGCCACTTCTTCTCCGGCGGGAACCGTAAACTGAAGCGCTTCGGCCCTGTTGACCAGGTTGCGTGACCAGATTTCCCTGCCTACATTAAAGTACAGGATACTTTCGTCCTGGAAATTAAGCGCACATTTCTCAGCGTTGTACAACTTTTCAGCAGGCGCAAGCGTATCGTTGTCGATCTTCAGGTTAAACCCTGATGGTACAATGGAAGAAAGTATTTTGAGTGAAGGATCTGTTTTGTCCTGGAAGAGCGCATAACCTGCAAATGGATTAAAATGCCTCGACCCCATGAAAAGCAGCGTTTTATTGGTATGCTCCGCAGGCATTTCAGAACCGGTTACATCTCCAACTTTAGACATAGTGGAAGCCGTTCCGGTTGCGGAAACAAATGAGGAAGACATTTCATCGTAAAAGAAAGGGTTCCAGGCTGAATAGGTGAGTGCATGTTTAGAAAGATGGTATGACGTGTTCACATCATCCCGCATGATAACGGCACCGAATTTCCCCACGTTCAGCGACATGTTGTAAATGCTGTGCAATTTCCCGTCGTTCACAAGATAATTGGCCTGTGCCGCTTCGCCAACATAAGACGGTGCTTTTACGGCGGGAACAGCATAATACAAATTTTCGAAAGGATTGATCACTTTAAACGTACTCATATTTACTGCCACCGCATCATTTTCCGACAACAAGAACATCGTGCGCGTGTTGGCATAGGTTGTGCCATTCACTGTTGTTTTATAGTTGGTGCAGAAGCTGATTTTCCTTGCCTTTCCCGGCATGTTCCGCTCGTTTACCAGCGAAAAAACATTGTCTCTAGGCGCCTTTGCATCAGCGGGAAACTGGGAATTTGGGGTAAGAAACATGTCCACATCAGTATTCGTGCCATCGTCCTTGATAACATACCAGCCGCGTGTGAACTCTGTAATCACGTTTACAGAGGAAGTAACGATTTTTCCATAACCAGTATGTTTATTGGTTACACCGAATACCAGCACCCATGTTTTAGCCGGTTTCGCCACCATATAATCCAATGCTTTCTGCTTGCTGATGGTATCAATTTTGGGAACTGAACCCTGCACATTGGTTTCATAAATTCCCCAGAAATAAGAGAAGTCGGCTTCGGGGTCAGTGGAAGTAACCTGTGGGTCGGCCACAATTTTATCGAAGAATGATATTTTAGTGTATGCGCCTTCGATACCTGTAATTGTGATTTCTTCCTTGTCTTTGTAGGTGTAAACACCTTTGTCTTTGTAGCATGCAGAGACTACAACAAGGCAAAGTATAAAAAGTGCGGTATGGTATGTTAATTTCATTTCAGTTCAGTTTTGGGAATTAAGGGAATGCAACCAGTTCGCCATCTTCATCTGTGAGCGGGTTGTTGGGGTGTGCTTTATTGTAGTCTACCAGGTAGGTCTTTAATTGTGCCCTCCAGTAAGACACCATGGCGAAATCTGTGAATACAGTATTCATAAATTCCTGGTCCCATTTCTCTCCGCTTTTTTCAATCATGAAAGCGTGCTTCACAGTGCTGTATTTACCCCAGTAATACTGTACGCCGCTCGCGTTCCATGCGGCGGGCCGACTGAGCCTGTCGGTGAACTCTACCTTTCTCCAGAGTTTGCGCACTTCTCCTTTTTTAAAGTGTTCGTTGGCAGCGACCTTTATGGTAAGGTAGTAAGTACCTGTTTTAAGGGAGGGATCGCGCAGGAGTACAACAGGAACAGAGGCGTGTACTTCACCGGCTTTTATAGTGTAAGCCGCCTTCAGAGAAGGATCGTTGAAAGCTTTGTAATGTGTGCCCGGAACGGCATTCAGCAGATCGGGAACCTGCTCCTGTTCCAACACAAAGGGCCGGTCTGTTTTCGACACCCCACCTACGGCGTACACGTCGAAGAACACCGTATCCTGCACTACATCGGGTGTTTCATAGTAAAAAGTATATGGTTTCAAGGTGTCGGCCATATCGAAGGATGCTGAATATATCCTGTCTGGCGCTGGTCCGAACTGGATCATGGCCGCGTCCTTGTAAAGATAATACTGGTCCTTTTTGCATGCGGTGAAGGTCAACGCCATCAGCGCGGGCAACAGGAATATGCTGAACTTTTTCATTGTAGTGGAATTAATTATTTAACAAACTCGGTTAATGGTAGCGGAACGGTATAATTCACTGTTGCTGCTGATGGTGCCCAGAGAAAGTTTGCCTTTGGCGCGTTGATGCGTTTGTACGCAAAGAAAGCCTGCCCTTCTGCAAAAAGTTCTTTGCGGTATTCTTTTATCAATTCTCTTTGTAAGGCAGTATAATCACCGGGCAGTGTGTTTACCGGAATATTCCTTGCGGTTCTGAAAGCATCCCACAATTGCTGCGCTTCGGCAGTTGGCGCTGTTTCAATGGCTATGAGGTACATTTCGCTGGCACGCAACATGGGTACCTGGTAGCCACCAATGGGATATGGCGTGGAATTACCTGTGGAAACCGGGCCCCGGTATTTTTTAAGGATATAACATTTTGACCCGTTGGCCAGCGTAATCAGTTCCCAGAGATTCACTTCACGGATATCGGTACCGGTATTGCCATAAAGCTGGCTGTTCACGGTAGTTACAGCACTTCCTTTTTTCAGGCTTCCTGAAGTGAAATGGTTGGCATACTTCGTGGCCATCTGAAAATCATAAAGCCCGAATATGTGTTCCACAGACAAGTTCAAATCTCCCGCGGTCATATCGGAAGAAACACCAAGCCTGAATTTTTGTGCACCATTTGGGTTTTGTGCGTTAATCACTTCCATAGCAGCCGCATACGCTTCATTTTTATCCTGGAACCAGAGGTGCGCGCGGGCCTGCAACGCTTTTACGGCGTAATAATTCATCCGTAAAAAACGGAAGGCGGCATAAGTGGTTTGCGGGTTGAACGCGGTATAAGAAGGGTTACCCGGATTAGAAAGTTCAGTTTGGGAATACTTTGTAAAGGGATCCACGTCTTTCAGCAGCGCAGCCGCGTCTGTCAGGTCCTTCATTAATTCCGTTTTGAATTGTTCTACAGTGAGGTGCTGGTTCGGCTCCTTCGACAATCTTTTCACGTAGGGCAATACAGGTGTTGCGGAAACCTCTGTGGGCACGGGTCCGAATAACCTGAGCAGGTCAAGATGGCAATAAGCCCTGATGGCAAGACATTCGCCTTTGATCATTTCAAATCCGCCTTCGGTGCGGAAAACATTTTTACGTGCATCAATCACATCCAGTATCGCGTTTGTTTCAGCGATCACTTTGTACAACTGGCTATAAATGCTTTCAAAACGTTCCTGCACATTCGCCTCTTCATACCTGAACAGTCCCAGGAATTGTTCCGTGGTATTGGTGGTAACATCCCAGGAACTGGTGAGGCGTTCCACTGTGCCGTAAGTAAGGGATTCGCCATAAGCTCTGGTCGATTTCATGTTGATGTACACACCTGTGAGTGCGTCCTGGAAGCCACTTTCAGTGGTGAACATTACATCGGCAGGCATTTCTGTTTTAGGCCGCACATCGAGCCATTTTTTACAGGATGTGGCGAGCAATGAAACGCCAAGCAGTGCAACAGCTATTTTTTTATGATGGAATAACATAATGTTGGTTTGGTTGGTGATTAGAAAACTGCATTCATGGTAAACGATATCTGGCGTGAGAAAGGATAACTTGTTCCCCGTTCCTGCCTGACGGTAGAGAAGTAGAACAGATCAGCCATGTTACCGGAGAAGGAAAGTGCCTGCATACCGAGTTTTTTCAGCATTTTGGTTTTCACATCGTAGGTAAGGTTAATGTTCTGCAGGCGGAACATGTGTTCATCCTGCACAAACCTTGAAGTTTTGTTGGTAGCCGCTGTTACAAGCAATCCTTTAAAAGCCGCATTGTCGCCAGGTTGCTGCCAGCGGTCTTCATATACTCTTGTGTCCACATTGTATTTATAGTCGGCATTTTCCACTTTCTGAATAAGCGTGGTATTGTACTGCTGTGCGCCGATGCGGTAGCCGAAAGCCGCGTTTAAAGAGAAAGATTTGTACCTGAACATGGTGCTCACATTACCGAAGAAATCGGGATCAGTGGTGCCCATTGCACGAAGATCGCGGTGGTCCCAGGTATAGGTGGGGTCGCCATTCCTGTCGATGTAAATTTCCTTGCCGGTTGACGGGTCGATACCTGCCGATGGTACCACATAAATTGTATTGGTGGAAAACCCTTCCCTGAAAAGGTTGCTGGGCAAAGCGCTCCTGTCTTCTTCCAGGTTTTTCTGCGCCGATTTCAATGCATCAGATATTTCTATGATCTTGTTCCGGTTCTGTACCACGGCACCGGTAACGCTCCAGGATATTCCTTTCTTCAGGTCCCGGTAGGGGAATACTGTCGCTTTCAGTTCAATCCCCCTGTTTTCTACTCTTCCTATATTTTCTATGTAAGAAGAAAAGCCACTTGAAGCGGGAAGGTCTACGGAAGAGATCAGGCCATTGGTGGTTTCAATGTAATAATCCGCCACCAGTGTAAGTCTCCTGTTGAACAATTCAACTTCCGTTCCTATATTATAATTCTTTTTCTGTTGCCACCTAAGGTTCTCGTTACCGAGACCAAGCATAGAAGCCCCTGTCCAGGAGAAGTACCTGTCATCGGAGTAGTAACCATAAGTGGAGAGTGCCTGGTAAGCACTGAAGTTCTGAGAGCCGGTGATGCCTGTTGAACCTCTTAACTTAAGCCTGTTGATAAAAGGCATTTGTTTGAAGAAGTCTTCCTGGTGCAGGTTCCAGCCTGCGCCTACCGACCAGAAGGGTGCGAAGCTGTTCAGGCGTCCGAACTGGGAGGAACCATCTGTACGTAGGGAGAAGTCTGCAAAATAGCGCTGGTCCCAGGTATAGTTCACACTTCCTGTAATACCCACCGATCTTGTTTTGGACTCCGTTCCGGAAGGTTTTCCATCCAGTGCATACTGCATGGCCATGGAAATGAAATCGAAGTTCGGATTGGAAAAGCCTTCGGCTTTGAAAGAATAGAAAGAGGAGGAATTCTCCCTGATGTTATAATCCAGTCCCCCAAAAACGGAATGCTTACCGAAAGTTCTGTTGTAGTTAAGGTTCAGACTGGCATCATAACGAAAGCCTTTACCTGATCCATAAACATAGTCGCCGCGACGGAGGATATCGGCCATATTAGCGAATGCAGTATGGTCTGCAGGACGAAATGCGTCGTAGCCGTTGTCTGTTTTGGTAACACCGAGCCGTGCCCTGAGGTTGAGGTCGGGGTTCAGGCGCCATTCCACCTGGAAATTATTGGTGATATCGGTATTGTTGGATTTATCGAAAGTGTTCAGCGTGGCGTTGTACAAAGGATTCGTGGGAAGGGTGTTCCAGCGTGAGGTATAAATGGTTGACCTTGGATCGCCCAACGTTTTAAGGGGATTTCCGTTGGCATCGTAAGGTGCCCAATAAGGATTCATTTTCACATAATCAGAGAAAGAACCATAAGGAGATTCCTGACTGTTGCCCAGCCCGATGATGAGATTATTGCTGAAACGCAGGTTCCGGTAGTTGTACATGAGATTTATGGTACCGTTGAAATTCCGGCGGTATGAACCTTTCATTACACCCTGGATATCGTTGAGTTGTGCGGATATGGAATACCTGAACGCGTTGTCTCCACCTTCAAGGCGGAGGTTATGCCGCTGGCCCACTCCGGTGCGCACGGGCTTAGAAAGCCAGTCGGTTTCCACGCCTCTGTTCACTTCATTGAGCAGGAAATAATAATATTGTTTCAGTGGAACATCCTGTTCAGCCCGGGGCGTATTGTATAGCCCGACTTTGTATTCCAGGTCAAGTTTTTGTCTTGCGTTCAATACATCGTATTGCGTAAGATCCGGGGCTTCCACATTCACATCCGCTCTGTAGGAAAGGCGGAGTTTTCCGGCTTTGGGCGCCTTCGTTTTGATGACCACCACGCCATTTGCGCCCCTTGAACCATAAATTGCAGTGGCTGAAGCGTCTTTTAATATGGTTAGTGATTCCACCTCATTCTGGTTAATATCCAGCAGGCGCTGAAGAGTAGATTCAAACCCATCAAGGATAATCAATGGCGTATTGATGCCGGTCCTGGTATCGTCTTGCAACTGATCCACGTTTGGCAGACTTGAATTTCCCCTGATCTGAATTTCCGGTAACCTGTTTGGGTTAGAACCGAATGTATTGCTTTCAATGATGTTGAAAGAAGGATCAACGTTCCGCAGAGAAGTGATCAGATCCCTGTTGCCGAAAGAAGCGAGTTCCTCTGCTGTGACGGTGGTAACTGCACCTGTATAACTATTTTTGTTCCTGTTAAAGATGCCGGTGGTAACCACCACTTCCTCCATTTTGCTTTCCAGCCTTTTAAGGGAAATATTCAACGTGGCGTCTTTTTCTTCATTTACCTTAATTTCCTGTGACTCAAAGCCAACCGCTGAAATTAACAGGGTTGCTTTTGCGGTAATGTTTACAGAGAAATTACCTTGCGCATCGGTTGAGGTTCCGGTTTTGGTTCCTTTCACGGAAATACTGGCCCCTGCAACAGGCTCTCCTTTATCATCCACGACCTTCCCTTTCACGATCGCTTCCGGCGTTTCGGTTTTGGGGGCTCTGATTACAACAACGGGCGCCTGATTTTCCGCACGGCGCAGCACAATCGTTTTGTCAACAATTGAAAAGGTGAAAGGCTGGTCAATAAAACAAAGTTCCAGCGCTTTTTCCAGCGGCATGTTGGAGATGCTGACATCTACCCTTCGGGCAGCGTCCATCCAATCCTGCCGGTAAACGAAGGAGTACCCGGTCTGTTTTTTGATCTGCCTGAAAACCTGCTCCAGGGAAGCGTTCTTCGTATTCAACGAAACGCTTTGGGAGTAGGTGGACGCACTCACGTGCAAGCTGATCCCCAGGATTAAAATTACAGTCAGTTTCATGATCAACGCAGTTTGCGATGTTAATTGGTGGGTTAGCCTTTTGTACCCGGGGGTAACGGGCACAACTTTGCCATTTGCAACTAATTGCATAGTTT
Organism: uncultured Flavihumibacter sp.; assembly: GCA_946482545.1. The sequence goes on along the minus strand of CAMLRX010000025.1, from coordinate 6,549 downwards.
TGGTTGTGTTTGGTTTTAAAAACAGTCTTGAGCTATTGTATAATAACAACCTTACATCTGGCCGGTAACACTGCAATTGTTTCCGGCTTTTTTGTGCGGCTGCTTTTACCTGTTGGTTTTATTTTCTCATCATTACCTGACGTAAATTGTTTTGTCTTTTATTTCAAGATTAAAGCCACTCAACTTTAATACTTTCAATACTTCCGATAACATCATACTCCGTGGAAACTCTCCCGTTAACGTACCCTTCGGCACACCATTCTCATACTGTACTTCCACATCGTACCATCTTTCCAGTTGACGCATTACCTGTGGTAATCCCGCTCCATTGAAAAGGAACATGCCGTTCTTCCAGGCCACTTCTGCTTCCACATCCACATTTTTCTTCAACGTAATTTTGTCCTCCTGCGCTATCAATTGCTGGCCCGGAGCCAGAAGCGCTTCTTCGGAACCGTGGCTCATTTTAACGGCACCTTCCAGCAAGGTCGTTTTCAGCGCAGACTCGTTGGTATAAGCCATAATATTGAAGGAAGTACCCAGCACTTCCACCTCGGAGCCGCTCACCATTACGCGGAACGGACGCTGTTTGTCTTTAGCCACTTCAAAATAGGCTTCGCCGGCAACTTCTACCCTTCTTTCGTTTGCCGCAAATGAAGCGGGAAAACGAAGGGAGGAAGATGCATTCAGCCAAACCCGGCTGCCATCGGGCAGCATAATGCGGAATTGTCCGCCGCGTGGTGTGGCCAGTTTATGGTAAGCCATTTCGTTCCCTGCCCCCGTGCCGGCATCGTTCACTTCATACGTGAGTTCACCGCCTTTTTTCACCACTTGGATGTTGCCATTGGTGGCCAGGTTTCCGGCTGAAGCCACATCCAATTCTATCACCTTTCCATCTTCGAGGGTAAGTGTGGCTTTATCCGATCCAGGTTGCGCGTCGTTCACTGTTTTTTGAGCCACCTGAACGGCTTCCTTTTTTTCAAAGAATCCTCCTATCCATGCAGCACCGGCCAGCACCAGTATTACAGCCGCTGCAACTGCGGGTACCCGGAACCTGCGCCAGATGGATATCACCCGTGTTTCATTTGTACCGCGCATTTCTACAATATTGTTCCAGAGCCGCGCCTGGGTTTCCGGACTTTCCTCAAAACCATCGCTGGCAATCATTTCAGCCACCTGAATCGCTTCGCGGAAACTTTCAGGATGCAGGGTTTCTTCCCGCAAAAATTGGTTCCAATCTTCACTGGTTTGATGATCCCTGTTCCTGAACCAGGCCTGGAAATCTTCATCCAGCAGGAAATCATCCAATTTATATTTGGCAAAATCTTTCTTCATATCACTTTCAATAAGGTTTAACAAGGGGAACAGGTATAGGACGAAGCTGTTATTTATTTTACCCCACGCTCTTAAAAATTATTTTAAAAATAACAGCAGCAGCGGGAACGCGTCTTTCAGTCCCTGGATGGCGCGGGCCATCAGTTTGTAGGTCGCTTTCTCGGTCAGACCAAGAATTTCGGCCGTTTCTTCATAAGTAAAGTTGTAATGGTAGCGCAGGTAAATGATCTCACGCTGTCGTGGCGTAAGGTCTTCCAGGGCTTTTTTTAGTTTTTCGCGCAGCAGCACCAGTTCTTCTTTTTCTTCCAGGGCAGTTTCCAATGAGAAGGCGCCGGGAAATTCGCTGCCATCAAGTTGATCGGTACGTGTGGATTGAATTTTCCGTTGTTTGTCGATCAGTATGTTGCGGTACGCCCTGATCAGGTAAGCGGAAACATGGTCGGGAACGGTGAGGGCAGCGCGGTTGTTCATGAGTTTCAGGAAAAGATCCTGTATCCCATCTTCTGCGAGCACCGTATCGCCGGTGAATTTTCTTCCGAAACTGAAAAGTGTTTCAAAGTAAGTGTCGTACAATGTTTTCAGCGCCTCATCATCGCCATTGGCAAAGGCTGCCCAGGTTTGGCGCTCCTCCATATTATTGCTGCTGATACTAGTCATTCATCGGTGGTGCTGATTGATCAAAACCTGTAACCGGTTGTAAAATTAGGAATTAATCCGGCTCTAATCTGCATCAGAAAAATTGCGCAACCGTTTGCGTGGCGAAAGAATTTTAAAAAATGAGTCGGTGTGTGTCTTTGATCTTTCCCATCACAAATACGCTCTGGAGGTGGCCTATGTTCTCGATCTGACTGAGTTTGTTCACGTGGAAATCATAATAATCGTTCATGTGTTCGGCCACCACTTTCAGCATAAAATCGAATTCACCGCTGATGCTGTAACATTCCACCACCTCGTTCATCTCCTGGATCAGTTTAACGAATTTGCTTCCTGTGCGTTTGCCGTGTTCTTTCAGGGAAACATAACATATTACCATCAATCCTTTCTTCACTTTAGCAGGATCCACCAGGGCTGCGTAACAACTGATTACCCCGGCTTCTTCCATCCTTTTGATGCGTTCATGTACAGGCGTTGTGCTTAGGTGAACGGTGGCGGCAATCTCCCTTACCGTTGCCAGGGCGTTCTCCTGGAGTATTTTCAGAATGGCGATATCTTTTTCATCCAGGGAGATGGATGAACCGGTATCTGAATTTTCTTTTTGAAGGGCCATAAAGGAAGAATTTTATGCTTTTGTTCTGAAAAGATAGCCAAATACAACTCATTTGTTCTAAAAAACAGTCTGGTATTTTATTTTTATTCCAAAGAACTATCTTTACAGCCATTAATTAACCGCAAAAAGTTTTCAAAATGTCGTCAGCAGTACAACAAATTGATCTCAGCCTTCCTTATAAAGTGAAGGACATGAGCCTGGCAGAATGGGGCCGCAAGGAAATTAAGCTTGCAGAAGCCGAAATGCCCGGTCTGATGTCTATCCGTGAAGAATATGGTCCTTCCCAGCCCCTGAAAGGTGCGCGCGTTGCAGGATGCCTGCACATGACCATCCAAACCGCAGTTCTGATCGAAACTTTGACAGCCCTCGGCGCTGAAGTGCGCTGGAGCTCCTGCAATATCTTCTCTACCCAGGACCATGCCGCTGCAGCCATTGCCGCTACCGGCGTAGGTGTTTTCGCCTGGAAAGGTCAAACACAGGAAGAAGCCGACTGGTGCATTGAACAAACCCTGTTCTTCGGCAGCCACGACCGCCCCCTGAACATGATCCTCGACGACGGTGGTGATCTCACCAACATGGTATTCGACAAATACCCCGAAATGATCGCTAACATTAAAGGGCTGAGTGAAGAAACCACTACCGGTGTGCACCGCCTTTATGAAAGAATGGCAAAAGGCACCCTGCCTATCCCCGCCATCAACGTGAACGATTCTGTTACCAAATCCAAATTCGACAACAAATACGGTTGTAAAGAATCACTGGTGGACGCGATCCGTCGTGCCACAGACGTGATGATGGCCGGTAAAGTTGCCGTTGTGGCAGGTTATGGCGATGTTGGTAAAGGTTCCGCCGAATCACTCCGTGGTGCAGGCGCCCGCGTGATCGTGACTGAAATCGATCCTATCTGTGCCCTCCAGGCCGCTATGGACGGATTTGAAGTGAAGAAAATGACCAACGCCGTGGCTGAAGCCGATATCGTTGTGACCACAACAGGTTGCCGCGACATCATCACAGGCGAGCATTTCAAGAAGATGAAAGACAAGACCATTGTTTGTAATATCGGACACTTCGACATCGAAATCGATGTTGCCTGGCTGAATACCAACTACGGTCATACAAAAGATACCGTGAAGCCTCAGGTAGATATCTATAATGTAGATGGAAAAGACATCATCCTGCTGGCTGAAGGCCGTCTCGTAAACCTGGGCTGCGCTACTGGTCACCCCAGCTTCGTGATGAGTAACTCCTTCTCCAACCAAACACTCGCCCAGATCGAACTGTGGCTGAACCACGAAAAATACGAGAACAAAGTATATGTGCTGCCGAAGCACCTCGATGAAAAAGTGGCACGCCTGCACCTGAAAAAGATCAGCGTGGAACTTGATGAACTGACGGATGCACAATCGGAATACCTCGGTATTTCTAAAGAAGGTCCGTTTAAGCCGGAGTTGTACAGGTACTAATTTTGAATGATGGATTTTGAATGTTGGATTGAGGGGTTAGGTTTGAGTAGTAGATTCTGATTTGAAATCCGGGATATTATAGAAAGGCTGTCAGATGGGGATATTTCCTTATTTGGCAGCTTTTTTAGCCTCACCCCACCTCCTCTCCCATTCAAAATTCATCATTCAAAATTTAAAATTCCTCTATTCAAATTTCTTGCACAGTTATTGTGGTAGTTCTTCCGAATCATTTAATCATGCAGTTGGAGTTTATAAAGAATATTCAGTTTACTGAACTACTGAAATGCGAAGGAAGGTTGAGAGAGTTCAACTTCAGAAAAGTACATTCATTTCCCGAAGGATTGTTTACGGTTGATGTTTGCGACGACCGCGGCAACAGGCTTATGTTTAAACTGATCCGGGAGAACGGACACTGGAAAATGCACACGGAAATGCCGCTTCCCGCCTGGATACTGGAAAAAGAACAGGCGCTCGCCGGAATTGCCGAGGAGAATAAATAACTAACTTCGCGGCATGAAGGAACATGCCAAACTTTCGGTCAATATCAATAAGATCGCCACGCTCCGCAACAGTCGCGGAGGAAACACACCTGATGTTGTAAAAGCAGCCGTTGATGTCCAGCTTTTCGGCGCGGATGGCGTTACTGTGCACCCACGTCCCGATGAACGCCATATCCGCTACCAGGACGTGCGGGACATAAAACCTATCATTACCACGGAATTTAATATTGAGGGCAATCCCAGGGAAGAAAAATTCATTCAGTTGGTATTGGAAGTACGCCCGGACCAGGTAACACTGGTGCCCGACGCCGATGGGCAACTCACCAGCGACCACGGATGGAATACTATTGAACACAAGCATTACCTGGTAGAAACGATTAATATCTTCCGGAACGCTGGCATCCGCACTTCCATATTTGTGGATCCCGTAGTGGAGATGGTAGAGGGCGCGCTGGCTACGGGCACCGATCGCATTGAGTTATATACTGAAGCTTATGCGCGGATGTTTCCCACCAACAAAGAAACGGCGGTTGCGCCTTACAGGTCTGCGGCGGCTAAGGCGGTAGAACTGGGGTTGGGCATCAATGCGGGTCACGACCTGGATCTGAAGAACCTGGCGTTTTTCGCGCAGGAAGTGCCGGGGTTGCTGGAGGTATCTATAGGGCACGCATTGGTTTCGGATGCGTTGTATCTTGGGTTGGAGAATACGGTGCAGTTGTATAAGCGGTGCCTGGGGTAAAGTGTGTCTGTTTTTTTGTATCTCTTTCACGCAACTGCTTTGTGCTTCGCACAGCGCAGACGCAAGGGAGCAGGGACGCAAGGCCTTGTTTGTGGTGAAACAGCTTGTATGTTGAGGCGCTATTCTTTGTTAAATTCTCTTGAGCAGGTTGGTAAAACCCTATTAACTAACAGTTCTAATTTAGACATGAACAGGTTTAAATAAATGGCCTCAAACAGAAGCTATTTCAGGTATAAATGCTGATGAAAAAATGCAAGAACAAACCAGGGTTTTCCAAAACCGAACAGCCCCTTGCGTCCTTGCTCCCTTGCGTCTTTGCGTGAAAAAAAACACATAACTACCGCTCATACGCATACGTAATCCTCCCCATCATCTCCTTCTGCTTATCCAACGCCGTTTCACTCAGTTTCAGGCCCGCGGCATCATACTGGTACACCCAGGTCAGGTAGTTGCTGCTGCTGTTCGGGATATGCACCGTTTTCACCACCCTTCCGGCGTTATCATATTCAAACATATAATCCGGTAAAAGGCGGCGCGCTTTGGTATTGTACCGCACAATATCGGAAAGACGGCCCTCCTGGTTGTAATAATAGTAAATGGTTTCAGAGCGGCGGGGTGAGAAAATCGTTTTTTCTTCCAGCACTTTACCGGCTTCATCGGTGATGAACGTAACCAGCGTGGTATCCTTCCCATTGAGGATGCGCACCATCTGTTCCGGCGCGCCTTTGGAAGTGTACTGCCATTGGTGCTCTTCTTTTTGTTCGAAAGCATCTTTAAGAGAACGGATGGTGGTGGTGAGCGACTGCAGTTTTCCCTGCGGGGAATAAACATAGCTGGTAGTGGTCACGTTACCATCGGTACTGTCTTTTACCTGGAGGAGGCGGCCATTGGGATCGAAGAAGGTCTTCATGTTGGAGTTGCCACTGAAATCGGTGCGGGTGATGGTGGTAAGCTGGGTAAAATCAGGGCTCACCAGTTGGTAACACATAAAGTTACGGGTAACGGTCCGGTCGGCATCCAGGCTTTTCAGGGTTACCTTTTTTACCTTTTCGGCGGCGTACAGTTTTTGGGTGGACACGGTTTGTTTCACAGCCAGAATATCTTTATAATAATGCTGGGCATTTGTGGAAACGGCGCTCAGTAACAGTAAGGCAAGGACACTTCTCTTGATCAGGTGCATCTGCAACAGGTATTTTAGGATATAGAAACGTTCAAATTTACTGATATCTTTTGCACGGCCTGAAATTT
>CAMLRX010000024.1 GCA_946482545.1 uncultured Flavihumibacter sp. | reverse complement strand
TGCGCTGGAGGGGAATGGATTCCTCCAGTTGAAGCGCTCCCTTATCCGCCTGTTCGATTTGCATGGCAGTTTTCTTTACAGCAGTGTTTCAATTCACATGCCCGGCTTTAGTGGAACAGGGTTTGCATTTTAAATTCATTAACTTTAAAACAAATTCAAAATGAGTACACTAGCTACGGTTGAAGCATTCGCAAGGTCGGCACACGAAGGGCAGCGCAGGAAGTATGCCAACGAACCGTACATCAACCATCCGGTTCGTGTAATGCAGATTTGTGCCGAGTATGTAACCGATGAAGTAGTGCTGGAAGCAGCACTGTTGCATGATGTGATTGAAGACACGGAAGTGTCTGCCAATATGCTTTTCAAATTTCTTCAAACCCTGCATCCGGGTCCGGAAGCGGTGAAAGTGCTGAAATTAGTGCAGGAACTAACGGATGAATATGTATCTGCAAAATATCCGGGCTGGAACAGAGTGAAAAGGAAAAAGCTGGAAGTATTGCGATTGTCGAAGATTTCGCCTGCGGCACAAACCATTAAGTATGCCGACATCCTTGACAACAGCACAGACATTGTGCACAGTGGATCCGATTTCGCACCGCGTTACCTGCTGGAAGCGGAGGACATACTGCTTAACCTTCCAAAAGGCCATCCCGATTTGTACCAAAGAACATTGGAAACTGTAAGATTGTGCAGGAAGCAATGCGCTTCACGTCCTGCCGGCACCACACATTAAAAAGTAAAAAGGGCGGAAACCCAATGGCTCCCACCCTTCTACAAATCACCACAAAACTGCGTTATTACCTCACCAGACTTGTATCTGTGGGCCAGCGTGAGGTATCTCTCCGCAACGTGTCGGTTTTTCCCCTTTTCCCCTTTTTCTTTGTTGTATCTTTTTTAGGAACCGTATCCGTTATGATCAGGTCCTGCTCATCCGATGCTGAACCGGATGGTTGTGAAGTTTGAGCGAGGGCCACCATACCGAAGCTGATCCCCGCCACCAATAGTAATTGTTTCATAATCGCGTGTTTTTATTTGTATTCCTGTTAATGATATTATTGCATAGCATCCTGCTGATCGTGGCCATGGGTTTTCACAATCTTATTGTAAATACCCATGAGCAGGAATGGAGCAGCCCATTGCCCCACGAACAGGCTCGCGTGTTTTCTGCCCAGACATTTTAATGTGGCGGAAACCACCATCGCGCCCACGGATGCCCATAAATAAACATCAGATGGCACTCTTGATGTTTTGTCTTCTATCGCTTCCGCGACCTTTCCTTCGGAGCCAAATTCAGTATTCATAGTATTTTTTCTTTTTGTGTGAACAATCATTTGATATATCTTTCAACTTTCCTGCCATGCCCTATAAGCGAAGTTCCGCGCGTATTCTGTGCAAATGCTACACAGTAACGGAAATTCCTGCACAAAAAAGATTGCGGGCACCATTTTTTGAATATTTTCTGAAACAGATTGTTCATGCATACACCACTGGCTTATCATGCTTCACATGAGCAGTTTCCGCCTTCTCAACTGCTGCGCTGGGCTGTACGTGCGGAGGCTGCAGGCTTCGATGCCATTCATTGTTCCGATCATTTTTTCCCCTGGACCAACCTACAGGGTCAGAGCGGTTTTTCCTTTTCGTGGTTAGGCGCTGCCATGCAGGCCACAAAACTGCCATTCAGTGTAATATGCGCCCCGGGCGGAAGGTACCATCCGGCAATGATCGCGCAGGCTACTGCTACTTTGTGTGAACTGTTCCCCGGAAGGTTTTCTATTGAATTGGGGAGCGGAGAAGCGCTGAACGAAGCGGTGGTTGGAAAATGGCCTTCAAAAACAACCAGGAACACACGGCTACAACTATGCGAACAAGCCATCCGATTGTTGCTGGAAGGTAGAGAAATCACAATGGAAGGATTAGTGGAAATGAACAGGGCAAAACTGTTTACACTTCCCAAAGAAAGACCGCCCATATTCATCGCCGCGGTATCGGAAGAAACAGCGGCCAGGGTCAGCGACTGGAGCGAAGGATTGCTCACCACCGCTTCAACGCCGGAAGAAGCGGACCGTAAGATCAAAGCCTATGCAGGTGATGACGATTCCCGCCCGGTACTGCTGCAATATTCGTTTTCCTTTGCCCCCACGAAAGAAGAAGCCCTGGAAAGCGCCTACCAGTATTGGAAAACAATATTGCTGGAACCTGAACAACTCGCTGAGCTGAAGCGCCCTGAACAGTTTGAAGCCGCAACCGCACACATCACCAGGGAAGACATGTCGGGTAAGGTGCCGCTGTTCACTTCATGGACAGAACTGGAGGCGGCATTAAAAAGATTTGAACACCCAAATGTAAGGAGAATAATTCTCCACAACCTGCACCACGATCACGATTATCTTTTCGATGCTTTTGAAAGAAAAGTATAAGTTACATTTCAATGATACCGTAAGGTTCCTCCATCAGCAGCATATCTTTGACAAGCAGACCAAAAACATACCATAACACCGCGGCAAAAATCAGGTGCGCGATGAACAAATGAAAAAGGTATTTCTTCAGGTTGATCCGAACGGCGAACGGGTGAAAGAAAAAGAATATCCGCCACACCACAATGCCCACAATGCCAATAATAATTCCATAAACGAACATCGATTCCACGGATAAATCCAGCCATTCTCTGCGCCACGAAAAAAGGAATGCCAGCGCAAACAGGGCGCCGGTAAAATAATGCATCAATGTTCCGATGATCCTGGTTCGAAGGGAATAGTCCATCAGATTTCCCGCGGTACTTTTTTCACTGAACATACTCCCCAGGATAAACGGAATCCGGTATTCCTTCCCGCTGAACAGCGCAACAATGAACATATAAAAAGACATTACGGCGGTGGCGGTAACGGAAGCTGCTAATACTGGAGCAATGAACATAGCTTTTCACGTATCCGTTCAATATGCGGACCATTGGTTTTGAAGCATTTTATATACACCTCCGGGAAAAACCTTCACAAATAAACCGGTTTAACCTGTCTCCGAAATTTGCATATATCCTTTTAAAACATCCGAAATGGTAATCGTGATCATCGCCACGTTTATTGTACTGCTGCTCATCGGTACTTATATCGCCATGCAGGGCAGGAAAAAGACAAGAGATGATTAACCATTATTTCAATCAAATTAAATACGCTATCATGTTATTACACACATCACCCAAAAAAGAAACAGGCATCAATATGCCGCCGAAAGAAGAAGTGATCCGCGACAGGGCCGATCTCTACGCACAAAAGGGGCCGAAGAAAAATCCTGAAGATATAGACGCTGAAGTAACAGATGAAGACATCGCCGCGCTTGGAAACCCCGACCAGGACAACGACGGTAACGACGACGAACTTTTTGATGAAACCCAACTTGATGACACGGATGACGAAGGTGATCCGCTGAACGAAGGCAACACCACTTCCGACGGCGCGGAACTGGATATTCCCGGAGATGACGATGAAGATGAAACTGATGAAGAAAATGATTATTACAGTATTGGAGAAGAAGAAGAAGAACCGTTGCCGTAATACACCATTAATTTATTTACCATGAAATCAATAGCCATTATTTTTCTATGCCTGGGTTTGCTCGCCTGCGGAAACACCGGCGACGATAAAGCTGAACAGGACAGTACACGTATTCAAATGCACGCGGATTCCTCCGGAGGATTTCCAAACAGCAACGATACCACCCCGCTTTCGGTAGATACCGTGGCGAGAAAGGATACAGCTCAACCTGGTTCAATGCGTTGACCAGGCTTTCATCCTTCAATTTAAATCCATGAAACAAAAACCATCAAGCAAAGACAACCTTATTAAAAAAGAGGAAGAGCATAAAAAGTCCGACGAACAACATCCCGAAGCCTGGCACGAAAAATCCAACTTCGGAAGACGTGACGATTATACCAACGAATCTTCCTATCAGAAAAAGAAGAACAAATATTACAAAGAAAAACCCCCGCACCGTTAAGCGGGGGTTTTCGCCTTCATTATTTCCAATAACCGCTCCAATAATGTATGCGCGTAATAAGCCTGTAGCGCCGCAGGCGTTCCTTCCTTGCCGGTTAACATACCGGAGTCCAGAAGTTCCTGCCGGTACACGATGGCATAATAGGCGAACAGCAGGTTTTCCGACTCAGGTACCGGCGCGGCATATCCCGTTATACCGATGCCCCAGGTAGCATCAAAAACATTGGCCACCTCAGCGGCCATTTCCACGGCAACGCGTTCTGAAACACAATTCACCCGCGCTGCATGCACAGGATCCACTTTCAGGTGTTTTGTTTTTTGGTCCAGGTTGTACGCTGTAATTCCGCCATTAAAAACAAGGGAAGCTTCCGGCATGCATGATAAATTAAATTGGACCAAACCTGCCGTTACACTTTCCGCGGCAGCAATGGTTTCATTCCCATTCTTTAACCACTGCGCCAAGATTTCCACCAAAGCCTTATCGGGTTCAATACTGCTCATTGTAACTACGCTATTTTAATCTTCCAGTTGAATAATAATTCCGAGGTCGCCATCCAAACCGATACTATTGCTGACCTTCACGCCATTCCATTCCGGAATGGTGGCGCACACCACTTCTCCTTTAAAAGGGAAATGCGCCGGAACGAACCAGGCGGGCGCATGCGTCATATTGAGCACCATGAGGAAGCCGGGGTTACCCGGCATTTTCCTGGTGAACGCCATAATGCCGCGGTCGGCATATACAGGATCGTAATCACCTGCATGCAAGGCGGGTGCTGCTTTCCTAAGCTGTATCAGGTCTTTGTAAAGTGACAGCATAGCATAAGGATCATCCTGTTGAACGGCCACATTACACCGTTGCCAGGAGCGCTCCACCGGTAGCCAGGGCTGCACACCTGAAAATCCCGCATACGGAGACGTATCCCATTGCATGGGCGTGCGTGCCGGGTCACGGCTCAGGTGAAGACCAGGCATATTGAGCCCCTGCGGGTCTTTCACTTCTTCCGGAGGAATGGCCACACTGCGCATACCGACCTCATCGCCATAATACACCGTGGGTGTTCCGCGAAGCGTGAACAAAAGCATGGCGGCTACCCTTGCCTGTTGTATTCCGGTACGGCTCGCCACCCGGTGGTTATCGTGGTTGCCCAGTACCCAGTTTGGCCATGCGTTGGCAGGCAGAAGCCCTTCGTATTCATCCACGCAGGCAGCTATCGTTTTGGCATCCCAGGGCAGGGTAATTAGTTGAAAATTAAAGGGCAGGTGCGCGCCTTCATTGTTTTTGCCATAATACAATACCAGGTCATGCAGGGGGAGGTACACTTCGCCAATCAGGAGTTTGTCGTGGCCGAACGTTTCCATGATGTCCCGCATTTCAGCCACGATATCGTGTACTTCAGGCTGATCGGTAGAATACACCGGCAGCAACTGGTTGTAAGTAGGTTGCCCCGGGGCATACCCGGGATTAACGGGATTATCGCGTAAGCGCGCATCTTTGATCATGTGCCACATCACATCCACACGGAAGCCATCCACGCCTTTTTCAAGCCAGAACCGCATAACATTGTACATGGCCATTCTTACTTCCGGATTCCGCCAGTTTAGGTCGGGCTGTTCTTTCAGGAAAGCATGGTAATAATATTGTTCAGTATGTTCGTCCCATTCCCAGGCTCCGCCGCCGAAAACACTGAGCCAGTTGTTGGGCGGGCCACCACCGGGACGGGCATCTTCCCATATATACCAATCTCTTTTCGGGTTGGAAAGGGAAGAACGCGATTCGAGGAACCAGGGATGCTGATCGGAAGTATGGTTCGGCACCAGGTCCAGGATAACCCTGAGGTGCAAGGCATGCGCTTCCTGAATGAGCCACTCCATTTCGGCCAATGTACCGAAGAGTGGATGAATCCCGGTGTAATCGCTGATATCATAACCGAAATCGGCCATGGGTGATGGATACACCGGCGAAATCCAGAGTGCATCCACCCCCAATGCAACGAGGTGGCTCAAGCGCTTACGTATCCCATTGAGGTCGCCCACACCATCGTTGTTGCTGTCCTGGAACGACCGCGGGTATACCTGGTAAATTACGGCGCTTCGCCACCAAAGTTCAGCCTGTTGTGTTGTCATATTTCTCCGGGCAAAAAAACCGTACCACCTGAGTATGGTCTCAACTCATCCTTAACTTGTTGTACAATGTGCGCCTGCTGATGTTCATGAGCCGCGCAGCGGCGCTTTTGTTGAATTTTACTTTCTCCAGCATTCGCAGGATAAAATCCATTTCTGCTTTGGCAGAAGCTTCTCTTAAATTGATTGTATTTTTTGTGGCGGGAACTTTTTCTGGCTCCATTTGCCCTTCTCCGGTATTCCTGAAATTAAAATAAGCTGCGCGCCATGCTTCTCCCCCATTCCCCAACAAAACCATCCTGTTCACCACATTTCTCAGTTCCCGGAGATTGCCAGGCCAGTCATAAGCCATAAAATCGCGTTCGGCATCAGGGGAGAAGAACATACGCTCTTTCTTTACTTCAGCGCAGGCTTCCATACTGAAATGGTGCGCCAGCGCCAGTATATCGCCGGAACGTTTCCGCAGTGGCGGAAGGTATACACTATAATGTTCAACACCACTGAACAGCGTTTGATCGATATGCCCATTCTGCCCCAAAGTTTCGAGGGAATGTGTGGAAGAAAAAACCAACTGCGTGTGGTTGCCGGAAGCATTCAGCAGAAACGACAATACTTCCTGCGGGACATCTTCCGTTTTTTCAATAAATAAAGTTCCTGATTTAGACTGCTCCATCCGCTGTTCAAAATGCTCCTTAATTGTTGCACCTTCCGCCACAACAAAAGGCCCACTCCTCCGGGTACTTTGTTCATGAATATACCTGGCAAGACTTTTTTTCCCTGTACCAGCTTCCCCATAAATGAAGGCAACTCCCATATTACGGATGATTAATTCAGCCTGGGTACGCAACATTTCCATGCCGGGAGTCCAGAGGAATTCTTCTGATGAAGTATTTTCATCCGGTGGCGTTTCTGCTGTTACAGGGATTTCATTTTCAACCGCCACACTTTCATCCACCTGCTTTTTTTTTCGGGCAGCGGCGGTGCTGAGTGCCTGTTTCAGTTGGTCGGGCAGGAATGGCTTCACCAGACAATCCGCTGCACCGGTTTTGATGATTCCTACACCAATTTTGATATCATCGGTATCGGTGGTAACGATCACGGGAATCTGGGGATGCTCCTGAATAATATTTTCAAGGTGTTTTAATGCCGGATCAACATTCGCGTCCAGGTCGTACACCAGGGCATCCGCATCCGGCACAATCGTCATTTCTGAAAAGCCGCTCCTGGTAACCTTGCAATCATTTTTTTCAAGGAAGCGGGCCATAACACCTGAAAACTGGCTGTCCGTTTCAATGATGTGTACACGCATTGTTTTAAGGTTTTAATGAATGGGATGATGTTTTGATCCAGCAACGGCACGCAGCGCATCCTGTACTTCACGTACAAGGCGCTTTGTATCGGGTTGCTTTTCGAGGCAACCATTGGCGCCCAGCGTCCTGGCCCTTTCCTGCAAAGCAGGTGTAAGCGCTGACGTATAAAGAAATACGGGCACATGCTTCATTTTCTCCTTTCTGCGGAGGGTAGAAAGCAGTTCCAGGCCGTTAATGCCCGGCATGTTATAATCCAGAAAAATAAGATCGGGTAATACCTGCTCCAGGAACAGACCCGCGCGGTAAGCATTTGCCGCCCAGGCGAAAGAAACATCAGGATCAGCCTTTTCCACGGCTGCTTTTAATATTTCCTGTTCCTCTTTGTCATCGTCAATAAGAAGCATCAATTTTTGCATAGGAATAGTTTTATGGATGAATGAAATAACCGAGTAAGAGAGGTAAAATGCCAGGAAACGAAAACAGCGATGCACTCCATATCCCTAAAGGATCGGCAGTATGCAAATCATGAATTACGGTTGGGGGAAAATTTGATGTATGAGCTTTGCGGGACGGGGTTCAGAAATCCGCAAGTAGTTTAAAAGTACGTCAATCAAAAATGAAATACAAAAATTTTGTCAAAGTTAATCAGTATTTAATTTCGTAAATCTTAAACAGTTGATATGCAACCTTATTCGATCTATGCGCCTTCCGTTTATGAAATGATCATCAATGCTACGTCGGATAAAATCTTCTCGATCGACATGGAGTGGCGGGTGGTATCATGGAACAGCACCCTGGTCCGGGATACCGGTATTGCGACTGAAAAGGCAAAAGGAGCCCCCCTTCTATCGTTGTTCCCGTTTACAGAAAAAGATGAGCCGTTGCGCAAAGCCATAGAAACGGCACTATCAGGAGAAACCGCATTCCTTTCCTCCGGAGGAGATGTGGCCAGCAGGAACGCGTATGAATGCCATGCACTGCCCCTGAAAAACCTGGAGGAACAGGTAGAAGGCGCCGTAGTGATCATGCACGATGTATCGCACCGTATGGAAGCGGAAAATAAGTTGAAGCAACTGAACGACGATCTCAACGACAAATGCAGTGAACTTGAAAAGATTTCCCGCGAGCTTTCCGCGTTCACACTCATCACCACCTCAGAATTACAGCATCCGATACGCAATATTTACACGGGGCTTGAACTGGTGATCAAATCGGAAGGGCGGAAACTGAGTGATGGCTCCAAAGCGAATTTCCGCCGGATGCAGTCTTCCCTGACGAGGATGAACCTCCTGCTCGACGACCTCACACAGTTGGCTGAAGCCGGCAACGTATTAAAGGAGAAGAAATTTTTCGCGCTGGCACCGGTTGTAGAAAAAACCCTTGAAAGACTTCAGAAAAAGACAGAAGAAAAAAAAGCAGCCATTACCACTGAAATTATTCCTGAAATTTTCGCCTCGCCCGAAATGGTGGAGCAGTTGCTCTATCACCTGCTGGATAATGCTTTAAAGTTTTCGCGCCCATCTTTGCCGCCCGTTATCAGTTTAAAAGTATCGTTGCAAACGGAAGAAGGAAAAAAATACGCCCGCATCGCCGTTTCCGACAATGGCCTGGGGCTTCCTCCCGAGGAAATCCCCCGCGTCTTCAATATGTTCGTTCAATACCCGCACGATCCACGTCCGGCAGGAACAGGCATCGGGTTAAGTCTTTCAGAAAAAATCGCGCAGGCGCACCACGGTTGGATCACTGCAGAAACCACCTTAGGATCGGGTAGTACATTCACCTGTTACTTATTGCAATCATCCTGAACGGGCAACATTCTTTACACGTGTATGAATTTGTTTACATGAACCATTACATCCAGCCGAAATGCTCAAAGGGCACGGTTTTTACTACTTATACATTTGTAGTACGGGGTGGCTGAAAAGCCTGAGATCATACCCATACCACCTGATCCGGATAATGCCGGCGAAGGGAAACTACAAAAAGGGTTTTGGTCAACACCAAAACCCTTTTATTCTTCCATTCAAAATGAACCGATATGGCAAAGTATTCAGCCAAAGCTTCGGAGAAAGTGGAACAGGCCGTCCACGAAATGAAAAAAGGCACACTGAAAAGCGGCAGCGGCAAGAAGGTTACAAGCAGGAAACAAGCCGTAGCCATCGGGCTTTCCGAAGCAAAAGAAGCCGGAGCCAAAGTGCCCAAAAAGAAAGGCAGCAAATAAGTTACACCATTCAATTGTAAAACAATGGAAAAGAAAGAGCGGGAAGATGTTCCCAATAAAATAGACCTGCAAAAATTACCCGTTAACATCAAAAATCCGGACGGCACTCCGGAGTTCATAGATGACCACGTGCCTGGCAACCACGGCGCCATGGAAAACAAAGATGGGCAAAAAGAGCAAAATAAGGAGGCATCCAATCAGGAGAGCTTTCCAACGCCCAATTCTTAATAGGGTACCCCGTTCATCCAAACCTTCCGCCGG
Organism: uncultured Flavihumibacter sp.; assembly: GCA_946482545.1. The sequence goes on along the minus strand of CAMLRX010000024.1, from coordinate 35,062 downwards.
TTCGGTAAAAATCCCCTATATTCGGCAGTGTACGCAAACTAAACCCCCATGGAAGTTTTCCAACACGTTGCCGTTATCTGGTTTTTTATCGGACTATTGCTTTTTCTGCTCGAATTTGCGCTTCCGGGCTTTATCCTGTTCTTCTTCGGCGCAGGTGCCTGGATCGTCGCCATTGTTGCCCTGTTCACCGACATTTCTCTCAACACCCAACTGATTATTTTCCTGGGAAGTTCCCTGCTCAACGTACTGCTGTTCCGCAACTGGATCAGAACCAAACTAGGCATGGGTAAAAAATCGCCCCAGGCACTGGAAGATGAGTTCATCGGACAATCCGCTAAAGCGGAAACATCCATCGCGCCCGGCATGAACGGAAAAGTATCCTTCAGGGGCACCAGTTGGGAAGCTGCTTCCAACGACACCATCGCAGCAGGTGAAAACGTGATCATCACCGGCAACAAAAGTATCCTTCTTATTGTAAGCTCAACCCAATCAATATGACCGCAACAACAGTTATCCTCATCCTTCTGGCCGTATTTGTTTTCGTCGCCTTTCTGTCCACGTTTAAAGTGGTGCCGCAGCGCTCCGTGTACATCGTGGAAAGGCTCGGTAAATACAGCCGTTCACTAGAAGCAGGTTTTCATATCCTGATCCCGTTCATCGACAAGATCGCCTACAAGCAGAACCTGAAAGAACAGGCCATCGACGTGGCTTCGCAAATCTGTATCACCAAAGACAATATCGCGGTGGAAGTAGATGGTATCCTCTACCTCCAGGTGATCGACCCGCAAAAAGCTTCGTATGGCATCGACAACTACCGCTTCGCGGTGATCCAGATCTCCCAAACCACGATGCGCAGCATTATTGGTAAAATGGAACTGGACAAAACTTTCGAGGAAAGAGAAACGGTGAACGGCGGCATCGTGGAAGCCGTAGACAAAGCCAGCGATTCCTGGGGCATCAAAGTATCGCGTTATGAAGTGAAAAATATTTCGCCACCCCAGAGCATCAAAGACGCCATGGAAAAGCAGATGCGTGCCGAAAGAGAGAAACGCGCACTCATCGCGGAATCTGAAGGTGACAAGCAGGCCAAGATCAACCGGGCCGAAGGAGATAAACAGGAAATGATCGCCCGTTCCGAAGGGGAAAAACAAAGAAAGATCAACGAAGCCAGTGGTACCGCCTCCGAAATTGAACTGATCGCGCGCGCAACGGCAGTAGGTATCCGCGAAATTGCAACGGCCATCAACCAGGAAGGCGGCATGAACGCCGTAAACCTCCGCATCGCCGAACAATACCTCACCGAATTCGGCAAACTCGCCAAAACGAACAATTCCATGATAGTTCCAGCGGACCTTTCAGATATCGCAGGCGTTATTTCAAGCGTTACTTCGGTATTGAATAAAACGAAAACGGAGCTGCCGGGAACGCGGTAATTCAAATAGCTAATTCTTCAGCAGAACTACACATCAACATTGCTGATAAAAATAAAAGGAGAAGTCTTCTGATAAAGATGCTTCTCCTTTTTTAGTTTCCAATACAAAAGAAACCGGCCGGCTACAGTGTGCACCGCTACCGACCGGTTTAAGGATTAAGGTTGTTGTTTTATTACTTTTAAGCTACTTCGCTTTCGCTTTCAGCGCTTCTGCAACTGCTGAATAAGCAGGCTTCCGCACATAACCTTCGGTCCACAGACCAATGGGTTCACCGGCTCTCCAACTGGAACTTGCGGGGCTGTCTAACGGGCTCCACATGGTGATGCCGTAACGTTGGGCAGCGGGAATATGCTCGAAATACTTTTCTACCACGAACCTGTACATGTCAGCCTGCTTGGCATAATGTTCAGCGGTTGCATTGGGTGTTTTCACACCAACGCCTATGTCCAGTTCAGATACTTTGATCAGTTTACCTGTGGCGGCGAGGAGTTTGAACATTTCTTCGATGTTCGCTTTATTGGAGTTGATATCGATGTGCATCTGCGTACCGATACCATCTACTTTGGCGCCTTTGCTTTCGATGTACTTCACGTATTCGATGATGCCTCGGCATTTATCGAGGTTGTATTCAAGATTGTAATCGTTGATGAAGTGGATATCGGTGGCATTGCCGTACTTCCTGGCCATTTTGAAGGCTTCCACGGCGTAATCCTTGCCCATGTAGTCCTGCCAGTAGAATTCGTCAGTATTCAGTGTTCTTCCCACACCTGTTTTCAGTTCATAAGGCTTACCGTCATCCATGGGTTCATTCACCACATCCCATGCTTTTACATACGATTTGGTAACGGCCTGCATACCGGAGATCCAATGTTCGAGGGCGGAAGAGATGATGAGTTGTTTTTCAACATTTGTTTTCTCAACAATAGTGGTGCCACCGCCACCACCTTTTGAGCTGGTCAGTACCACATCATCGATGTAAACGATTCCGGCGTATTCGCCATAGCTGAAGATGAGTCTGTTTCTGTCTGCCGTGGTCGCTGTCGTGGAAACGGTCACCTGTTTCCATTCTTTGGTTACACCTATTTGGCCGAAAGGATTGGATGAGTAATTCGGACTTTGAATTTCGGGGCGTACAATACCTTCTGCGGTTCCTTTTATCCAGAAACTCAGGTTATAGGTTTCGCCATTCTTCAGCGGTTCGGCGAAATTGTATATCGTTTGAACATCCCAGAAATTGGCCATTTTTGTAGGATTATTTACAAAGAAAGCCTTGCCTTTGTTTCCAAATCCAAGTCCATCAGCAGATATTCCCCTGGAGGAACTTCCACCCCAGCCGCCCCAGCCGGAACCTGCTTCAAAATCACCATTCGCCACGAGGTTGCTGACAAGCGGTGTGCCCTGTGTATCGTAAACATACAGGTTATTGATATCAATGTAGTAAGTCACATTCGGCTTGTACCCCAGGTCGAAATGAAGTTTAATGGAATTGCCTGTGAATCCGCTGACCTGGAACCTGATTTCCTTCCACGAGATACTGGTTTGGAAAGTAGCTGAAGCGGTTCCGGTTTTCATCCAGTCTACGGAAGGTTCGTTGTTGGCAAGTCCTTCAAAAGCGATGCGCCCTTCGCCTGGCATATCCGACTTGATATAGCATACCACTTCATATTTGTGTGCGGGATCAACCGTAATGGCCGGGGTGATCAATTGCAGGTCCTGCGCGGCGGAGGCACCAGCGGCAGCTACAAGCTTAATCGCTTTTGTTCCGGCGCCCATGCCCATATTTTCAACCGTGATACCGGCTCCCGCGTGTGCTTTGGTCCAGTTGGTGAACGAGCCATCCTGCACGCCTGCGAGGTTCAGCCCATTGGGAAAAGAAGGGGCTGTAACCCTGAGCGGGGCAATCAGCCCGTTCAGGTAACCGGCGTTCTGGTTGGCGTGCCAGCAGAGCGTATGTCCGAAAACCGGCATTCCTGCTTCCTGCGCTTTTTCCATAAGGTTCTCTACATTTTCCAATGCGAGACTTCCGTTGGGTTGCACCACACCACCATGCTTCATTTCCCAGCCCATCACAATTTCGTTGAAGTTCCGGTTGGCGAGCCGGTACATCACACTTTTGTTCACATAAGTAGAGAGTGAAAGTGCGGCCCCCAGTTTAAAGTTAGGGTGTGCGGAAAGGTTGATATAACTCAACAGCGCGTCATAGGAGTCAATTCCCTCCTGAAGCACTACGCTTTCCGGCTTATCCACCTCGTAACCGAGGGGCTCGTATTTACTACAGGAAGCGGCCATTACCATGGCAGCAACTCCTAAAGCAGTTTTATAAATTTTATTCATATAGCAGTTATTACTTGTTAACAGGTGTAAATATTTCCATGGTTACTGCGCGGTCTCTCGCCACGAGTGTATCGGTGGACACTACTTTCATCGAAGGCAGGTTCACTTCGTAACTGAGGTAAAGCGCATCCCGGTCTTTACTGCCCCAACTGTTCTTTTCCCCTTTCTTTACAAAGGTTCCGGTACCTGTGGCGGTAAAGCTGCTGTTTGCGGCAGTGATGGTGCATTTGCCGGCAGCATCAAATTTCAGCAGCAGCGGGCAGTTAACATTTCCGCCATTCTGGTCTTTCACCACCAGTGGGAATTCAAGATCGGTTCTGGAGCGTGTGGTCAGTTTATTTACTTCATCCTGCTCTACGTAGGGCTTGTGCCTTACGATGGTCTGGTTCACGCTTCCGGTTACCACATCTTTTCCTCTGCGCAGGTAATTGCCGTGCCAGTCATTGACATATTTAACGGCATAGAGCACGAAGTTTTTGTTGGAAAGAATAGAGTCAGCGTTGCTTACGCCGGTAATACGCAAAGGAATTACATAGGAATTTCTGATGGCATTGGGGTCGGCAAAAAAATCGTTGCTCAACTGTACTTCCACTCCTCCTGTAAGTCCTCCTTCCGGGATAACAATTTTATTGGAAGCGAGCGAAAAATACTTAGAAGGCATGGCCAACACATCATTACCGCCAGGCGTGAACGTCATACCGTTCCCAAGCAGGGTTTCATCCACGGCCACATCCAGGGTTACATTTCTTTTGCTGTAATAAACGCCACCGGTAGTGGCCATAATTTTGAATTTACCCTGATTGTCCAGTTCGGTACTGAAAATATCTTCACCGAAGGTGATGGTGCGCACCGGGTATTGATACGCAAAATATACGGTTTGGTAATCGAAGTCGGGATGATCCACTTTTTTGCTGCAGGAAAGTACTGCTACCGTAATCATCACCAGGAAAAACAAACTCTTCTTCATAAGTTCAATCTTTAATAGTATAAGAAGGCGGTTGGTTACTGCCACCCTTTATTTTGTTGCAGTGCGCTGAATTTGAGCGTTTCGCTTTGCGGAATCGGGCCGTAATTCATATAGTTTTCAAACAGCCTTTCCTGCACATTGATGACACTGTAGGTTCCGTTTCGAATGCTCATACCTTTAGCGGTTTCAGTAAGATTAGCATTCCAGCGGCGAAGGTCCCAGAACCTGAATCCTTCGAAGCAAAGTTCCAGTCTTCGTTCGTTCCTGATAAGCGTTCTCATTGTTTCTTTACTTGTTTTTGCGGCTTCGAGGTAAGGATCGCCATTATTTGTACCCACTCCTGCCCTTCCTCTGATTGCCCTGATCACGTCGTAAGCTGAAAAACTCTGTTCGCCAAATCCGGTTGGGCCCCATGCTTCATTTGCAGCTTCTGCATACGTAAGTAAAATTTCGGTATAGCGGATATGCGGCTTATAATGGCGTTGATTGTTTGCGGAATTTGGATTCAGGTTTACATCCTGGCGCAGCAGTTTACGAAGGTAGTATCCTGTTCTCGTGGATGTTTCCACTTTATTCAGCGCATCATTGGTAAGGCCATCTGCGGCTGTAGTAATTACAGTATTTGCCGACCCTGCTGTTCCACCGTTTACGAGGATGAATGTACGCAAGCGGGGATCTCTTCCGGCATAGGGGTCATTGGGGTTGTAACCGCTATTGGGGTCGGAGATCGGGTAGCCGTTGGCCATAGGGAATGCATCTACAAGATTCTGCGTGGGGTTTATCCTTCCGCTGCCAAACAATGTGGGCGGGAAATTGGCCTGTTCCAGATCTCTGTTGTCCGCATAGTTGTTTCTCCATAAAATCTCAGGAGGATTGGCCCCATCTTTCAGCGCTGTGATTTCACTTGCGTTGGAATACCATGTAAGACCATTCGTAGCCAATGCTCCTACGCCACCTTTAAGTGCCAGCACAGCACCGGCATAGTTGGCTGCCTGCGCCCAAGTAGTGCCAGAACCAGCACTGTATGCGGGACTTGCCGCCAGTAGTGCAGCCTGTGCTTTAACAGCCCTGGCAATTCTTGCAGTAAAGAAGCCACGGAAGGCTGAACCGAAGACACGGTTATATTGTGATACCGTAATATTTCCATAGTGGGAAGGTATCTGTCCGGCGCCTGCCACATCTTCGTAATCCAATGGCAGTGCTTCTATCGCAGCATCCAGATCGGTATATATCTGCTGCATGCACGCTTCAAACGTGGCACGTGGCATATTAAAGTCGGAAGCCGGAGTCTGAACTTCTAAAAGCAGCGGAACGCCCAGTAATTTACCATCCTGTGTTACCCCAGCGTGGTTCTGCAACAAGTGATAGAAAAATATAGCTCTTAAACCACGGGCCTCTGCTTTAAACCTTTTTTTGTACAAATCGCTTACCACAGGATCTGTTGCCAGTTTTGCCTTTTCAATTTCTTCCAGTGCAATATTCATGTACTGAATGGCTGCAAAACTGTTGTTCCATTGGCTTGCAGGGTTATTGTTAGCAGTCCACTGCCCTAAAGCAATTTTCAGGTAACCATTATTAGGATCATTACTTACGGCATCGTCGGTGGCCACATCATTAAATGACCATCCATTTGTAGGAAGGCGGTTGTACCCATTAAGCAGCAAACCAAACGGGAATCTTGCGTCGCCCGGAACATAATCCGCCGGATCAAGCTGCCGGTTATTTTCAATTGCCGGTTCGATAAGATCCTTACACCCGGAAAGCAACACAACCGCGGCAAGGAGTATAGATAATATCTTGTTCATTCTTCTCATTTTAATGATTACTACTTTCCGGGCTAGAACAATGCCTTTACGCCCAGGTTATACAAACGTGTTTGCGGTGCGCTACCAACATTCATTTCCAACACTTCTCTTTCCGGTGATATGGTCAGCAAATTGAAGCCGCTCACATATACGCCCAGTTCTCTTACAAAGGCCTTGCTTTTGAGGAGACCTGTCATATCGTACGAAAGCTGCACTTTTCCGAGGTCGAAGCGATTGGTGCTGTATAACCAGAAATCTGAGGAACGGAAGTTATTGTCGCCCGCACCTGTGGTTAGTCGGGGGAAAGTAGCTGTATGTTTTGTTGCTTCGGTCCAGCGGTTCCTTACCACCTCTGAATATTTATCTTCACCATTCACCCAGAAGTAGGAGCTGTTCTTCATGGCGTGTGCACCGAATCGCCCAACACCGAGCGCAAAAATTGAGAGGTTTTTCCATTTGGCGGAAATATGAACACCCGTGGTGAGCGGTGCGCCAAACCAACCTCCACGGCCAAGGTATACTTCATCGCGGGAATCAATCAGGCCATCGCCATTCTGATCCTTGTACTTGATGTCTCCCGGCATTACCTGTCCCAAATGATTAGGGGATGCGGCTATATCTGCATCATCCATAAAAAATCCTTCATTCTGCAATCCCCATATTCCATCCAGGGGTCTTCCGGCTCTCCTGAGGTTTTCTTCAGCAGGTATTTCTGCACGCTTGGTGGCTTTGGTGGTATAATACATGCCATTCACACCAACCGACCAATCCACTTCTCCGGTACGTTTGCTGAAACTTGCGCTGAAATCAAAACCTGTACGTTTATCCGCATTATAGTTAACATAAGGCGTAAAAGATGAAACAGGCCATCCGGTAGTAAAATAAGAAGGATACAGCACTGCCGCCTGTATAACATTACCAGAGATGGTATTCACAAAGAAATTGCCACCCAATTTCAAAGAATTGTTCAGAAAAGAACCTTCCAATCCTACACTCAGTTCCTCTCTCTTGGGAAACGACAGAATTGGGTTGGCTCCACGGCGCGACTCGGTAGCCTGGATTCCTGTACCATCTTTCCAGCCATACCATGATCCGTTAACCGTGTAAATACCTTCATACAAGTAATAATCAGAAATATCGAGATCCGTGTGCAGAACGCCTGCTGATGCTGTAAGTTTCAGCTCGTTTACAAAATCTACCCCTGAGAGAAATTTCTCCTCACTCAGCCTCCATCCTAATGACACTGTGGGAGAAAACGCTTTTCGCTGTCCTTCAGGCAACCTCGCGGAGTGGATTAATGCGCCGCTGAAATCAAAGTAATATTTCTGCGCATAATTATAACCCGCCTGGAAACCGAGGTTTGCATTGCTTATCCTGTGGTAAATAGCCGACTCAGATATCTGGAAACCATTTACCGCAGCAATAGCGGATACATTGTGCTTGCCGCCGAAAGTGTTCTTATAGTTGAAATATGCGTTGGCAGCTATGGTTTGCCTGTACCAGGAATTGCTCACATTCTGAACGCCACTTTTCTGGTCTTCATTGAACTTCTGCAAGCTGCTGATCAGGTCGGTGCCGGAGTAAGAATTCCAGTCAGCCCTATATACCGCGTAACTATTATTAAAAGAGAGGTTATATGAAGTATTATAGTCGATCGCGATCTGGGAATTAAAGGAAAGGCCTTTCAACACATTCCGAAGATCCGCATTCACACCTGTATTAAATTGAAACTGCCGACTGGTATACTTATTATTTCCTCCTGCATAAATTGCGGCGAAGGGATTAGTCTGATCAAGCTGGGTTCCTCCCAGCAGGTATTTCCCGTCAATAACATAGTTGCTGTTTCTTACGAAGAGCAAAGATGCTTCATCCGTTTCTTCGATAAATTCGATTGGAACAAGGGGCGCAAACCGGTGTGGCCTCAAGGTGGCGGCACTTCCCCAATAGTCGGCGTTCACTCCTCTTCCGGTATAGAATATGGCTGTGGCGTCTACGTTAAAACTCAGGTATTCGTTGAGGTTTACATCAATATTTCCGCGGAGATTCAGGCGATCGGACCTATCGTTTTTAATGGCTTCTCCGAAATTCAGCAAAGAGCCGGAAGTATTAAAACCGATATTGGTATAGTACCTGGCCTTGTCGTTACCCCCGGAAATTTCCATTGTAGCGTCGTGCCTGGAATATGCTTTCTTCAGGAATTCCTCTGAATAGTAATCAACATTAGGATACCTGTATGGGTTTCTTCCGGAGCCATGGTTGTAAATCTCTTCTTCATCGTGGGGTATTTCTACACCTGGCACTAACCTGCCATCGTTAATAAAAGCTTCGTTATAGAGCGTCATCCATTCGGCAGCCCCGAGGTATCTGGGATAACGCTTTGGGGTATGAACGCCGGAGTTGATACGAAAATCCACTCTTCTGTCATTGGCCTTGCCCCTCTTGGTGGTAATCAATATGGCACCTTTAGCGCCCCTGCTTCCATAAAGCGCCGCGGCATTTACACCTTTCAGAAACGTGATGTGTTCAATTTCAGTCGGCATTACATTACCAGCCTCCCTTGGAACGCCGTCAATCAACAAAAGATAGCTTCCCATCCCCCATGTACTGTTGCCGTTAAAGCCAGGTACCAGGGCATCCATTCCATCAAGGCTATAGGTGAAATAATTTTTCTTCAGCAATTCTTCCACGTTTACCACGGCCACATCTCCGAAAGCATCTTTCCGGTTAATTTTCCGAAAAGCAACCGGAATCATCCCCCCATCCTTATCTTCTTCCATCACGACCTGCGCCAAATCTGCGCTGGCGGCAAGGTATTTTGTTGTGTAGCCGGGTGCCTCTATTTTTAACGACGCATCCAGCGGCACCTCCAGGGTGAATGTTCCTGTTTCATTTGTAACCACTTCAACATGTCCCTTTTCAGTGCTGGTAACCAGTGCGCCTTTAAGAGGCTTATTGTCTGCGCCGTAAACAATGGCTTTTATATTCACCTTCGGCGCATTCTGCGCTTTAGGGACCGCCGGGAGCAAGGCGATGAGCGCGCAGAACAATATTGTTAATTTAAAATATTTCATTATCGATTCTTTAATCATTACAGTATGATATAATAGCAATGGTTACCATCCCGGGTTTTGACGGAACTCGAGGTACATATTGGCATCGGCATTTTTCAATGGAAGCCAGTAATGTTTTTCTGTGTATTTCCTTTCAAGAATGGTTACTTCGCGCAGATTGAGCACTCTGTTGGCAGTAGGATCAGTGGTATTGATTGGTCCGGCGCGGTCAAACTCCACAGACTTTTTCAATGTGTATGGACTCTTAATCAGCAACATCCAGCGACGGAGATCGTTGAAACGATGACCTTCAAAAGAAAGCTCAACGGCACGTTCACGCCTTACTTCTTCGAGAAACACATCAAGGGAAGCAGTAAACTTCGCATGCACATGCGCTACTCCGGCCCTGTCGCGCAGTACATTGATCGCATCAATGGCGGTACGTGAATACGAAGGTGTTTTACCTGAGGGAGCGCCATAGCCCATGGCAGCCGCTTCAGCGTACATCAGGTAAATATCAGCAAGCCGCATGTAGGGCAGGTGAATGTTCAGGCTCTTATCATAGCTGTCACCGTTATCGAACTTGTTTGCGCTTCGCGGAATAAACTTATACAACAGGTATCCTGTACGGCTACCGGTAGATATATTCCTGTAACTTCCTCCGGTATGAAGATTAGCATACCTGTTTCCTTCTTCCTGCGCTGAAGGAATACTTCCCTGAACGCATTTCACACCATCAAAAACAATATCATTATAAAACCGGGGATCTCTTCCCTTCCAGGGATATTGAGGGTCATACCCTGATTCCGGATCTGCCTGGGCAATATTTTTAATAGGGAGACCATTTGCCATTCCGTAATAATTCACATAATTGGAAGTAGGCAGGAATTTAACGTCCCCATCAATCAGGATGGGCGATGGCGCATATTGCCTGGCGGTACCATAGGTAGACCCGTGGGCGCCAAAATAAGGCCCCCTGAAAATAGCTTCCGTTCCTCCGGGCATGGCCCAGTTCTGGCCGGTAGTGTAGAAATTGGTAGAATATTGGGCGAAAGGCAGGAGGCTGTAGGGCGCTTCGCCGGATTCACAAAACTGCAGCAGTTCAGCAAAAGCATCGGCGGCCTTTTTGCAGTATTCCGTATTGTAAGTTTCGCTCCCTGTAGATTCTTTGTTCATCAGTGGACTTCCAGCCCAGAGGTAATTTTTACCGAGGTACCCGAGCGCCATGATTTTATTAATGCGCAATTGGTTCTTACCCAGTGTTCTTTTACCTACAGTGGTATTATCCCAGTTAAGTGGCAACAGGTTCGCAGCTTCCCTGAAATCGGCAGCAGCCTTATCAGCACACTCATGGTATTTCAGGCGCGGAAGCGTCAGCTTTTCATCTGCCGGCAAAACGTAATCTATGTATGGCAGGCCACCGAAATACTGCATGAACATAAAATGAAACCAACCCCTGAAAAACAACAACTGTCCTTTAATAAGATCCCGTTCTTCCTGGGTTCCTTCAGTCAGTTTATCAATATTTTCCAATCCCATGTTCGCTTTCCGGATACCATACCAACCAAGCTTCCAGAGCGACTTCGCGAAACGATCATCGTTGGTACTTGTATTGTTTCTGTCCATCCATCCGGCCTGCCATCCATCGAACTGGGATTGCCATCCCCAGAAATCACCATTGTCGATTTTCACGATAAAGTGGAAATCCCTTGAAGTAGACTGTATCTCATCTTCTCCCCAGTTCCAGGAATTGGTCCAGTAAGCGTTTGTAAAATCAGGAATACAGTGGTAAAGTTCCTCTGTGAAACCCTGAAAAGCGATAAAATTTTTATAGGCATCATCCTCCGAGATGATGGACTCAGGTGCCCTGTCAAGAAATTTTGTACATGAGCCCAGACCTATAGCCGCAGCCACTGTGCATGCGGTCAATAACAATTTTATATTCTTTTTCATAGTAAAATCTTAGAAAGTAATGTTTGCGCCCAAATTGTAGCGTTTCACTGTAGGATAGGCACCTTGGGAGGCCCATCCTGTTCCGGCAAAGTTGGACTCTCTGTCGTCGGGCATTTTGCTCCAGGTAATCAGGTTATTACCATTCAGGTAAATACGTAATCCTGAAAGTCCGAACCGTTTTACCTGACCTGCAGTAAATGCATAAGCCACTTCCGCATTTTTCAACCTCAGGTAAGCGCCATCATGCATATACTGAGTACCTCTGTAATACCCGGCCGGTGTGGAAAGCCAACGCAGCATGGGAACATCAGCGTTGATATTGTTTTTTGACCAATAAGACCCTTCCTCATATACGAGGTGGCTTTGAGAGGTCATGCTATTGAACACAACCTGGCGCGTAACATTGTTCACTCCGTAGAACTGGGCGAAGACAGTAAAGCCTTTCCAGTCGAAACCAAAGGTGGCATTGTAAGTATTTTGCGGCCAGCCTGTATGACCATAAGGGATTTCGTCCTGAGCATCTACCACACCATCCCCGTTATAATCTACAATATGATAGTTCCCGGGTAATTTCTGGAGGTCGTTTGCATTGTGTACGGTACTGCCATACAGTTCATCCCATGTATTATAATAGCCCTGGCTTACATAAGACCTGGTCTGACCGATCTGGTACCCTTCATTTTTCTGATAGGCCTTCAACAAAGCGGGGTCATCCGACTCCATCACACGGTTCTGGCTATGGGTCATATTCAGATCGGCCCAAACCCTCGCATTACGATTGAGGTTTTTACTGAAACTCAGTTCCAGTTCATATCCTTTGGAATCCACCTTTCCAAGGTTCGCTACCGCAGGCGTTGCCCCGTAATAAGAAGGTACTGTCCTCCTTGGGTTCGCATTAGGACTACCACTTAACAGGATATTGGAACGTTTGTCGTAGAAGAAATCAGCCTTCCCCTTAATAAGCCCTCTGAACAGTTCATATTCAACACCCACGTTATACTTCTGTGACTCCTCCCATTGCAGATTAGGATTGCCCACACTCATTTCCCTGTACCAGTTGTAAGGACTTTGCTCCGCACCTTCGCCATTCATGCCCAGCCTTGATCTTCCACCAAACGCCCACTCCGTAAGGTACAAAAACCTTGTACCCCCAACATTATCAAAGCCGGTTTGGCCATACGAGGCCCTTAGCTTCAGCATGTCTACAAATTTCACTGAATTCATAAACTTCTCTCTTGACATCATCCAGTTAAGCCCTCCGGAAGAAAAGAAGGAAAAGCGGTTTTCCGCGCTGAACTTTTCAGAACCGTTATAAGCGCCACTGTATTCAATAGTGTATTTGTTTTCATAACTGTAACTGCTGCGAAAAACCCAATCTTCCCTGTAGGAAGGGATTTCACTTCCATTCGCTCTTACATTCCTGTTCAACAGCCCCATCACTGAAACACTGTGTTTGTCGGCAAATGTTTTGGCGTAATTCAGTTGTAGCTGGTAGAACAACCGGCGCTCATTACCAGAAACGTTTCCGCCTGAAGGCGTCCATTTGATTCCTTCCTGGAAATCAAAATTGGTAACGCCGTCAAAAGCAAGTTTGTAAGTGGCAATTCCGGTAACCGGATCGATCCATTTTCTTTGTGCATCATTGTACAGATCGTTGATGCCCCTGTTGCTTTCAACAAAGTTGTTATCCATAGAAAGTGTCCCGGAGAATTTCAGTCCTTTTACCAGCATATCCAGGTTCTGTTCCAGAACGAAATCAGTGGTGATACGGGTAGCTGTCTGAAACTGTACGCCACCCAGGGCAAGACTTCTTGCAGAGTTCTCCGCCCGGCCCTCATTGGGCGCGTAATAGCCCCAGGTACCATCTTCGTAAACCGGCACAAAAACGTCAGGAGCAGTAGTGTAAGCATCAATCCAGGAACCATAACTCCCGCTTTGGAACCCCCAGGGGCTCTTTCTTACCCCATAAGAACCGGAAAGGTTGGTTTTTAACAAGGTAGAAGGCGTTAACTGAAAATCAAGGTTACTGCGTACGTTCAACCTTTTGAAACCAAAACCCGGATTATATCCTCTTTTGTTTTCGTATATCTTGAAGAGATCGCCTTCACTAAGGAAGTCAATACTGTTAAAATACTTAACCGCTTTTGTCCCCCCACTGATGTTGATGTTTGCGTTGTTCGAAGTTGCATAGTCTTTAAACAGCGCCTCTACCCAATCCACATTGGGGTACCTTTCTGCTTCCTGTTGATTGGCGGGATTCCGGTATTTGTCCAGGACACTCTGGGGAAGATAATTGTTCCAACTTTCCGGCTTGAGCGCCAGTTCATATTCAATTGCCTCATTCCTCATTCGGAGGGCATCGTACGCGTCATATTTTCCAGGCAATTTTGAAGGAACCTTTACAATCGTATTAACCGTGCCTCTGATTGATGCCCTGCCCAGCTTACCTCTTTTTGTAGTGATGAGGATAACACCATTTGCGCCGCGCGATCCAAAAACCGCCGTTGCTGAGGCATCTTTCAAAACCGTAACTGTTTCTACAGAACCGATATCAACACTGTTCATAGTTCTTTCAACGCCGTCTACCAATACCAGCGGACTGGCATCATTCCATGTGCTTCGCCCACGAATCAGTAACTGCGGATCCTCTTCCCCAGGTAAACCAGTACTTTGTGCCGTTATAAGTCCCGGCACGTTTCCGGTAAGTGCAGCGCCGATATTGGAAACACCTCCCGCACGCTCCAGGATTTTACCCGTTGTCTGGCTTACTGCCGACACTACCAACTCTTTTTTCTGCTTACCATACCCCACCACGATCACTTCATCCATCTCCGAAGTACTGTCCTTCATAGTAATCACCACGTAATCCTGGGTACCAATGTTTACATCCTGGGTGGCCTTTCCCACATGGCTCACCTGTAATATCCGCCTGTTGGCCGGCACATTCAGGGAGAATTTGCCTTCCGCATCCGTTTTTGTACTGGCAGTTGCCTGTAATACCCGCACCGAAGCGCCGTTCACCGGCACCTGCAGCGCATCAAGCACCACGCCGCGCACCACCCGCGCATCCTGCGCCTGCACGGGCGAGCAGACAACCATCGCCAACAGCGCAACCGCAGCCGTAAGCAACCGCTTCCGCAAGTTTAAACTTGAAATCATTTTGAGCTTTTTTGGTTTGTGAATGATGTAGGGATACAAAGAGTACAACAGCTCCTCAGCTTGGAACATATCAGCAAAAGCTATATGCTGCGGACCGAAAACCAAAATGTCCGCCTTCCAGAGGAACCGCAGACTATTTTAATCCGTTCTGATAAATGTAAGATTGACACTAATTGAAAAGGGGCAGAAGCTGCCAGGGCATAAGCATCGTTTTGGTTTCATTGCAATCGTTTTTAAAATTTTGGCAATTACGATTTTCCGGGAAATTGAACCGGCCTCGTTAACAAGCCGCTTCGATTCAAAAGTAGATGCCTATTCCAAAGGCGTATAGTAAGATTCTCTAAATTTAGGGTAATATTGTCTAGCGATTCTGTTATATAAATTATTATACACTTTATAATTAAATGAAATTCAATATTAATACTAAAATGCAACCGATTTCTTTTTATTTGCCTCGTAGGAAAAGGGAAAAATTTTATTGAAATTTGAGTGTACTTAACTGCTGTACCACCTGAATGTTTAGCCGGATTTGACCGAAGTACACGCCGGTAAAAAAGCGTCGAAAGATTATTGCAACCGTTTCCAATAATCCGGATTTCAGGACGGAAAAGTATTATTGCATTCCCAAACAGCGACTCCTTGCCCACTAATACCCAGGCTTAACCATATGAAGATATATAGCTATGTAACTACAATCCTCCTCGCTATTTCCGTAAGCTTTTCGCTTAAGGCGCAGCCCGCTGAACTGAGTTTCAGGAAATATTCCTCGAGACAGGGGTTGTCCTCCGCAACTGTTTATGATATCCTGAAGGACAGTTTCGGCTTTATATGGCTGGCTACAGAGGACGGACTCAACCGGTTTGATGGCACCAATTTTAAAGCTTACCGACACGACCCGGCGCGGCCCAACAGTCTGAAGGCCAACCACATCACCGCTCTTTTTGAGAGCAGGAACGGGCGCATCTGGATCGGCACCAACGGGGGCGGCCTCAGTATTTACGAAAGAACACAGGATTCCATTTCCAACTACCCCTCCGGAGGCCCCGGGCAACCCGGCGTGGGCATCACGGCTATTGATGGAGATAAGGACGGGAACGTATGGGTATGCAGCTACGGTGGCTTATATATAATAAATCCCGAAACAGGAAAGCAAACCACCGGCGGAAAGTACCAACAGTTGCTTTCCGCACTCAGCGGGAAAGTCAGCCTCTGTTTTCTGGAGGACAGCCGCCGCAATATCTGGGTAGGTACACACGAGGGCCTGTACTGGTACGATCCACAAAGACAGCAATTGAAGCACTTTGTCCATAAAAACGGCGATACTTCGGGCCTCCCCCACAACATCGTCAATAAAATAGTAGAGGAAAAGAACGGGACCATCTGGATCGGAACCGATAATGGCCTTGCCAGGTTTCTCCCCGAGCAATCCGCTTTCCGGAATTACAACACCCGGTCCTCTCCGTTTAAATTAAGTTCCGGGATCGTATTTACATTAGAAGCCGACAATAAGGGCAGGCTTTGGATCGGCACTGAAATGGGATTGCATATACTGGAAACAGCCACCGGACAACTTACAGTTTGCCTGCCTGAAAAGCGGAACCCAAGAAGCATCAGTGGCCGATCGATCCGGTCCATATTAATTGATCCGCAGGGCATCTACTGGGTGGGCACTTTCGGTGGGGGCCTGAACAAATATGATGAAAACTTCAACTATTTCGGACTGAAAGAATACAGCCCGTTTGATCCTTTCGGCCTGCGATCGCCGGTAGTCACCTCCTTCGCCGGCCACAACAACGATGTATTCGTAGGCACTGATGGCGGCGGATTGCACCTTTACCACCGGAATACAGGCTTACTCAACCCGATTAATCTCCCCTTCGCCGTCAATTCCGACAATACCAAAAGCGGGCTCACCATCCTCGCCCTGGAAATGGCCGGCAACAATAAGTTGTGGGTAGGAACCTATACAGATGGTATATATCGTTACGACCCTGCCAACGGAACCCACCAGCAATATATTAAAGGAGAGGGTGCCGGAAACCTCACCAGCGACAACATATTCTGCCTGCTGGAAGACCGCCGGGGAAATATATGGGTCGGCACGAACGGCGGCGGCATCAATATCATAGCTCCCGGCGGAACCATTACATGGTTCCTGCATGATCCTGAAAAAGAGAACGACCCTGCCAGACCCGCCAGCAGGTTCATCCGCGCTTTCGAGGAAGACAAGGCAGGTCGCATCTGGATCGGCACCTATGGCGCAGGCATCTCCGTGGTGGATCCCGCAGGCGGTGCCACAAGGTATTATACCAAGGCCAACAGCAGGCTTCCCGCCGATTATATCCTGTCCATCCTCGAAGATTCACGCGGAAATGTATGGGCCGGAACAGGCGGCAACGGCGTTGGCCTGCTTAAAAAAGGCAGCAGCACCTTCGAAACACTGTCTGAAAAAGATGGTCTCGCCAATGGAATGGTGTATAAGATCATTGAGGACCAGGGCGGGAAAATATGGATCAGTACCAACAACGGACTCAGTTGCTATGATCCCGCCACCCTGCGTTTCAAGAACTACTCGGTGAACGAGGGACTGCAGGCCGGGGCATTTATGGGTGGCGCAGGCATTATGATGCCCGATGGCGCACTTTTTTTCGGTGGACAAAACGGCTTCAACTATTTCAACCCCGCCAACCTCAAAACCAACCGCAACATCCCCGAAGTAGTGCTCACCGACCTGAAAGTGGACAACCAATCTGTTTCTCCTTCCCCCAAAGGACCGATTGAAAAGTCGATACTCCTGGCCGATGAAATAAGCCTCAAATACCAACAGGGCTTCTCCATCGCCTTCGAAGCACTCGACTTCACGGTTCCCGAAGCCAACCAATATGAGTACAAAATGGAAGGGCTCGACAGAGACTGGGTAAAAGTGGGCAAGGAACACAGTGTTTATTTCGCCAATATTCCCCCGGGTAACTATACTTTCCGAGTACGCGCCAGCAACAACGATGGCGTTTGGAACGAAACCGGGCGCGCCATCAGAATCCATGTGGACCCACCCTTGTGGCGATCTATCTATGCTTACATGCTTTACCTGCTGCTCGCACTCGGAATCATCCTTTATTTAAGGCGCCTCGGCATCAGGAAAATACGTACCCGCTTCGAGCTGGAACAGGAAAGGCAAAAGGCGAAAGAACTGATTGAAAGGGAAAGGAAAGAAGCAGAGTACCTCCACAAGCTTGATCAGATCAAGATCAAGTTCCTCACCAACCTCAGTCATGAATTCAGGACCCCGATCTCCCTCATCACCGGACCGGTAGAAACGCTCATTGGGCATGTAAAGGAAGAACCCCACGCAGGCCAGCTCGGCCTGATCCGGCGTAACGCAAGACGGTTGCTGAACCTGGTGAACCAACTGCTCGATTTCAGGAAAATGGAAGAACGGGAACTGAAGCTGCAGCGCAGTGAAGGCAATATCATCGCTTTCATGAAAGATGTTTGTGATTCCTTCCAGGACCTGGCACGCAGGAAAAAGATCGAACTCCGGTTCGAAAGCGAGGTTCCGGAAGCCCACACCTTATTCGACCACGATAAAATTGAGCGCATTCTCTTCAATATTCTCTCGAACGCATTCAAGTTCACCCCGGAAAACGGGCGCATACATGTTCGCGTGGAAGCCCTTCCCGTAGCGGAATCCAGCGGCAACGTTCACCTGAAAATTTCTGTGTCAGATACCGGCATCGGTATTCCTGAAGAGGCACGGGAACGTATATTCGAAAGCTTCTTTCAACACGAAACCACACCTGACATACTGAACCACGGCACCGGTATCGGACTGGCCATCACCAAGGAATTCGTGCAACTGCACGGCGGCAGGCTTACAGTAGAAAGTAAAGTGGGCAGAGGAAGTACTTTCTTCTTCGATCTTTCGCTGGAAAGCGCCGGTAGTGAAACGAAGCCTGTTGTTTTACGGGAATCTCCAGTCGGGGAAAATGTTCCGGGTAATGCAACTGCATCAGCACCCGCTGTCGATCATAGTCTGCCCTGCATCCTTATTGTGGAAGATGATGAGGATTTCCGCTTTTACATCAGGGAAAACCTCCGTTCTCTATACCGCATTGTGGAAGCCGCAGATGGAAAATCAGGCTGGGAACAGGCTTTGTTGCACCACCCCGATATTGTGGTAAGTGATGTACAGATGCCGCTGATGAACGGGCTGGAGCTCGCGCAGAAACTGAAAGCAGATAAAAAAACAAAAAACATCCCTGTGATCCTGCTTACGGCGGCCAATACACCTGATAATGTGTTGTACGGACTGGAATCCGGCGCGATCGATTATATGACCAAACCTTTCGACTTCGCGGTATTGCAGGCGAAACTGCACAACATCCTGCTGCTGAACCAGTCGTTTAAAGATACTTATTCCAAAAAAGTAACAGTGGGTCTTCCTAAATCTGAAGTACTGTCAGAGAAAGAAGAATTCCTACAGAAAGCGCTCAACTTCATTTATGAAAACCTCGACAACCAGCAGTTGTCCGTGGAAGTATTGAGTACACATCTCTTTATCAGCAGGGCTTCCCTGTACAATAAACTCATGGAATATGTAGGAGTAACACCGGTTGAGTTTATCCGTTCGGTAAAACTGGAGAAAGCAAAAGAGCTGCTGGAAAGAACAGACAAAACAATTACCGAAGTGGCTTATGAAACGGGATTTACCAACGCGAACTATTTCACGAAGGTTTTCCGTGCGGCATATCATATGACGCCTTCTGAATTTCGGGCGGAGAGAAAGAAGTAAACTACGGCAATTATCCGGTAAAAGATGGTCATAATCCTGCCGGACAGGTATGGTTATGCGCAGTATGTTTGCCGCAACGCCAAAACGGCGTGGTTCAATAAAACTTATCCAGAACCCCCGCTAAATCTTTAACTGCTATGACCACCATTACTTCCAGGACCATTTTATGCCTGCTTTGTTGCTTTTACCTGATCAGTTCCTGTTCGAAAGAACCGGCCGGCAACCAGCCCCCGCCAATTGTGCAGCCTGCACTGATATTACCCGCCATCAGTACAACTTTACCTTCCGCCTTTACCACTACCAGCATTACAACCGGCGGCAAAGTGGACCACCCGGGCAACGTAAGCATTACCGACCGCGGCGTTTGCTGGGGAACAGCTCCCAACCCCACCATCAGTACCAATAAAGCCGGCGCATCCTCCGTTTCGGGCGATGGCACTTTCACGGCTGTACTATCAGGACTGAGCGCCAATACCACCTACTACTTCCGCGCATACGCGGAAACAAGAAATGGCATCGTTTACGGGAATGAACTTTCCGCCAAAACCGCTACAATCGCCACGCCTGAAATGAGAACAGATTCCACCATTATCATCGGCGCTAACGTAGCGAGATTTGGCGGAACAATCGTGTCAGACGGAGGCAGCCCGGTACAGAGCAAAGGTGTTTGTTTCAGCACTTCACCCATGCCTACTGTTGAAACAGGCACTAAAATTTCGATCACTGAGGATGTACGAAATTATACCTGCGAAATGACGGGACTTACGCCCAACACAACTTACTACGGACGCTCATTTGCCATCAACGCAGGTGGAACAGGCTATGGCAACCAGTTTATCTTCACGACCATCGCCGGCGGCAATGTACGTTATACCATACAGCGGAAAGCCAATCCCACAGCCGATGAAACCGACGCGTACCAGAAAATTGAAGCAGCCATGAATATCGCCATTCATTATTATAATATATACACGAACATCAACAAGGTGATCACCGTGGAATACAATACAACTGTACCTACCGCGGACGGTTCCATCAACGGCAATATCCGTTTTGGCAGCGGAAGAGTGTATATGAATCCCGGCACTTCGATGCATGAAATTTCCCATACCGTTGGGGTGGGCACCACGCCAATATGGTGGAGCGGGAGCGGGCTTATCGTGAATGGTATTTATACCGGCAAACATGCAAATGCCCTTCACCAATGGATTACGAAAGATCCGAACGCAACGATCCTCGAAGATGGACAGGCCCATTTTAAACCTTACCAGTTTAATGTACCCAACGCGCCCCAAACAACGATGGACTACATTTACCATGCCCTGATTATGGAAGGCATGAGAAAAGACGGACTGCCCATTAATTAAAAAAAAGCTGCACCAAAACAACGGCCCCATCCGATGCTTAAGCACAGAATGGGGCCGTTTCAGATGAACAGGGCACAACTATTATTGGTCTTTCTTTAATCGGATGTATTGTTCCCATTCCACCAGCTCAGTTGCGTTGGCATGAAGTATTTCTTTTTTCACCTGGTAGATGTTCCGCACCCAGTTCAGTGGCAGCGTTTCTTTCCCTGGAAAAGTATTCAGCCTTGCTTCAATGATGGCATTTTTTGTTTCCGGATGAACCATGGCAGCGAGCTGTGCCCACTCCTTCACGTACGCGGGAAAACTGGCGGGATGAATGGAATACTCTCGGTCCAGTGCAGCGAGTGCCGAAGCCGGATCAAGCATTTCACTAGTTTTAAGTTCGGGATCCGATGGACGTTTCAACATAGCGCAGCGGGTGAACGCGTCCAGCGCCCAGCTTCCGGCAACGGCTTTTTTATCGGCTCCATATATTGGCCAGGAATGGAACTCTTCTTTCCCGCTGTTGCCCGGTTCTTCCAGGTGAATGAACAGGCGAAGCGTATTGGCAGGCAGTACAAATTTTCCGTAGCAGCCGCTGTCGGTGCGGAGCAGTGGCACCTCCTGTCGTTTCCAGCCCACTGTATCGCCCAGTAAAACACGGGCCTTCAGGAAGGGTTTTGTTTCCTTATCAAGCCCCCTGGGGTGGTAGAAAATTGTGGCGCTATCACCCAATGGCGACTGGTAAACCGTGAATACAAGTTTGAATACGTGTTGTGCAGTTAAGGACTGCTGCATGCACAACAACAAAAGTATTCCTGTAATTTTTCGCATATTCTATATTGTTAGGTATCAGGAATGGCGGAACGAAAGCACCGATGCGATCAGCCTGATCATTTCTTTGCGGTGCAGTTCGTTGATTTCGCCTTTTGTTTTCATGCTCTTCAGGTCTTTTTGTAAAGCAGCAAGGTGCTTGCGCACATAAAGGCGCACGTCACTTCTGTCGGTCTGCGTGCTGGTCCCGAGTTCCTGTACTTTTTTGCCGATCGCGATCTGCGAGAGCCGCTCTACATACGAACGTTCCAGCGCACGCTGTAACATAGTTTCGAAGGTGTTGCCCGAAAGCGGTTTCCAGCAATATTTTTTCAGGTCGTTAAGGTATTCATCCAGCGGATACACATCGGTGGTAACGGCGGACTTATCGAGGAGGTTCGCCATCATGTTCTGATTCAGCAGGATATTGAGGAACTGGTTTTGAAGGGTATATATTTCCTTCGCTGGATCGATGTTCAACTTACTGAGGATAGCGCTGTCGTAATACCATAAAGGTGGTGTAAGTACCTGTTCTCCGAAGAACGCGATGCTGGCGCGCAACCGATCAGCAGGCACCTGCACATAAACGGCTCCGGGCTGTTCCGTACTTTTTTGTGTGATGTACACGCCATTGAGGTTCTTGTTCACATGGTACAGGTAACGTGAAAACTGCCTGCCCACATTTACATACATCTTCTGCAGGTGGTTGTACATATCTCCTTCTTCAGCGGTCCATTCCATCAGGTGCGGAATAATTCTTTTCAGGTTCAGGATGCCGTAGGTGCTGGCCTTTACCGGATCATCGCCCAGGTCTTCGGTCTGGCTGCGCGGATCAATCGTTTTGCCTTCTCCGCCGAACCATAATTCGGGGTGAGCAGCCAGTGTATCCACGATCATTTTCTGCAAGATTTTTTTCTCTGTGAATGCGTCTTCCGTTCCGGGGAAATAGCGGTAGCCCCATTCGATGGCCCATTTGTCGTAGCTACCGATCCGCGGGTATATCCCTTTTGTTCCTATGCTGTCTTCGGGCTGCGCCACATAGTTGAAACGCGCGTAGTCCATGATGGACACGGTGTGCCCGTTCTTTTCCACCCAGGCCTTATCGCGGAGTTTTTCCACCGGCGTGGCGCTGCTGGCGCCCATATTGTGCCGCAATCCTATGGTATGACCAATTTCATGGGACGACACAAAACGCACCAGTTCACCCATCAATTCATCGTCCAGCACCATTTTCCTGGCACGGGGATCCACGGCGGCCACCTGCACCATATACCAACCCTGCAACAATTGCATGATATTGTGGTACCAGCCCACATGGCTTTCGATGATCTCTCCGCTTCTCGGGTCGGTAATGCGCGGACCATAAGCATTGGGAATATCTGAAGCATAATAACGTATCACGGAGAAGCGCGCGTCTTCAAGGCTCATGGTGCTATCACCTGCAGGCCATTCCTTCGCTTCAATGGCATTGCGGAAACCGGCCTGTTCAAAAGCAACATTCCAGTCGTTCACCCCTGCAATCAGGTATGGCACCCATTTGCGGGGCGTGGCGGGATCAATGTAGTAAGTGATCTTTTTCTTCGGTTCTACCAGTATCCCCTTTCTGTATTGCGCCATGTCTTCCTCTTTCGGTTCCAGCCTGTAGCGCTGAATAAAATAAGATTTTTCCACACTTTGCGCCTCATCGTCGAACAGGGTAAAACTTTCGGCGAAGAAGCCTACTCTTTCATCGAAGAACCTTTTGCGCATCGGCACTTTCGGCAACAATACGATAGAAGTATTCAGTTGAAGGGTAACGAAGCCTGTTCCTGCTGCGGGAAACACACCATTGGTGGCGGCATAAGTTTTCGTGGTATGCACCTCCACGTTGATGGGGAACACTTTGATGTTGTCGAGGAAAGATTTATCGTCCGCGAAGCTGTTCAGTTTCTTTTCGGTTTTCAGTTCATTGGGGAAAGAAACCACCTGGCTTTCTTTCCGGAAGAAATCCGTTACATCTATCACGATCGCGTTGCCTGCTTTGTTCTCCGCTTTTACATCAAAGGCGAATACGATGGGCATTACATCACTGTTGCGCACGGCGGCTGCGATGGCCTGTGCCGAATCCTTCACATCCTGGGTGTACACCCGCACGCGGAGCAATATTTTGTTGTGCTTTGTTTTTTCGAAAAAGATGCTTTGCCTGTTCACTTCCTCTCCCCCATACACTTTTCCACCCTGTGGCGTGGCGGTATAACGGGTTACGGCCAGCATATCACGTCCCATCAACGAATCCGGTATTTCGAAAAACCACCTGCCATCCACTTCATGCACCCCGAACAGGCCATACTTAGAAACCGCAGAGGCGGTGATGACCTTATCGTAAGGACGCAGCTTGGCCACCACGGGTTTAGCGGTGGTATCGCCCCCGGCCCCCAGCACGGGAGCCTGGGCATATACCGGCAAACAAAACGCGACACACACAAAACATACAAATGCAAAACGTTGCAACATAACTAACAGATATTTTAAGGTAAAGCGGTGCCAGGTGCCACCCGGCACCGCTATAAAACAAGGGATCGTTATTTTACCAGGGCAGCTCGTCGTTGGTATTGATGGTGAGTCCCGGGTTTTGCTTCAACACGTCCTGCGCGAAAGGCAGGGTGTACAGTTGAGAACCCGGTGGCAAGGTATAGGTTTGCTGCGGCACCGCGGTACTTACGATCGGGAACTTACGTTCCAGCGTTTTGGCGTAAGCCGGTTCTGTATTGAACCTTCTCAGGTCCCAGAAGCGGTTAAAGCCGTGCACCATTTCCCGCCTGCGTTCGTTGATGATGAGTTTTACTGTTTCCACTTCCGTAGCCGGGGTGGGCAATATAGCATCCGCGGCGCTGGTGATTCTTTTGGAACGCAGCAGGTTCAGTGTTTCCATGGCTTTGTCGAGCGCCCCTCTTCTGGCATAACATTCCGCCAGCATCAGGTACACTTCTGGTGTGCGCATCCCCACGGAAGGGTAGAAATAATCGGTATGCCTTGCAGACCAGTATGTTGTACCCGCACCAATGTCGAGAAAAGAAGCGTTGGTGGTGTTGTAAAAAAGTTTGAACCGTGCATCGGTGGCACCGAAAAGGTTCCGGAGTTCCGGACTGAAATTCTGGCTGTATGCGATATTCATCTCGGTGTAACCGGTCATGAACATGATGCTCAGGATTTCCGGGTTGGTACCCGCTGGCATTTTTATCGCAGTGGGTCCACCTTTGGCGGCATAATCCACCAGGTCGAAAATAACGTTATTGTACTCCAGCGATTTGAGCGCCGCCGCTTCGGCTTTTTCGAATTCTTTCTTGAACAGGTGCACCTTTGCTTTCAGCGCGTAAGCGAAAGCGATCGAAGGATGATAAGGATCGGCAGGAGAAGCCTGGAGGTGAGGGATGGACTCGTCGATATCTTTTTCTACGAAACGGTACACTTCCGCAATGGAAGCTTTCACCGGCTTCGCTTCCAGGTCGTATTTGTCCATGATGCAGATACCGCCATCGGTTTCAGCCGTGGCCGCGTTGTAATGTTTCGCGAAGGTATTCACCAGCAGGAAATGATCGAATGCCCTGAATATGCGGGCTTCCGCCTTAGCGAGTGTTTTCAGTGAATCGGGACCTTTGCTGTCGTCTACCCCGTCAATGATCATGTTCCACTGGTTGATGTACACGTACACCCGGTTGTAAAGGGAAGAGGTCGTAAAACGCACTACCCTGCTTACGGATGAATCGTAGGTAAAATTGAAGATATCCGTCGTTTTCGTTTGACCGATCACGTAAGATTCCCGCATCCAGTAATCATCTACCAGGTACATGAACTGGTTGGTGGCATACCCCCTGTTGGGGAACGATACGAGTTTGTGGAAGTCTTCTGCATCTTCCAGCACAATCTTTCCTTTCGGCACCAGGTCAAGGTATTTTTTGCAGGAGCTGAAAAGCGTCATCAGCAAAAAGAGGTATATTATGTTTCTTTTCATTGTTGCTTCTTTTGAAAGTTAAAAACCAATCTGCACCCCTACCAGGAACGATTTGGGTGAAGGCAGGGAACGGGTTCCGCTGTTCAGACTATACGTTTCCGGATCAATATCATCACCCGCGGCGCTCCACAACCAGAGGTTGTTCACCTGGGCGGTGATCTTCACACTGTTGGTGCGCAGCCAGCCTGAATAGCCAGTGGGGAGTGCATAAGAGAGTGAGATGTTTCTGAGCCTTACCGAAGAGGCATCCGCCACATGCACATCCGCATAACGGTACAACGAACTCAGCGTACTCGCGTGTGAACTGCTGGCCGCAATATCAGGGTAATCCAGCTCCAGTCGTGGCACGGAAGTATTCGTATTGCTATTGGTGTACCTGTCGTTGATATGTGTGGTATTCTGCGTGAATCCGCTGATGGAAGGCACATCCCTGCGAAGTTTGTGTCCGGCATAAAATGCGAACAGCGCCGACAGTTGCAGGTTGCCGTAACGAACACTTTGCTGGAAAGACCCGTTCCACACGGGGATCAGTGAGCCCAGTTTTACGATAGCATCCGGACTGGTAATTTGTGCAACGCTCGCAATATTGCCTTCTGTATTAAAGGTAACGTTGGAAGCCTCCTTTTCATTGAGGAAAGTGGGATAACCATTTACCATTTCAAGGAACCTGTAAGCGTATACTGTATTGTATGGTGTGCTCACTTCAAAGTAATTCGATGGCGCGGAAATGAAGTTGAAAGCCTGGTTGATTAACCTGTCTACTCTTTCAATCTTGTTTTTGTTGTATGCCGCCGTAATGGAGGAACTCAGTGCCCATTTGCCTTTTTCGAACCAGGTGGAGCGCAGCGAAAGTTCCACGCCGCGGTTGCTCATCGCCCCATTGTTCACCGTTTGGGAACTGGCGCCCACTGTGGGATCAAGGTCCATTTGTGTGAGCAGGTCTGAACTGTACTTGTAATACAGTTCCAGCGATCCCGTGAGTTTATTCTTCCATACCCCGAAATCAAACCCGGTGTTCACGGTTTCCGATTTCTCCCAACGCAGTTTCGGGTTGGGCAATGTGGGTACGAGGTATTGCAATGCCGGGAAAAGGTTGTCGTTGCGCAAGGCAGCGGTGATGAGCGCGGAAGAAGTCTGGTCTACGTTTCCGTTCACCCCGTAGGTCATGCGTACCTTTAAATAGCTCAGCCAGTCGATATTGTTCAGCAACGGATCTTTGGAAGCGTTCCATGCCAGTCCGGTGGACCACATGGGTCGGTAGCGGTATTTGGGATCGGTTCCGAAAAGATCGGCCTGATCGATCCTGAAACTTCCTGTAAGGGAGAAGCGGCCATCGAAGGTGTAGCCGAAGTTACCCATCACAGAAACAAACCGGTGCTTGGTTTCAGTCTGAACGCGGCCGGGAAGATAGCTGATGGTTTTATTCCCGTTGTACAGGTAAGAAGATACGCCGGTTTGCGACAACCTCTCCCAATCAATCACCTGCGAAGTAAGCGTTACAGGATCGTATCCATAACGGAGTTCTCCGTTGGCGCGGGGCACAAAAGACTCTCTCATTTCAAATGCGGCCAGGGCGCTGAACTCATTCGATCTGCCGCCGATATCGAAGCTGCGGTCATAATCCAGTTGGTTCCGGAAAGTATAGTTGGAACGGGAAGTAGCGAACTGGTAGTACCTTCCGCCATTCGGTACATTGTTCGTGTATCGGTTGGCGGTAGCATCGTAGCTGGTCATCACGTTGTGCAGGTAGCGCATTTTGTACGCATCGGGACCGATGTAGTTCTCCTGCTGCGCCGATTCTCTTTCCACCTGGAACTTCAGGTTGTATTTAAAGCCCAGTGGAAGTTTCACGTTAAAGTCTGCGAAAGCGCGGATGTTCAATCCTCTCGTGGTGGTTCTTCCGTTCTGCAATTCATCCAGCACGTTAAAATATACTGGTTTCAATACCGATTTGGTAAGAATGGTATCGGCCACAGCGCTGTTCATTCCGCCACCGGAACTGAATCCATCACTCAAGTTCACATAGGGAGAATACACTTTATTGCCGTTCTCATCGAGTATGCGCGCGTACCTTTCCTGGATGGTGTATTCGTTGAGGTCGGTTGCCGTAGATACATACTTCGAATACTGTGTATTCACACCAAAAGTAGCAGTGAAAGCCTTTTTGCTGTGGAAACTGGATTTCAGGTAGAGGTTCAGGTTTTCAGATGTATTGTATTTGATGCGCGCATCGTTCTGGTCGAAATTGAGTGAGAAGTAAGTACTTGCTTTTTCGGAACCGGAACTCAGCGCAACATTGTAACGCTGGCGCACTTCGTTCTGCCATACCTCATCGTGGTATTCCTGCATGTAATCATTGTTCCGCCAACTGTTGATAGTGGCATCAAGTTCCGTTTTAGACAGTTGTCCGGCGGCTTCTTTACGGAACAGTGCATACAGCGGAGAATAGTAGCGGATGGTACCGTTTCTGAAATTGCCGTACGCGTTGAACAAAGCAGTTGCACTTCCTGTACGACGCAGTTCCCGGTTGTACACAGCGGTTTCATAATCGATCAGGTCGCTGGTGGAAGCGTAATGCATTTTAGAAAGATCGGGCCGTTCGGTGATGAAGCGGTCCACGTTAAAGGAGACAGTCGTTTTCCCTTTAGCAGCCTGTTTGGTGGTGATCACGATTACACCGTTGGCGGAACGTGCACCGTAGATCGAAGAAGCAGCCGCATCTTTAAGTACGGTTACCGATTCAATATCATAGGGATTGATCTGACTGATATCACCTTCTGTAGGCAGTCCGTCAATTACAAGCAGTGGCGTGGTGCCCACATTGAGCGAGGAAAAAGTAGCAGTACCCCGGAGTTGAAGGGAATTTTTATAGAAACTCAGTCCCGCCACTTTTCCTTCCAGCGCTGCGGCCAGGTTGGTATTGAGGTGCGCGTTGAGTTGTTCGTTGGTTACTTTGGAAGATGCGCCCGTGGTTCTTTCCAGCGGCATCGTGCGGAAACCATCGGAAGTAACGGAAACATCATCGAATAATACAGCGGCCTGCGTAAGACATACCACCATATTCAGTTGCTCACCTTCCACCGCGGCGTACATCAATCCGCGGGTACCGCCTTTCACCCCACCCATGGCGCGGGAAACCGGGATTTCAATGGATTCGTACCCGATGGAAGAAATTACGAGTGTGCCGTTCTCCGGCACATTCTTCAGGGAAAAACTGCCCTGCTCATTGGTGAGTGTTCCTTTATCGGTGCCTTTCACGCGGATGGATACACTGGCGAGTGGTAGCCCTTCGTGCGTGGTAATGGTACCCTTCACCAACGGCACTTCTCCGGCTTCCACCACGTTTGGCGCTGAAGACAAAGTTGCCTTCTTGATGAAAATAGTTTTGTTCTCCATAAAATAAGTAAGGCCGGTACCTTTGAAAGCCTGATCCAGAAAGCTTTTCAGTGGCATATTGCTGGCCTCTACCGACACCAGCGGCTTTGCCGCCAGCAGATCGGGATTGTACAACACGAGGTAACCCGTTTGCTGTTTGATGACAGGGAACAGTTTTTCCAGCGCCACCTGACGGGCCCTGTAACTGATTTGTTGTGAAACGCCCGATGCACAGATGTGCATACTGAAAGCGAACAGAAAAAATGCGGTGAATCGCATAACACGATACGTTTTGGCTGATAAACGCAACCCGGAGCCATTGGCGGAATTATTGCCCGCGCACAGGACTCCCAGGTTACGAAAAGTGGTAAAAAACATACTTTTGTAACAGTTTGGTTGATAAATAAGCAGTTCAGAACGCTACTTGTAATTATTGGCCTTACTTGCCGGGAGTGTTGCACCACTTCCGGTTTTCAGTTTTATGGCTACACCCTGCGGTGGATTTTTTATTTTTTAACGGTCAGTTTGCGCCCCTCCAGTTGCACTTTTACCCCGATCTGGTTCAGCGCATTCACCACCTGTTTGAGGGTAAGCTGCCTTTCCATTTCTCCGGTAAACACCTGTTGCGGAATGCCGTTTTCATATACCACTTCCACATCGTACCAGCGGGCCACCTGGCGCATCACTTCTTCCAGCCCCGTTCTTCCGGCAAAATGAAAATTGCCGTTCTTCCAGGCGAGTGCATGTTCCGGATCACCCTGCTGCAGCCGCAATGTTCCGGTTGTTGGCAGTACTGCCTGCTGACCGGGTTTCAGCAATACGGTTTGCTTTCCGTGCACCATCTTTATTTTTCCCTCCACGAGCGTGGTCACGGCTTCGGGCTCATCAGCATAAGCATTAATATTGAAATGTGTGCCCAGCACTTCTACTTCCGACTCCGCCCATTCCACCAGAAAAGGCTTTGCTTTATTGGCGGCCACTTCAAAATAAACTTCTCCTGTGATGCGCACCTTTCTTTCCTTCCCGGTAAATGCGGTCGGGAAACTGATGGATGACGCAGCGTTGAGCCATGCCTCCGTACCATCGGGCAATACCAGGTGGAACTGACGGCCTCTTGGGGTTTGCAGTGTATTTATGGATGGATCGTTATCGCTGTTGCCTGCAAAGGAAATGGTGCCATCCTTCAAGCGGATGCCATTTGCGCCAGGTGTATTGATGGTACCATCCGGCATACTATCCAGCACCATTTGCTGCCCGCTGGCCAGGGTGAGCACGGCACCATCCATTCCCGGGGCCACATCGTTTACCACGGCGATCTCCTCAGGAACCGAATTGTTATCACGCGTTTCTTTCTGTAAAAACAACCATGCGGTTCCTGCCAGCAATATAAATACTGCTGCTACTTTCCAGAATACAGGGATTCTTTTAACGGGCGCCTTACTCCCTGAAAATTGCTGTGCCCTGAATTGCTGCCAGCCCGCTTCCTGGTTGAAGTTGAGCATGGTGCCCAGTTTTTCCAGGAAAACCGCACGATCGGCATCCACAGCAGCAAGGTAGGCGGCGTTTTCTTCCGTGGCTGCTGACCAATGCTGCAGTTCAACCGTTTCCGATTCCGTCAGCGGCTCGTTGGAAAGCTGCTTATATATTATTTCCGCAATGCGTTCGTTGTTCATTACCATAAAATCCCCTGCCTGTTATAGAGCAGGCATACAAGGAAAACGGATTAGGAAACCCGCCATTACAGAAAATTCACAAAAAATTAAAAAAGTTTGAAGAGCAGCAGGTAGACCCCGGTGTCCAGCCCTTTCTGAAGGAGTACGGGACGCAGCGCAGCAAGGGCCCGTGATTTCTGAACGCGGGCATGATTGGGGGTGATGGACAGTTTTGCTGCGATCTCCGCGATGTCCATTCCTTCCAGTAAACTCATTTTTAAAATAGCAGGACCATTACCGGGTAAGGCTTCGATGGCTTCGGCCACCATTTTGAAAAGAAAAGCATCGGTTACTTCAGGGTCGGAAACCGGCTGGCCGGGCTGCGTGAGCAACAGTTCCTCACGATAGCCCGCACGTACTTTCTGTTGCCGCGCATAATCGATACAGCGGTTGCGCACACCGGTAAAAAGATAGGCGCCGATGGCCGAAATGGAATCTATTTCCGCCCGTTTCTCCCAACATTTCTGCAGCAAATGAATCGCGATATCGCTGGCCTCTTCCCGGTTGCCAATCAGGTTGTGGGCAAAATAGCTGAGTGGACGAAAAAACCGGTCGAAAACCTGCTTCATGGCCCATTCCTCTCCAGCACGGAAACCGGTTAATAGATATGCTTCCTGGTCCAACACTACGGTGTGAGTTGAAATGAACTGCAATATTACGAAAAGTTGGGGAGGGGACATGGCACCCCAAAGCTTGCATGCCGTTAGGCCCCCCAATCCTGCCCAATCCCTCCCCATAAAAGACATTTATCGCCCAGGATAATTTCGTTGAGCAGAGTTTCGTATTATTGTTGTTCAACGTTCTTACACCCCCAAACCGATCATTTCTCTATGAATACGCCCGACCATCATAATGCCGGGGAATTCCTGCATTTGTTCGAAATGACACCCGACTGGGTTTGTATTGCCGCAAAGAACGGTTACTTCATAGATTTTAATCCCGCCGTCCCGAATACATTGGGCTATTCAAGGGAAGAATTAATGAGCAGGCTCATCTCTGATAATATTCATCCGGACGACAAAGCGATCACCGCCACTACCCGAGCCCAACTGCTGGAGGGAAAAGCATTGCTGAATTTCCAGAACAGGTACCTTGCAAAAAACGGAGACATAGTTTGGGTGGAATGGACCTCCATTTACCTGCCATCGAAAGAAGTGGTTTTCGCTATCGCGAAGAACATCACCGCCCGTAAAAAGATAGAACTGGAAATTGAGGCACGTCACCTGCAATACAGGCAGCTCGCCATTCACCTGAAAAACAATATGGAGCAGGACCGTAAGTTCCTGGCCACCGAACTGCATGAAGGGATAGCCCAACTGGCCACCGCGCTGAAATTCGACCTGGAATTAATGCATACACAAACCGATGGCGTTGAAAAACGGCTGGAACATGCATTGGTTACCGTAAACATGCTGGTGGATACGATCCGCCGTACTTCCTTTCTTGTGAGTCCGGCCATCCTCGATGATCTAGGCCTGGATGCCGCACTGGAGTGGTATTGCAGAGAGTTCTCCCAGGGAAGCGGCCTTTCCTGCAGCTACGCAGGTTCCTTCAACGAGCACCTCTTTCCAAAAGATGTTCAGTTGGATTTGTTCCGCATTTGCCAGGATGCTTTCAACTGCATCAGCAAACACCACAAGGCTACACGCATTAAGGTGGCCATCCAAAAGAAAGCCGGGAAACAGGTACTTTCCATTGAGGACAACGGGGCAGGTTTCACCAACGGCAACACCGCGCACCTGCTGCCTGTTCACCAGCGGGCACAATTCATCCAGGCGGAATACGATTTCTTTTACCGGGAAGGACAGGGCCACCGTATGGAGATCCGCCTGAATGCCACAGGCTGAACCTGTGAAAGTTATGTTAGAAGTGGCGTGTTGTGCAGCGGCCACGAAAGGCCCGTTGTCAGCCCTGCATCTTTAACCAACTGCCGCTGTTTCATGAAAAAAGAAGAAACCCGCTTTCACCAACGGAAAATAGAATTGCTCTGGGTAATGGTGCTTTCACTCGCAGCCATCTGGGGGCTCCGGATGGTATTGAAGTTCCTGTAAGACACTTCATGACAAGGATCATCCTTCCCTGCGACGCCAGTCATGGTGAATCCCGCGCCATCTCCCGTTCTTTATAAAAAAAAGAACATGTTTGGTACACTCGCCCCCCACGAAATAGAAAGCCTGCTGGAACAACAGTTGATCGGCCGTGTTGGCTGCCATTACGAAGGGATTACTTATGTAGTACCCATCAGCTATGTTTATTCCGACGATTGTATTTACGGTCATACCCGGGAAGGCATGAAGCTGAACTTTATGCGCAACAGCCCTTCCGTATGCTTCCAGGTAGATGATACCCGCAACCTCGACAACTGGAAAAGCGCGATTTGCTGGGGAAACTTTGAAGAGATCACCGATGAAACGGAAAGGAATGAAGCCATTGAAAAGCTGCTGGGCCGCGTATTACCAGTAGTAAGCAGTGAAACCATGCATATTTCTCCTCAATGGCCTTTCCCGCCCAGAAAGAATGAACCAATTGGCGGTATTGTTTTCAGAATCCGGCTCACCCGCAAATCCGGCCGGTTTGAAAAAAGCAGCAGCAATGCCTACTTCGCAACCTGACCCTTTTCCACGACTTGTTTCAGGCGTGCGAGTCCATCGTCGTATTGCTTGCCCATGATGTCATCCATATCAAAAAACAAAAGCATGGTGTTCATCGGATAAGCATATTTTGTAGCAAAGCCCCAGGTCACCTTCGAGCCTTCAGGCGCTTCGGCCAGCGCCAGGAACGCTTCGGCTTCCCCTTCAAACGGTTTCACGAAATGGAGGTGCGACTCCACCCGTTGCATGGGATCAATTTTGGTAAGGGTCTGATCGCCCACGCCTACTTCTTCACTGTGCCATTTAAATACTGAACCCACCTGGTCGGGCGCTCCTTCAATAGAAGTTTTCGTGGCGGGATCCAGCGCGATCCAGGGGCTCCAGGTTTTCATCTCCGCAAGGGAAGATACCTTTGGCCAAACGGCCTCACGTGGCGCATTGATGGTGATGCTTCTTTCAAGCGCGTATTCTTTCTTCACAAATATTCCGGCAATCAATACAAAGGCAATGAGCAGCAGCAGCAAAAGTCCAATGATCTTGAAAAACTTTTTCATGATGGTTTGATTTGATTCAAAAGTACTGGTATTGCTTTTCTTTTAAAAGGGGATGTTGCGGCAATGAAGGGGTTGATTCCGACGAGTATCAAGGAGGCTGCTACTTTCCATCCGGGCATAAGCTACTCGATTAAAACTGAACATTGCTTCTCTCCCGGGGAGAGGGGGCGGGGTGAGACCCTTTCCGTATATTTATCCTACAATTCCCCATCATGAAACTCCTCCTGCTGGTTATCCTCTTTTCCACCACCTGTACAACAACTTTTTCCCAGGCCGCCCACTCCCCTATGGTGATCGCTTATTTTGCCGGAAAACCACAGGAACTGGAAGCGATTGATGTGCAGAAAACCACCCATCTGATTTATTGTTTCGGACACCTTCATGAAGGAAAGTTTCACATAGGAAGGGCCTCAGATTCAGCATTGATCCAACAGATGGTGGCACTGAAAGCAAAAAAACCATCCCTGAAAGTATTGCTGTCGCTGGGCGGATGGGGCGGTTGTGAAAATTGCTCAGACGGTTTCTTCACGGCTGAAAAAAGAAAAGCATTTGCCGCTTCCGTAAAAGAGGTGAACGATTATTTTAAAACTGATGGTATTGACCTGGACTGGGAATATCCCACCATCCGGCTCGATAATGATGTGGACAAAGAACCCGTTCACAAAACTTCACCACAGGATAAAGCCAATTTCACCAACCTCGTAAAAGAACTCCGCAAAGCGCTGGGTGCGCAGGCCACCATCAGTTTCGCCGCAGGCGGTTTCGATACTTACCTTGAAAAAGCCGTTGACTGGTCCGCCGTAATGCAGGTGGTCAACTTTGTGAACCTTATGAGCTACGACCTCATCAACGGATATGCTACTGAAACAGGCCACCACACCGCGTTGTACTCATCACCCAATCAAAAAGAATCTACCGACAACGCCGTTCAGTACCTGCTGGAAAAAGCCGGAGTGCCAGCTTCCAAAATTGTGATTGGCGCCGCTTTCTATGCCCGCGTATGGGAAAATGTTCCGCCGGAAAACAACGGACTCTACCAACCCGGGAAGTTCAAAGCAGGGATAGCTTTCCGTCAGTTTGAAGAAAAACTCTCTCCTGCCGCGGGTTATACGCTGTACTGGGACAATACCGCAAAAGCGCCATACGCCTATAATCCCGCCGAAAAAAAATTCGCCACCTTCGACGAT
>CAMLRX010000023.1 GCA_946482545.1 uncultured Flavihumibacter sp. | reverse complement strand
TCGCGAGTTCAGTGAGCACCCATGCTTCTTTTTCGGTGATCTCCGCATTCCGGATGCCCGCACGGTCAACGGCATCCATGATGGCGACAAGTTTTTGGTTGTATTCAGCTACCGGCCGGTTACCCATCTCCAACTCATTCAGCAGGTTGAACAGGTCGTATTCCGCTTCTTCCGAAATAACATACGATAAAGGACGCGCTTCTTTCTTTGAAGGACCATTCGCTTTCAATTTAAAGAACGGATCACCATAGCATTGATACGCACCCCAGGTGTTTGTTCCGGGGAACTGCGTGAAAACGGCCTTTCGTGCTTCCAGCACCGCTTCTCCGAAGTTGTATCCATCGAAGAGGTGTTTGTAGAACACATTGGTGAACTCCTGTGCTGCCGCATCGTTCACGGCCCAGCCTGCGGCCACAACGGCTTTCACGCCATTTTCAATCATTTGTGTGCCTATATTGGCGGCCAGCCTGTATCTTTTATTGTACAGCGCTTCGGCGGCTCCGGAAGTTTTGCCCAGGAAACAACAGTTCACCACCACCAACTCGGGTACCACACTCATTTGGGCGATTTCACGGGTGGAGAGATAGACATTCTGACCGATCATCATGCCGGAACTTTCCGGTTCCTGTTCGTTGAAAAAACCGTGTCCCGCAAGGTGAATAATACGGTAATCGTCTTCGTATAAAGCCTGGATTATTTCCGGGGCCGTACCTTCCGCCACCAGCTTTGTTTCGTACCCGTTCTCTTTCAATATATCCGCTACCTGCAGCCCCTCTTCTTTTGCGGCGGGAAGCGCCGGGGCAGCACCCTGAAGTTGAGGTTCGGCAATAATCAGGACATTATTCTTCACCGCAGGGTTGATAATGGTCCGGTATTGCTCCGTAGCCAACTGCCGGATCATGCCCGCACTGATGCACAATGGTTTTGCATGCTGTACCGAATCCTGCAGCAACTCCCAGGGATAGGCAGCTGTTTCCTTATCCAATATCCAGGAGATATGACACTGCCTTTTCAGTTGTTCTTTAAAGTCATTGGGTATCAGCAATTCGAAGATGGTCTTGGCACGTTGTGGTGTCCATTCATTGCTGGTGGAAATGTTGTTCACCAGTTCATCAATGATTCCGGTGCTGCAATGCAGTACCCTTACTTCCTCCCTCGCCCCTCCGGTGGAGGCGCTGAAATGCAGACTGCTGATGGCCTTTCTTTCCAAAGGCTCCATACCGTATTGTCTTACGGTGATGCGGTTCCACCATTCCTCACTGGCATCGTGCGGTATTCTTTTGGTTCTGCCCAGCAGGAGCCTGATCTTTTTCTCGGGTAAGGTGATGTTGAGCCAGCGGTTGCGCTCCTGTTCTATCCGCGCAAGTGAATAGAAACATCCGAGTGCACGGCTGTGGTCCTTCTCCACAAATTCTACGTCTTCCACCATCCGGCAATGGGTTCCATACAATTTGGCCATTTTCACATTGGCATTCTGAACCCCCTGCAAGATGGCACGGATGGAATTCTCCACGCTCAGTCCGCCATATCCACACCCTATAATGAGGGAAGAAATACCTGAACCATCCGTTTTTTTCTGGCTACGTTCCAGACCGCTGTTGAAGCCGAGTAAATAATTGGTGACCCCTTGTTCTACGGTAAGCGTGAGCTGGTGCGCCGTTAATGTACCGGGTTTTCCCAAACCGGTTATAATTGCGCCGGTAAACCGACCTGCATCGGGCAGGAACACTTCACTGGTACCGATTTTTCCCGGGTACAATCCAAGCTGGTGTCTTTTCCGCAACGCGCCATCCAGCAGCGCATCTATATAAGATTCGGCATACAGTACGCCATCATCTTCAAAGTGACCCGCGAGTACCGGGTTTGCCGCGTAAGAAAGGTCACCGTTACTAACCCATACCCGGATCGGTGTTTCACCGCGCTCAATTCCGGTGGTTTCTCCACCCAATCCCAGCAGTGTTTTTTCCAACCCTATCATTGAGGTATCGAAGTCGTGCACTTCGGGTGTACGGAATACTTTTTCTTCCCCGCGTACCACCGGCCGTTTCTTACTTAGCAGGTTGGTAGTGCCCGCTTCAAGTATTTCACCAATGCCTTTGAACATGGAAGGTTCGTTGGCCAGCGCACCATGGGATACATTTACGTAATAAACATTGTTGGCCGTGGTCATTAAACCGGGGATACCTGTTTCCCAGGTCACGCTCTGGTCGCCTTCAGCAGTACTGAGAAACACAAGCTGTCCGTTTTCAATGCGATAACCGCAAGGTGTGGACTTGTCTTTTCCGGCGATGTAAGCTGCGTTCTTAAAATCATCCGCTGTAAGTTCCGTCATATCATCACGGTAATCTGCAAACGCTTTAATCGCATTGGCCGGAGGAAGGGGCCAGGTGGCGTCGCCTGCGGCAAGCGCCATTTGTCGCCAGGTTTCCCCGCTGCCAAAATCATTTTCCGGGTTATTTTTATCGAGAGGAAGCAAACTTAACAATCCCTGCATGCCTGAAAACACACGCAGCAACTCCTTTTTGCTGTGGCGCATATCGATCATCGCGAGTTTCTTGATGATGGAATCTTTCCCGAACAGTACGTAGGGGATTCTGAAAGAGCCGCCCAGCGGCGACCCGAGGAAGATAAGCCGGAAGCCCGTGGAATTATTGAGCTGCTGCCAGGTTTCGCGGTGGTTCACCATAAAATCACGGACCACCACGCCGCCCATGGAGTGACCAATCAGTTTGATCGGCTGGCCGAAGGCCATCAGTTGTTTAATTCTTTCGTTGAAGATAGCGGCCACTTCGGTTAGCGGACGGCGCCAGTCGAAATGGAAGGTTTCCACATCATATTTCGCGGAGAGTTCATCTTTCAGTTTTTTATACGAGGTTTTCACCACTGAAGTTGCGGTGTATTCCTCCAGGTTGTTCAGGTCTTTTAACCCACCCTTAATGAACTTCCAGTAATTGATCCAGAGCAGGTCTCCCTTAGGACCAATATTGGAACCCATGATTCCGGGCAACAATACGGCGATCGGTCTTTTTCCCGTGATTTCATCGGGGAAAAGCTCACCACCTTCCGGGTTAAACAACGCATTACGAAGCGCCTCTTCCGAGCTGGGACTGTTGAAGAGTGAAAACCCGGGCACAGGCTTATCGGGCTGGGTTTGGAAGGCGCGCGCCATGGCCTGACCCGTCTTTTTATTCCTGAAATAGCTGAAGTGGTCCACATCATCGGCATCGTCAAAGAAATACTGCACCGGTAATTTCCTTTTGGCCCCTAGGCACATCGAATCGCTGTTCACCACAAGGTCGTTGGCTTCCAGGAAAAACAGGCGAACGGCAAGTATCTTCAACGCCTTCATACTGAAGTTCAGCCCACAGTTACCGGCCACCACCACCAATTGATTGTTCAATGGCGCTGACGTAGAGGGGTTATTCAGCACTTTCAAAAACGGCGATTCCGGGTTCATGGCTTCTATGCCCGGTAACACATCGCTGTCATCTTTCGTATCGATCACCGAGGCGATCAGTTCGCGGAAGGCCGTAAACAGTGGGTTGGCCAGTGACCCGGTTAACAACCCTGTTAAGTTGGCGATCACATTGAAATAAATATCAAGTCGCCTGGAAGCCAGTATTGTTCCTGCGGCCGGACAGGCAACACGGATGAAACGCTCTACACGCAATTGTTTCCCCGCCATCAACTTAGTTATCGCCTCAATGTTACGTAGGTCCGCATGGCGTTTTTCTTTCTCCAGCAAAGCAAGTTCCTCATCTGTAAAGCCATTTTTCCCCGCATCAGAATCGGTGAACCTGGAGAGCACATCTCCCAGTAATCCGCCGCGCGAATGTGTAATGATGTGCAGGTGCAGGTTGGAAGGCAACAACCCGACCAGTTCGCGGATATTGTCTAACGGACTTTTACTCAGTGTTTCATGCTGGAAAGCGTAAATATTGTTACCATAGGTTTGGCAGAGGTATTTCCAGAGTTCTGTATTTTTCATTCCGCCAAAGCAACCCCATACGGAAGACGCTGTTCCATGGATCAGCAAAAGCACCGGTTTCCCCGGCTCCGGCGCACGGAACTCGTGCAAATGAAACCCGGTATCTACTTTAAAAAGTCCGACCACATTGCCCAGGTTTTTCAGCTCATAATTGCGGGCGGCTTTTTCAACGGTGATGCCTATCTTCTTTTTCGCGAATACATTGATGAGTTTTATGGCGACGTTGGTGACCAGTCCACGTTCCGCTCCCGGCGCCTTTAACGCCGCAGGTATTTCGAATGCCCCACCGCCGCCACGTACCGCCGAAGCCACGCCAGGCGCATCCAGTTCAGGAAACAGCTCATGGATAGATGCATCACTGCACATCCAGGTAGTTTCATCTTCAAAAACAAATTCGAGTAATTTCTCCTTGTTCAGTGTGATCTTATGGGTGGAGGCATCGCCGCGGGAAACCCCGGTAATCGTGTAAGACGCTTCCAGCTCCAATACCTCACCGGCATTGGTCGCAACTGCGGGCGCCTGCTTATGCCCTCTTATAACAATGTTCAACCCGTTCATGAGTATAAATTGATTATGAAGAATATGCAGACTAACCAGAGCGCCTTTCCGGAAAGAAAAGGGACATAATATTAGGAAAATTTTAAATGCCGCCGCTGAATACTTGCTGAACGGAAAAAGGAAGATAAATTACAGGTTGAAAAAACTTACAGACATGCAATCGATTGTTCGCTACCTGACCCTTTCGCTCAGCGCTCTACTGGTGCTGTTTTCCTGCAAGCCCCCCGTTCAAAACAAACAGGCCGGATGGCAGGACCTGCTCAACGGAAAAGACCTCAAAGACTGGATGGTAAAGATTCACCACCATGAAACCGGTGATAACTATGGCAATACCTTCCGCATCACCGAAGATTCTGTGCTCGAGGTAAGGTATGACCAATACGAATCCTTCAACGAAAGGTATGGCCACCTTTATTACAAGAAACCGCTTTCCAGCTTCCACCTCAAATTCGAATATAAGTTCACCGGCGACTGGCGGAAAGACGCACCGTCCTACACCATTCTGAACAGCGGCATCATGTTCCATTCCCAGGATCCGCGCACCATGCCCAAAGAACAGGACTGGCCGATATCCGTGGAAATGCAGTTGCTGGCCGGCCTGCCCGATGGCAAACCCAGGCCCACCGGCAATATGTGTTCGCCCGGCACACACGTTGTTTATAACGGAAAACTGGATTCTACCCACTGCATCAATTCTTCTTCCAAAACTTATCCCCCGGAGCAATGGGTAAAGGCTGAACTTATTGTGTACGGCGATTCCCTGGTGCAACACATCATAGAAGGCGACACAGTATTAACCTACAGTAAACCACAGATTGGTGGCAGCGTGGTGAACAGGTTCGATCCCACGCAGAAGCTGAACGGGAAAATGCTCAAAGAAGGGTATATCGCCTTCCAGAGTGAGGGACAGCCCATCGATTTCAGAAGAATACAACTGAAGGAACTGAAATAGTAACGAAGTCATGGGGTGAAACACCGATCTTTTTCGCCAAAAAAATGTTATCTTCCATGATACCTCATTGCCCGATCAACCTCAGGTAGGAATTTTGCATCTACAGAAAAAATGAAAAATATGAGATACCGTTTTGTAATGGCCTTCCTTCTCCTGTCCACCGCCATCTTCGCGCAGGAAACCGTTACCGAGAAGTTCAAAAAGATCACCACGCTCCAGCAGGCGCAGCAGTTCATCAAAGATAACCCGGAACTGAAGCCTGCTATCCTCGAACTTTCCGCAGATAAAGACACTACGCTTATCGATAAACGTTTGCTCCGCCAGAAGCAGGGCGATGTTTTCTCCGTGGGCTACGTTACCTATAAAGTGCTCGAAGCCGTTGGTTCAGTGGCTTATCGCGCCAGCTATGTGTTCCTCGATGGCGGATCACTCACCCCTTCAGAAATTGAGAAACTGAAAAAAGAAATCGTGCAGAAAGCCAATGAAGGCGTTTCTTTCGCTGA
This sequence comes from uncultured Flavihumibacter sp., assembly GCA_946482545.1. The sequence goes on along the minus strand of CAMLRX010000023.1, from coordinate 39,158 downwards.
ATTATCCGATAAGTACACCATGGATGGCAACACCACCCGTGGCGATACCGACTGGTTCTTTGGTGAATACAGCTTCCCCAAAGAGTTCCAGGATGCAGTGGCAGAACACAAAACAGGAGAAGTGTTTTTCGTGGATGTATCCGACAAACAATGGCACTACATCATCAAAAAAACCCACGACGACAGGGTGAAGAAAAACATTACAGTGTTGAGAGCGAATGGAAGATAAATGGTGAAGGTTAAATTATAAATTATCGGCCGCTTCTTTGGGAGCGGCTTTTTTTTGGTCTGCTGTCGCATTCCCCCTGCTTAAAGTCATATTTGCACCCTGCTTATTTCTTTCTTACGCCGTAAGTTTGGTAACATAAAACCATTTTATGGAAAATGCGCCCGTACTGGCTTCCGTACCCGTCAAGGCCACCCGCAAGGAATGGCTCGGTCTTATCGTGATTGCCCTGCCGTGTATGCTCTATTCGATGGACCTCACGGTATTGAACCTGGCCGTTCCTCAACTGAGCGCCGACCTGCAGCCCACTGGCAACCAACTCCTCTGGATCATGGACATCTACGGGTTTCTCGTGGCGGGTTTCCTCATCACCATGGGCAACCTAGGCGACAGGATTGGCAGGCGCAAACTGCTGCTGATTGGCGCAGTTTTTTTCGGATTGGCCTCTTTGTTCGCAGCCTTCGCTCAATCAGCGAATATGCTCATCTTCGCCAGGGCGGTACTCGGTATTGCAGGTGCCACCATTGCCCCTTCCACTTTATCGCTGATCAGAAATATGTTCCCGGATCCGGAAGAACGCACGAAAGCGATCGGGATATGGGCCATGGGCTATGCAGCCGGTGGCGCGGTGGGCCCTATCGTAGGCGGCGTTATGCTGCAATACTTCTGGTGGGGCTCAGTTTTCCTGGTGGGTATTCCTGTCATGTTGCTGCTGCTCATCACAGGTCCTTATCTGCTCCCCGAATTCAAAGATCCTTCCGCACGACGCCTTGATCTGGCAAGCGCGTTTCTATCACTCATCGCGGTACTGCTGATTATTTTCGGACTGAAACAGATCGCAACCAACGGATTCAACTGGCTATGGTTAACCTCTATCGCAGCGGGGATATGCACAGGAATCATCTTCTTCAGGAGACAAAAGCAACTCAGTGATCCGTTGATAGACATCAGTTTATTCCGGATACCTGCTTTCAGCGCTTCGCTCACCATTTATGGGATGGGCTGCTTTGTGATGTTTGGCTCGTTCTTTTTTATCTACCAATATATGCAACTGGGGCTGGGCTTATCACCGCTCTCGGCAGGACTCTGGGCTCTTCCCTCGTTTACGGGATTTATTCTCGGCGCAACACAAGGGCCGAAAATGCTTAAACTGTTTTCACCAGGTAAGTTAATGGCATTGGGACTCTGCCTTGCTATCGCGGGCTTTGTTGTGATCGCGCAGCTTGATGCCCAGAGTAGTGTCTGGATGGTGGTAGCCGCCATGTTCCTTACCTCTGTGGGGTTTGCGCCGGTCGTTACCCTGGCTACGGATCTGGTGGTGGGTTCTGCTCCACCTGAAAGGGCCGGTTCCGCAAGCGCCATTTCTGAAACCAGCGCTGAATTTGGTGGCGCAACGGGCATGGCCATTTTTGGAAGTCTGGGTACAGCTATTTATGTACGGTTGATGAGCCAGGAATCTATTCCCGCTCAGGCTTCAGAAAAATCCATAGAAACATTTGGTGGCGCGGTAAACGAAGCCGCTGCATTGCCGGCGGAGCAGGGTAAGGCGCTTATTATCGCAGCACAGAATGCCTTCGGCACGGGAATGCAGGTGAGCGCCTGGGTGAGTGTGTTGTTCCTTGTGGCATTAGTTGTGGTGGCGCTGAAAAAAGTAGGTGGTACAAAAATCGTATAACAAACCTATTGAATGGTGAGCCGCTTACACGATTCAAAGATCAGCATTGATCAGCGGAAGTAACTTGTGTTGTAAATACTGCGTCCACGCAGGTGAACAGGCATTATAGCATTCAACATCAGGCGTAAGGCCTTCGTGTGTAAAAACCAGTTTGGTTTTATCACCCGTTGTTGTAATCTCGAAAATGATTTTTGTTCCGGTCCATTCATCTTTATGCTGAATGAAATTGAAATCACTCTTTGTGGTGAGCCAAACTATTTTTTCCCCGGGCACCACTTCCACCAGTTTGTGTTCGCTGAAATGCGCACCATCTCCGGCCCGAAAGCTGAAGGTATCATTCAGTTTCGCCGTTTCTCCCATAATTTCTTCTCCATAATAACCTACCCACCAATCCCGGACCTGCGTTATCGCTTCAAATACTTTTTCTGGAGACTGCGTGGTTTCAAGCGTGCAGGTGAAATGTTTTGCTGACATATTCGATAAGATTTTCTCTGTAAATCTACAGCACCTCTTCCAACCAGAAGGGTGGCCGAACAGACATTTTAACGGGGCAATCCAGACAATATGCTTTCGTACCTTTAAATAAAAGCCTGTCGTATGAAACATATTACCATACTGGTTCCCGAAGGAGAAGGCAACAACCTGAGCAGCATTGTTGGCGCATACAAAATTCTGACCAGGGCAAACGAATTCAGGAAGCAAAACCAGGGCGCTGCGCTGTTCAACATACAACTCGCGGGCAATAAGAAAAGGGTTGCTTTCCACGAGGGCATTTTCACCGTACAACCGCATGTTGGAATAAGTTCCATTCAAAAAACAGATCTTATCATCATTCCATCGGTAAACCATCAGTATGTGGAGGCCGTAAAAAGAAACCGGCCCATGATCAACTGGATTGAAATGCAGTACCATTCAGGTGCAGCCGTTGCCTCTATTTGCACGGGCGCCTTCCTGCTGGCAGCCAGCGGATTACTTAACGGGAAAAGTTGCGCCACACACTGGGCGGCCGCAGACAACTTCAGGCAGATGTTTCCCGAAGTAAACCTTCAGCCCGATCAACTCATTACCGATGAAAAAGGCATTTATACCAACGGTGGGGCATTCTCTTTTCTGAACCTGATGATTTACCTCGTGGAGAAATATTTTGATCGTGCAACCGCTATTTATTGCGCCAAAATTTTTCAGATCGAAATGGACAGAAACAGCCAATCCGCATTCGCCATCTTCACCGGACAGAAAAAGCATGGCGATGAACTCGTACAGCAAGCGCAAACATTTATTGAGCACCATGTACAGGAAAAAATATCCATGGAGGCACTCTCGCTGAAACTGGCCGTAGGCCGGAGAAATTTTGACAGAAGGTTTATAAAAGCGACCGGAAATACGCCATTAGAATATGCACAGCGCGTGAAAGTGGAAGCGGCCAAAAAAGCCCTGGAAAACAGCCGGAAAACCATCAACGAAATCATGTACGATGTTGGGTACTCAGACGTAAAAGCTTTCCGCGAAGTGTTCCGCAACATAACGGGCATGTCTCCCCTCGAATACCGGAGCCGATTTAATAATGTGATGGCCCGTTAAACTCATTTCTTCCTGCCCCCAAGGTTCTTCCCATAGTAAACATCTGCAGGAATATGGTGATCGTGGTACACCTTTTCAAGAATGGCATACAATGCCGGATCATACGTTTTAAGATCTTCCGGAGATTGAACACGCACATCGTTATCGTAAAATTCAAAATTCGACCAGAACCACCACTGGCTTCCTTCTGCCCAGTATTCATCAATGGTATTGATGGCGTATTGCCCTTTGTACAGGCCCTTTTCCTTCGCGTTTGTATAAGCGGCCTGCAATTCTTTTCTGAAATCAGGGTCAATGGATTGGATGGCGCCCATGATATTATGGCTGAACTCGTGTACCGTAATGTTCTCGCCAAAATAACGGGTTCCCGGAATACCAAGCAGGTTCTCTTCGGCGCAGGAAGTATGAATACCGCCCATTCCCCTTGCGCGCTGGTTCCAGTATTGCTGATCGGTCATAGAAGCGATGCCACCGGGTTTATCATAGTTTTCTCTTTCTCCCGGCGTAAGTCTGCGGTCGTCTCTCGTTGGCTTTTTCCAGTCTCTGCATTCCGGAAGATCGGTTTGCATTTCTTCTTTTCCTATAATGGACAAACGTGCGCCTCTTTTAATCAGCACAGCTCTTATATCCGGGCGTTTCAGCAACATGTAGTTTACAATATCGCGCGCTACCAACAACGCATCATCCGAAACATTTTTGGATGCAATCACAGGAATGCCCCAGGCATCGGTGTATTTCGAATAGAACGTATCAAGTTTCATTGTTGCAGGTGGCACAGTAATGAGGTGCTTTCCGAATGAATGCACGATGGCCGTTCCGGAGGCTGTTTGCGCATGCACAGATAGCGTGAATAAAGCGGTGGCGCAGCAAAGCAAGGTCTTAAACATAAGTATGAGTTTACTTTTTCAAGGTAGCAAAACCAACAGGATAAAGGTTTACGGATTTTCGCTGAAGCGGACTTTATTTTACCAGGAATGCATACTGCAAGATTTTTTTCATTCTATCCATTTTAAATGGTTAAAAACACCTCGCCTGAAACAATAGGTCTAATCTTGCCCTTCATCAAATCTTTAAAACCATGAAATTATTCTCTTTCATTTTTGCCTTATCCATTTTTGTTTTTTCCTGCAGCAAACAAACAGCTCCGCATGTTGACCTGAACCTTGTGCATAAAGCACCTGTAATCACGAACCTTGCAAAATTTACAAGGGCTTTGGGTATCAAAAGTATCGAGCGCATAAGTCCGCTTATCGGGAACGAAGTTGAGTTCAAACTGAATGGCGGATTCAGAAACCTGAACGGAGCGACAGTCCAGACAGCCGGAGCCACATTAGCGTATAAATTGGAGCCAGACGAAAGTGTCGCCTTATCTTTCAGCAACGAAAGCACTGTTGCCGCGCTGCTGATCAACAGCCGGGAAAAGACTTTCAAGCTGGATTACAATGGGCAGCTTTACGAAGCAGCTTCAGTTGAACAGTTGAACGACAACCAGATAGCTATGCTAAGCCTGCTTAGTGTTGTCTATTTAGAGCTTACAGATAAAAGTCTTCCACGCTCGGGGAAGGATAAAGATGCGCAGGACATAAAAAGTGAGGACTTCAATTGCAGAAAAACTGTGGTATCTTTCAGGAAGACGCGAAGCAGCGCCTCAGAAAATGTAGGCACCTTTGCGAAAACATTTATTAAGACTCACCCCGATTGTAAATTAATATACGGTGTTGACTCGGGTTGCCTGTGGGAAGATTATGGCTGCTTTGCCACCCAGGAATTGGAGTGCACCGGTAATTCTTGTAAATAAACTTTAATACTATGGAAATTATTATCCCATCAACTCTTCTACAGATAGCGATAGTGCTGCACCTGGCGCTTGCTGTGGCATCCAGTTTTATGTTGTTGAAATTTCCGGTCAAGGGCGGCACACCTGCAATATTGGTGCTTTTTTTACTAACCTGGTGCGTTCCGCTTCTTGGAAGCGTATTGGCAATGACCCTGGTTTATATACACCAGCGTAAATTGAATGTGCAGAAATAAATGGTTTCCTGAAAGCACTGCAGAAAAGAAGTAATCTGATATGCAGTGCTTTCAGGAAAACCTTATTGCGTGCCTGAAATAGTTTTATCCAGTTCAAATCTGGATTTGCACCGCAATTGAGATGAATGGCTTAACTCATTCCGAGCCAGGAGGAAAAGTTGTACATGTTTAAGAAGTTCTTTATACCTGTATTGTTGCAGTTACAAATTTGAAATGAATAAGCATGCAGGTAATGAGCGCTTGATAAACAAATAGCTCCATGTTCGTTGAAGAGAAAAGGAAGTGAAAGAACGCCACCTAAAGCATCATTTTTTTGTATACTATTTTCAGAAACCCACATTTGTTGAATAATGTTTCGTTTAGAAGTAAATGTCTATTTGTACTGTAGGGGGTAAAGCCCTTTCTAACAAAGGATAAAACCCATTCAACTTTGCAACATTTTTTTGTGGTCATCATCAATAAATCAAAAAAAAAATTGCACAACCATTTGGTGATATCAAAAAAAGATTCCCATCTTTGCATCCGAAGAAAAAATAAAACATGCCACGAATAGCGCAACATATTATTTCACTCAAATGGTTTAGCAAAGAATGCTATACACCATTTACGGGGCATGTACCTATGCAATAAGTTGAACAGACTGAATCGCTGAAAGATACGCCCCGCCTGAATCGCGGGGTTTTTTATTTTACTTATATCAACATAACGGAGATGCAACAACGAATACAACATACACCATTTACCATGCGAAAGAATTTACGTTCGCAAAAGGCTGCTTATTGGTTTACACTGCTACGCTGCGTGAAAATCAGTACAGGCAACGAACAACATATTCTTTCCCGGCAACCGGATCATAGACACGTGAATACATAACATATTCATGCAGTAACGATGAACCCGGTCGCCACAAACGACCGGGTTTTTTTATGCGATGTTGAGTAGTGCAACGGCGAGCACGTCAGCTTTTGGCGCTGAAGATGTTGGTTCGAATCCAGCCTCAACAACAAATTGTTGTCTTTAGCTTAACGGGTAAAGCACCTCCCTGTGAAGGAGGAGAACAGGGTTCGAGTCCCGGAGACAACCCATGGCTTATAGTCCAGATGGATGAATAGCTCCAATGGCAGAGCAGCGGTTTGAAACGCCGTGGTCACAGGTTCGAATCCTGTTTCATCCACTATTTGCGGGATTGATGTAATTGGCAACAACACGGATTCCAAACCCGTGCATGAAGGTTCGAATCCTTCATCCCGTGCTTTTTATAAAACCAAATGAAATGGAACAGCAATGGAGGAAATTAAACGGAAAGCCCATCGGCCAGCCGATTGAGGACGAGATCAGGGAAAGGATCGTGCAGGAAAAAGCCGCGGGCCATGAACTGAAAGTATGTATCGGGACCGACAGCCAGGTGAAAGGCAGCACAACGGAGTTCGCTACCGTGATTGTTTTTATCCGGAAAGGCAAAGGCGGCTTCATGTACATCCGGTCAGAAACCAGTCGCAGGAAAATGAGCGTGAAAGAAAGAATGCTCGTAGAGGTATCAAAGAGTATTGACGCGGCTTTCAGCCTGTGCAGAATTTTCACCCTGTACAATGTTGACCTTGAAGTGCACGCCGACATCAATACCAATCCGGCATTCAAAAGCAATGAGGCACTGAAAGAAGGCATGGGCTACATCATGGGCATGGGTTTCGCATTTCAGGCCAAGCCTTTCGCTTTCGCCAGCAGTTCCTGCGCCAACAAAGTAGTGCAGTAATTCACTTAAAATATTGCTGAAGCAGTTCAGCAGAAAAACTTCCTTAACGGGAAGACAGGCAATGGCCATGAACAGAACAACCCAGGTGAGGGTTTTCACGCCCCATAGTGCGACGGTAGTAACCAGTTGTATGCTGTTGTTGGAATGGCATTGTCTGGCATTAGTCTGTGTGTCGAAGGTTCGACTCCTTCCCTGCTAACGCAGGTAGCTCAGTTGGCAGAGCAACAGTTCATGTAGCGCAGGTTCGAATCCTGCTCACGCTCAAAACGTGATAGTTCAGCGGTAGAACACAACACTGATAATGTTGAAAACAAGAAGTCCATCACTTCTCAAAAAATGATGACATGCAAACAAAACCAGGCTGCCTGCCTGCGGTGCCTATGACCGCCGGAATAATTTCCGGCGCTTGAAAGAGCGGCCCCCTGAGTGGGGCGGCTTTGGACCCGCAACCAGGTAATGGCCCGCAATGGAAGGAAAATGGCAGATTCACCTGCACTTCTTTTCGTGGCAGTCGTTCCTCAGCAGGAGCGGCGTAAGCGAAAGGAACTAGAGGAAAAGCTGGCATACGAATTCCATTCCGCCCTTGCCGGTGGCAAGCATCCTGGTTTTTGAAAAAACAACCTTTAAAACGTGAATATGAAAAAAGTAAAAGTGAACGCCTACGAAGTTGGACTGGTGTTCAGAAAAGGGGCTTTGGAAAACATCCTTACAGCCGGAACATATTGGTTCTGGCGCAATGAACAGGTGGAAGTGTATGATACCACCAGGCCTTTTAACGCGCCCATAGAATTAAATATCCTTTTGGAAAATAGCACGCTTGCATCTATGCTGATCGTGGTGGAAGTGAAGGACAACGAGATCGTGCTGCTGTACAAAAACGGCATCCTGCACGAAGTGCTTTCTTCCGGAAGGTATGCTTTCTGGAAAGGAGCCGTAAAATATGATTTCATAAAAGCTGATACGGGTAAAGCCGAAATCACTGAACCTATTGACCGTGCTATCTTGTCCAATAAAATGGTGGCGCCTTATGTCCGTAGCGTAAACGTGGAGAACTATGAAAGCGCCGTGCTTTTCATTGATGGTAAATACATCCGAATGCTGGAAAGCGGTGCGCACTACTGGTGGAAAAACAACATCGCCATTTACGTGGGCAAAGTTGATACGCGCCAGCAACAACTGGAGATCAACGGGCAGGAAATGCTTACGCGTGACAAAGCCACGCTCAGGATCAACGCCTGGGCGCAGTACAAAGTAACAGATATTGAAAAAGCCCTGTTGCAGAACAGGGAATACGACCGCCAGTTGTACATCAGCTTTCAGTTGGCCCTGCGGGAATACGTTGCTGGATTCGGCTTCGATGAGTTGCTCGATAAAAAAGACGCCATCGTGCCCTTCATTCTGGAAAACGTGAAAGCACGCGCGGAAACACTGGGCGTTGAAGTATCCGGTTTCGGTATCCGCGACATCATTTTGCCCGGCGATGTAAAAGAGATCATGAACCAGGTGCTGGTGGCCGAAAAAAAGGCGCAGGCCAACACCATCATGCGCAGGGAAGAAACTGCCAGCACCCGTAGCTTGCTGAACACTGCGAAGCTGATGGAAGAAAACGCGATGTTGTGGAAACTGAAAGAAATGGAATATGTGGAGAAGATCGCGGATAAAATCACGGGCCTTAGTGTGAGCGGCAACGGAAAACTGCTGGAGCAACTGAAGGAGATTTTCGTGCCTAAATGATGGTACCGGAGTGGGGAAGCCTGCTCCGGTATTTGTGTTGTGCTACAGCCGTATCAATCGCTCCTGTATCGCTTCGCGCCGGTGAAAAACATCTCGTGCAGTAATCCGGAGCACCTTAAAGCCTTTGCCTTCAACATAAGCATCACGTCTTTCATCGTGTCTCACGCTTTCCGAAGACCAATGCTGGTCGCCATCCACTTCAAGATCATATTTTTCCCCGGAAGGGCTTGTGACCATAAAATCCAGCCGGTACGGTCCCAACGGAAATTGGGGAATGAAATTCAAAGCCACACCCTCCAGCATAGTTCCCATCAGCTTTTCAGCTTCACTCATGGGAAACTTTATACTTGCATGAAGCTGTCGGGCATAGGTTGCAAGCTGGTGAAGTGGCGTATCTGCCGCAGCTTGACAGGCATTAACATCACCAACAATATACAACAGGCTTTTGGCTCTTGTTACCGTAACATTGATCAGGTCTGTTTGTGTTGCGGCGAATTTCAGGAGGTGGCCATCCATATTTGCCGATACAACAGGCGAATAAACCAACACGTCGCATTCGCTTCCCTGAAAACTGTGCGCAGTGCCAATGATGAACCGGGAGGCGACGGATTGAAACCACGGGAATGAGCACATCCGCTTTTGCAGTTCTTCGACCTGTTTACGATAGGGGCTTATAATACCGTATGTTAGCTCCTGTTTTGAAAATAATCCATGCCCTGCCCAACGCTCAAATGTGGCGGCAACCTTATCCATCTCAGCAGGATTCCACGCTCCCTTTGCTGCCCGGACGGCTTCTCCGGGGGTATGATCCCAGACCAGTCCGTTTTCTTTAATTGGTAGAAACTTCCTGTATTTCAGCGATGCCGTTTGCGCAATCAGTTTCCCTTCATAAAAACTTTGGTTAGAGAATTCGATGATATCAGGATGACATCTGTAATGTTGTTTGAGGAAAGCAACTTTTTGCGTTGCCGAAAAAGCGCGGTCAAAAGCAGATCTGCTGGTGAAAGACCAATCTCCGGAAAGACCGGCAATACCACTTGCGGTCGCGATCACAAGTTCCCGATCTGGTTTTATGGTTGTAATATGCCGGAACTGATTCGGGTCTCCTATGATAACCGCTCTTTTGGCTCGGTAAAGCAAAGGAAGAATTGAGGGAATATTGCACTGCCCGGCTTCATCAATAACTACCAGATCAAAAATGCCCGGGTATGTTGGCAGCACAGCATTTGCTGATTGGTTGGTTGTACTCCATACCGGGAAAAATTGCATCAGGTCTGTCATCGATTTTTCCATCCGCTTATGCCTGCCTGCGCTAAAATATTCTATGTCCCTGAAATAGCGCTGCAACGCTTCCTTAGCTTTTCCTGTTGCCGTGTGTATATTATGAAGCCAGTATTTGTCAAGCAGTTGTTGCGAAACAATAGTTTTCTCTTTTTTCAATCTTCTCAAATCCATTATGGAAGGAAGCCTCCTCAATTGATCTTCCAGGCTTCGGCGGTGTGCCACAAAAGCAGCCCATTGCTGGTGCAAACTGATGAAAGTGGCCATCTCGCGAGATTTTCTGAGCGCTGCATCCCAGGGTTCATCGATAAGCATGTAGTCATTCAGTTCCTGCAGTGTTTTCTTTCCGATAACAAATGCCCCCAGCATCGTGTTGTGCTTGTCCCTGAATGATTCGAGGCCGCGCAGTTTCCGCATAAGCCATAGCAACAGGCCCCGGGAGCAGTGCTTTCCAAATTTTGTAACAGAGGTTTTGTCAAATGGCTGCGGCTCGGTTTCGGAAAATTCTTCTACCCAGCTATCCGGTAATTTGCCAGTAATAGCGGCTTCCCTGAGGTTGATGGCCCGGATTTTTTCATTCAGCACTTTAGCGCTATCCAACTCTGCTTTTATTTGCCGGATATTGTTTTCAATAGTCCAAAATGTTTCTTTCAACTGAAGCACATCATCGTCTTCGGTCACTTCAATTTTTTCCAACAGGGCGTTGATGGTTTTGAAGCATGCATCCCGTTTTTCCTGGTTACCAAGACGCATGATCCAGTTGCCACTTTCCTTAAGACATGCACCTAATTTTTTATAAACGCCATCAACCGGAGCATTGTTATTGCTCGCGAAGAGAACAGTTTGATTATTAAAAACAGCGCTGGCCAGCAATGCGGTAACTACTTGTGTTTTCCCCGTTCCCGGTGGTCCTGTAACAACCGATAAAGGCGCACAAAGTCCATTCATTACCGATTCTTCCTGCTCAGCATTCAGTTCGCCCATCTCTAAAACAGGAAACTGTTCTGGTACTTTTCCCTTATCGCTGGTGGTATTAAAGAAGTGGCTGAGCGCAGTATTCGGGGAAAGAACGTCCTGCTTTTCAAGTAAGTAAGAAAGATCGTATCGCAGGCCGGAGCTGGCTTTGTTCAGACTGGCACGAAATAAAACAGGATGCCAGATCCAGGATGCCGAATTCAATGAAGGTATATGTGCTTCCGCGGCTTTCATGCGTGCTTCAAAACTACCGAATGCCCCCTCCAGTTCTCTGCATACAACCTCTATTTGACCGGCATCAAAGTTGTTCAGCAGGTGGACTCTGTTGATAAAGATGTTTTTCTCTTTGGGGATAAGCCGTAGTGTTTGTTCATTGGTAAAAGTGGCATCAACACTCGCGTAAAAAAGCGGAGAAAGCATGTCCTTCTCATCCCTGAATACAGGATAACCATAATATAAGTCAGCGATTGTTTCTTTATCGATTGCTTTCTGAAGGATAAAATTTTTTTGCTGCTGGCCGTCAATGCGGATTGCCACCTGCGGCATGTCTCCGGTAAAAAGTTGCTCCTCTCCCTGATCACCTGGAAAAATGTACGTTTTGTTCTCCTGGCTTTTGATGAGTTTTAGATTGGCAGCCTCTTCCCAATCCAGGCATAGGAGATAATATTTCAGCAATGATTTAAATTGACTTTGATCCATATTTTCTTAAAGATGATATGAAAAAAGGGAGTGAGCAAAGCCGATAAACCAGGCCAATTAAGCGCCATCTTAAATTAGCCGCTGTAAGATAAACATATAATTTCAGGAGATAAGGACGCCAGCATGCCTGAGGCTTCATCTAAACTCAAATACTGCAAAAGCTATATAGGCGGCCCAACGTTGCCGTCCAATCAATTATTTGACAAACCCAAAACAAATTCAACGCGAGTACGTTTATTTATTGTAAATCAAATAATTACGCGAAAACATTCCTGCCAACTAACCTAAAATCATCAATGAAATTCCCAAATAATCATAATAATATGGGATTACAATCCCTTTTCATTATGTATTTTTGGGAATACAATCCAAAATGATGATACAACGTCGCTTACGCCAATCTATAGAAAAGCACCTTTCTAAAGGCAAGGCCATTATCCTTTTTGGCGCACGTCAGACAGGAAAATCAACGCTGATTGAAGCCCTCCTGGAAGAGCGGAAGCAGGAATGGATGTATATGAATGGCGATGATGCTGATGTTCGGGATATTCTGACCAACACCACCGCCACGAAATTGAAAGCGATTATCGGAAACAAGAAAATACTGTTTATTGATGAAGCGCAACGTGTCGAAAATATCGGACTGACCATTAAGCTGGTAACAGACCAGATCAAGGAGGTTCAGGTGATCGCTACCGGCTCATCCGCCTTTGAGCTTTCCAGCCAGGTCAATGAGCCTCTGACCGGCAGGAAATATGAATTTATGCTCTATCCTGTCAGCTTTGAAGAAATGGTACAGCACCATGGGCTATTGCAAGAGAAGCGGCTTATCGAACATCGCATGATATTCGGTTATTACCCGGAGATCGTTACCAATGCGGGTGAAGAAAAAGAACGGCTGAAACTTCTCGCTGGCAGCTATTTGTACAAGGATTTGCTTATGCTGGATCAGATTAAAAAGCCCGCCATGCTGGAGAACCTTTTAAAAGCGTTGGCGCTGCAGCTTGGCAGTGAGGTGAACTACACCGAACTCTCACAAACCGTCGGAACCGATCGAAAGACCGTTGAAAAATACATTGACCTGCTTGAAAAGGCCTTTGTTGTATTCCGCCTTCCGGCACTAAGCAGAAATGTACGTAACGAAATTAAAAAAGGCCGCAAGGTTTATTTCTATGACTGCGGTATCCGCAATGCCATTCTGAATAGTTTCAAGCCTCTCGGAACACGAACCGATACGGGAGCCTTGTGGGAAAACTTCGTGATTGCTGAAAGGATGAAGTCCCTTAAATATCAAGGCATCGACAGTTCTTATTATTTCTGGCGCACAACACAACAACAGGAAATCGACCTGATAGAAGAAACGGAAGACGGCATGACGGCTTTTGAGATCAAGTGGAATAAAAAGGCTACAGTGCGTTTTCCCCAGACATTTACCGATAGCTACGCAAATGCGAAAATGGCAGTTATAACACCAGATAATATTGAAGAATTTCTTTAAAAACTATCCGTGATAAACATTTGCAAAACCAAATTCAGTCTTTTGTATTTCTAAACAGATATTTTACTTTTTTCTTTCACCCGCAAAGACCTCTCCTATGTTCAACAGTTAAACGTCGCAAGGGACGATGCTCAATGGCAAACAGCCGATGATACTCGACAAGTTTATCGTCAATTATTTGGCCTGCGAGCCAACAAACTGTCAATAAATTTTAAAAAATTGTCGGCTATCCACATTATTGCTGATCCTCTTTTCTTCTAAAGTCCGTGATGGTCTTTCCATCATAACGATACAAGCCCTCTGCACCTCCAAACCAAATACTTCCATCGTTAGCTTCCAATATCCCCATAAAAGCCATCATTCCTCCTGACTTAATATCTGTTACTGTGGGCTTTTTATTGTACAAGAACTTTTGATCATAACGGGAAAGTGCCCAGACACTCCCAGCCCCACCCCCACCAGACTTTACTTCACCAGTAGTCCAGATGTTTCCGTTTTTATCTTCGATTATAGCATAAACACTTCTCTGCGATACGTTTGTAAAGGTACTGTCGTCATAGCGCCAAAGACCATTGGTACGCCCACCATTGGCACCAAACCAAATATTGCCTTTTTTATCTTCGATTATTGACCAAACGTTTTTAAACGCGTTGCCATCTTTGTCTTTTAAAACGGTAAATGTTTTTCCATCATAAAAACAAAGCTCGCCCCTTGTGCCAAACCATAATTTCCCAGTTTTGTCTTCCATAATAGTAGTAAGAACATTATTGGAAAGTCCTTCTTTCGTTGTAAAATTTCGAAAAGATTTCCCATCGTAACGGCTTACTCCCCCATCGGTTCCGAACCAAATATTACCGGCTTTATCTTCATAAATGGGCGTAACCCAATTATTTACAAGCCCATCCCGAGTTGTAAAATTTTGAAAAGATTTCCCATCGTAATAATAAGCACCTGAGCCATAGCTACTGAACCAAAGGTTTCCGCGTCGATCTTCCAGTACATCCCACCATCTGCGCGGACCAATTTTACTTGTGAGATTGGTAAACAGTTTTCCATCGTATCGGAAAACACCTGATGCAGTAAACAAAATGGTGCCATTGCTGCCTTTTTTTATATTACGACCCATTGTGTTAGGCCCGTAAGAAGTAACTGTGTCTTTGATACTGTAATTGACATTATCTTTATGTGAATTGATATTATCTCGTCGTGGGCCTGTTTGGTTTTGTCCACAGGAAGTATGAAAAACAAGCATCCAGAACAAAGTATAGAGGCGTACGTATTTCATGATTTTTTTCTTTTTAATTATTGGGAACAGAAACATTGCTAGACCTATCTGCTGCATTACTTTTTGAGGTGGTAAACGACCTTAGGGCCATATTTCTGCTGAGCCTGGGCAGGATAGTGAATTAGTCCTGCCAGCAAGATGAACAGACTGTTCAAAACGTTTCATTTATTTTTCATATCTTATTTAAGTTTGATACAGCGAAACTACTTTGATCCTTTCAGCTTGAAGGGTCAGGATTGTAAATTATAATGTAAACATTGTAATTTATTGTAAAAGTACCCAGGACCTTAGAAACTCGTTGCTTAAGATCATCACTGACTGCAAAAAAGGTTGCTGCTCCGTGAGATGGACGATGAACGGATTGCGATGCAACGAAGGTGCCCAAAGAACCGGAAGATGGTAATCAAACAATCTACGCTGCCAACCTCATTTCATATGGCGATCCTCTCTTAACTACTGTGAAAATCCTTTCAATGACTTTTGCCCTAATAATGTTCAATACACTCATCTTTGGTTTTCCTTCTCCAACCTTTTGATGATATTTAGCCTTTAAACCTGAATCGAACCGAACAGCGGAAATGGCAGCCATTGTCAACAAAATTTTTAGTTTTTTATTCGCAAGTGGACTAACCCGCGTTCGTCCTCTGATACTAGTGACTGATTCATGCTTAAAAGGTGCAACTCCGCAATAACAGATCAATTTCCTTACATTCTCAAACCTGTTAAAGTTTTTTGTTGCTATTATGAAATGTACTGCTGTAGCAAAACCAATACCGACGACACTTGTTACAAGATCATAAGAATTATGCAAATCCTTGTTATCCTCAATAAGCTCATGAATATTTTTCTCAATACTTTTGATTTCCCTGGAAAGCATTTTCATGATCTCTTCTGTCGAATCAATTACTGCGTTATGCCGAGCATCACCCATTTGCCCTTGCAGTTCCTTGATCCGGGCCCGATAAGAAGCACGGTCCACAACCATCTTATCCCGGTAGGTCATTAAATTTTGAAGAACTACAAGGTTTTGTTCAACCGGCTTCATTGGTTTCAATTCATCTTTCCTCATCCAGCCGTATTTACTGATAAACCTTGCATCTGCTCTGTCAGTTTTACTACGAACCATATCTAACGATCTTTTAATATCGAGAGCGGGACGCTTCACAAAGGCAATGCGCTCTTTGTGTAAGTATCTTTCTAATCCATAGGTATTGATACCCTTGTATTCCATTACTACCAATAGTTGCTCCATTTCCAACTTAAATTTCTTTAGCCATGTGCAGAGTTTACGATAACCTTTTTCATCATTGGTCACCTCTTCTAAAGCCTTTCCCTGTAAATACAAATGACAGTCTAATTTGTCTTTCGAGACATCAATGCCTAAAATGTTTGTGATTTTCATTCTTATGGTTCGTGGTTAATGCATATTGTTGCCATATCATCTATGACCTTTAATAGTCCATTACGACTAATATTCTAACTTGATCAGGCAACTATCTTTTGAATGGTCTGTAACGCTCCTTGGGGAGAACCCAGTCACAACGGTAGTGCGCCCTTCAC
Organism: uncultured Flavihumibacter sp.; assembly: GCA_946482545.1. Next base: position 22,860 of record CAMLRX010000023.1, on the reverse strand, counting down.
GACTAAATTACCGTTAAACAACACCTGGGCTTATAAGAGATCACGATTATTGGCTGGTAAATATCTCAACGGGTTCCACGCTTTCATTTAAAGAAGGCTGGCTGATATTCGAGATCAAAGCCAGCAAAATTCACCTGATAAAACAACTGGACGCTACTGTTCAGTTTCAAGGCCTCCTCGGCGATAAATACAGCCGGGAACTGTTTCTTATTCCTCGGACACCAACAACTCCCAAAGTTTAAGCGAAGTAATCGGCATTCACATTTAGCTATTAAATAACTCATGGTGGCAGGTTTGCACAAAACCAAAAATGCGTATCAACCGAATTGTTGTAGGATTATTGTAGTAAATAAAAAAGCAGCTACAACTTTTACATTGTAACTGCTTCATTTCTTCGTGGTGTGGGCCGGAATCGAACCGGCGACACAAGGATTTTCAGTCCTTTGCTCTACCAACTGAGCTACCGCACCATCCTTGGTTCTTTTGGAACGGGTGGCAAAAATAGGAATTAAACCGACACGGCAAAATTATTTTGTGGATTTTTCGGGGAAAACATACTTAATCTTTCCAATACAGCATCCCACAACAGGAGGCGCTGCTCTAATCCTCTGATGGCTACCGCAGTCGCTTCTTCCCATTTAACAGCATCTTCTCCGCACAATTCCGACACCATTTCCGTTGCCAGGATACTGTGGTGATCGCCGTCCACTTCTATGTGACGTTCCAGGTAATAGCGGAATGTAGTTAACTGACCGGGGAAACTTTTATCCAGACCGCGCACCATTTCAATGAACATGTCGGGAATAAGGTCTTCACGGCCAAAGGTAAATACTGCGGCCATTTCATGGGGTTTACCCCTGCGGATCACTTCAAATGTAAATGAGAGGAAGTTTTTCACCGCTTCCGGCAATGCACTCATTTCCAGGGCTTCTTCAATGGTGGAAACATGGAGTTGCTCCAGCAGTTGAAGTATGGGGCGCCGGTCGGAGCCGAGTTGTACCATCGCTTTGAGGTACAATTCAAAGTGACTGATGCGCTGACCATTTTCATCCACATCACTTTCTTCGCCGGTAACAATTTCGTTGATCAGGTAACGGGTATTGGCAGCGCCCACCGGCACCCAGGGCAGTTCCACACAGGTTAAGTTGCGCTGGAGGGCTTTGAGCAGACTCATAAAATCCCACACGGGAAATACATGGAATTCGGTAAAAAGCTGGAGATCGCGGGGCGTTCTCATAGCTGAATACAGCGGATGTGCTGTAATGGCGTTGCGCACCGGCCCGATGCTTTCCCGGAGCCGGTTGATGTGCTGGTTCATTGGTTCAAGGTTTTGGCAGATATACGAATTAAAAACTTATGCGGATTGCCATCCGCAACTTACATGCCATACTGCGCCAAAAACTTGATTCTCATGATTTTGAGTTGCTCCCAAGTATAGTTGCCATCGCTCAACTCTTCGAGTGCAAGTTGTAAACTGCTGGTTTCGCAACCTTTAAAATAGTCCAGGATTTCTTCCTGTTCATATTCGTCCAGCATTTCATCGATGGCGTAATCGAGGTTAAGTCGGGTGCCGCTGGCGGCGATGGTCTCCATTTCTTCCAACAGGGCATCCAGGCGGAGTTCCTTGTTTTTCGCGATGGTTTCTAATGGAATCTTTTTATCCGTTTGCTGGATGATGTACACTTTCAGGCCACTCTTGTTTACAACGCTCTTCATCACAAAATCATCGGGACGCACAATGTCGTTTTCCTCCACGTACCTGTTGATCATTTCCAGGAATGGCTTTCCGTAGCGCAGGGCTTTTCCCTTGCTTACACCCTGGCATTTTTCGAGTTCTTCCATGGTGGTGGGGAACATGGTGGCCATATCGTGCAGCGACGTTTCCAGGAAGATCACGAACGGAGGCAGCGCTTTCTTTTTGGCCTCTTTCTGACGCAGTTCTTTCAGCATCTCGAACAACTTCTCATCCGTAGCCGTAGTGGTGGCAGCGGCTTCAGCAGCTTCGTCATCGTCAGCGTTGGCTTCTTCGAAAAGGTTGTTCAGGACGATTTTGAAAGATGCCGGTTTTTTGAGGAACTTCTCTCCCTTCGCAGTAATCTTCAACACACCATAATCCTCAATATCTTTTTGCAGTAAGCCTTCCAGCAGTAACTGGCGGATCAGGGAATTCCAGAAATGATCCGGTTCTTCTTTGCCGGAACCGAAAACAGGAATCTGTTCGTGGCGGTACATCATGATCTGGGGCGTAAGCCTTCCGATCAGTACATTCACCATATAATCGGTTACGAAGCGCTCTTCCAGTGTCTGGATAGCTTTCAGCACTTTCACGGCACCTTCTTTCGCTTCGATCCGCTCTTTCGGATTCAGACAGTTATCGCAGTTGCCGCAACTCTTTTCATCGTTGTATTCTTCCCCAAAATAGCTCAACAGGGTTTTTCTCCTGCATACCCCACTTTCGGCGTACGCAACGGTTTCATTGATGAGTTGGGCACCTACTTCGCGTTCACTCAACGGTTTGTCGCGCATGAGGTGCTCCAGTTTGGCGACATCTTTATGGGAATAGTAAAGAATACATTTTCCTTCCAGTCCATCCCTTCCCGCACGACCGGTTTCCTGGTAGTAGTTCTCAATGGATTTGGGAATATTGAAGTGGATCACGAAACGCACATCGGGTTTGTCGATGCCCATGCCGAAGGCGATGGTGGCTACGATCACCTGAACATCTTCATTCAGGAACATATCCTGCCTTTCGGCCCGGAGCTTCGAGTCCAGTCCTGCATGATAGGCTACGGCTTTGATGCCGTTGGCCACCAGTACATCCGCAAGTTCTTCGGTGGTTTTACGGTTCAGTGTATAGATGATCCCGCTTTTGCCCTTATTCTGAACGATGAACCGGACCATATTTTTGATGGTCTGGTCCTTCTTCACCTTAGGTTGAATTTCGTAGTACAGGTTTCCCCTGTTGAAGGAGGAAATGAAGATCCGGGGCTCACGCAGTCCGAGGTTCTTCACGATATCGCTCTGCACTTTAGGGGTGGCGGTGGCGGTAAGCGCAATAACGGGGACGGTTTCATTGATCATGTCCATCATTTCGCGGAGGCGGCGGTATTCGGGACGGAAATCGTGTCCCCATTCCGAAATACAGTGTGCTTCATCCACGGCGAAGAAGGAGATGGGCAGTTCTTTGAAGAATTCCAGGTTTTCGGCTTTGGTAAGCGTTTCGGGCGCTACGTACAGCATTTTGGTTCTGCCTGCAGTAAGGTCTTCCTTCACTTCCCTGATCTCTTTTTTAGATAAGGTAGAATTCAGGAAATGGGCGATATCGTCGTTGCTGGAATAGCTGCGGACCAGGTCAACCTGGTTCTTCATCAGTGCGATAAGGGGAGAAACAATAATGGCCACGCCCTGGGAGGCGATGGCAGGCAACTGGTAGCACAGACTTTTCCCGCCGCCGGTGGGCATAATCACGAAGGTATCCCTTCCGGAGAGGAGTGATTCGATAATGGTTTCCTGCTCACCTTTGAAGCCATCGAATCCGAAATATTCCTGGAGTTTGGCCGCCAGGTTGGTGGGGCCATTATGAAGATCTGCTGATTTTACTGAAGTCGCCTTTTTCCTGGGGGCGGCTGATTTTTTCGTTGCGGTTGCCATGACGTTTATTTTCCTTCTCACCGGTTACACTGCACTTTGCACGTGAACTAAATATAAGCATTTTTAGAGGTAGAACAAGGTTCGGAAGCAGTCGTGTAGTGATCCGTTTCAAACTGGCTCCCTTCGGAGAAAGAAGGGGGTGTTTTTTGAAAAAGGTGGGCGAAGTTACAAAATCTTAACCCGGTACAATGGCACTTATGGAAACATTCATGGGGCGATTTACAGGTGATCTGTACTTTATATTCCCTGAAATACGGGAAAAAACGCCCGTGGTTACCGTGAAAAAACAGAAAAGATTCCGGAATAAACCCATCCAACGTAATGTGCATCGTATCACCGTCACTGTTTCAGATTACCCAAAACTTTGATGCATTGTAAACATGAAGAAAGATTTAATTGTACCTGACGCTGAACCCCTTCCTAACCGATAGGCCTTCACCTTCATTTTTCTTATCAGCCCACTGCACTACGCTGCCATATAAACACTCCTGATTCCTCCCAACACCCGGTGGAAAGACCGGTGGTTGAATCAAACCTTATTCAATGAAATGGAACGATGCCAGCACAAACAATGGTGTCGGGCAAGCGCATTATGCATCCCTTGACCGAAGCGCCACAAGAAACAAAGTAACCCTTCTGGCGAGAGAAATGACCATCTCCGGCCCGTTAACGCTATCTCTTTTAACCGGCTTTTCCGACATGTGCCTTATCCTAGTGTTGAAAGGAAAGGTGCTGGTAGAAACCGGCAATCAAATTTTACAGGTAGAAAACAGGTCGTTGCTGCTTTTCCCGATAGAGCAATCTTCTGAGCTTGTTGTTAAGCTATTCAAGTCGAATGTAAAAATGCTGGTATGGGGGTTTCCACGGCTGCATTTTTTACTTTCAGTGGCAGACAACCATTCAAGCGCCGCTTTATTTCGCATATCCGGCCCGGTAAGTGCGGGCATCAGTCGTTTTACCGAACAGTACGTAAATGCTTTGCTTTTCCAACCTTCCATTCCTGCTGAGCTGGGCCATCCGGATGTACACCTCTCCAACATACTGGCCACGGTTGCGGGTTGGCGCGCAGTGGAGGAAGACGCTTTATTCCAATCGAGGGACAAAAAAGCAGTTCATGCCAGCATCCTTTTTATAGAACATTGTATTCCCGGAGAATTTTCTCTGAAAGAAATGTGTATTCAGGTAAATGCCAGTGAAAGTACGCTCAGAAGGGCTTTCATACGTGAAACAGGCATGCGTTTGCAGGACCATGTTAAACAGGTAAAGTTGAGGAAATCGCAGCAGTTGCTGCTTCAAAGGCCGGAATTAGAGATCAAGGAAGTCGCTTATTTACTGGGCTTCTCCTCTCCTTCCCAGTTCTCGGTTTTTATACGCAGAAATCTGGGTGTTTCTCCCGGCGCTTACAGAGAGAAAAACCAAGCGCCTGAATGAAATAAACAAGACAACTATGACGGGAAAACACAAGCCGGTCTGATAAAGAGTTTGCAAATTTACTTTTCACCCTCACCACCTGTGGTGACGGGAGGAATCAGGAGAGGCCTCCCTTTTCGAGGGGAGGCCATTTTAATAAACCTTATTCTATGGAGGAGTTGGTTCATTATCTCCGGAGCCGGGTGATGCTTTCCCAGGGGTTTCTCGTTTGCCTGGGGGAGTCACTTCATTACGCTAGGCACGCGAAGGGTGATATCCTTTTAAAAGCCGGACAGGTAGCGGAAAGGATATGGTTCTTAAAAACGGGGATCGTTCGGTGGGAATATGAACATTTTACAACCTGGTTCAGCGCCGCGGGCACAATGATTTACCCCGCGCAAAGTTTTAATGCACAAGCTCCTTTCCGGGAAAATATCGTAGCGGCGCAGCTTTGCGAAACATGGTCTATCAGCCGCAAATCAGTTTATGCTTTCTACCAGCATTTTCCGGAAATGGCGGCGCTGGAGCGCGCCATCAAAGATGAGTTCCAGGAACAGGTCAGAGAACACTCCTTATTTAAATCTAATCCATCGTTGCGGGAGAGGTTTCGGTACCTGCAACAAAAATTCCCGGAATTGCTATACCATGTTCCGGATGTGCATCTGGCTTCCTTCCTGAATATGGGCGAGCGAAGTTTCAGAAACCTGAAGAACGCCAGAAAAAAGGATACGGATTAAGATTGAATAAAATGCGGCACCATTGCCGGAAACGCCAGGGCTGGTTCAGTTAGCTTCGATCCTGAAGGTTGGCCAACCTCGGGAAATATCATTTAAACATTTCAAAACTTTAATTATGAAAATCAAAATTTTTCTACCGCTCCTGGCGGTAGTAATCGCAGGGATCAGCGCATTTGCCTTTACGGAAAAAACTGTTCAGAAAAAGTTTACCCCTGTTTATTGGGAGTTTACACCCCAGGCCCCTTCCACTGATCCGCTGGATCAGGAAAACTACACTCCCTTTATGGGCGATCCCGCCACATTTTGTGACGGTGATACACGCATCTGCGTCATACTTGCGACGGAAGACCTCTCTCACCCCGGCTTTCCCTCCATCCTGGGAGAACCGGTTGAATCCCTGATAGAACAGGCTCTTCAGGAAGGTGGAAGCATTCCTGAAGACGGCATCTATCTCCGCGATTAAACCATTACGTCAACCACCGGCAAAGGATGCCAACCTTTGCCGGTGTGTTTCACCTGGGATTCTGTGCTATTCCGGATAACCGCACCACATCAAGCGGGATCAGCCAGAGTAATCTTTTATCATCCGGGTTAAGCAGTTCCTCTTTTCCATTCAACATTCTTTTAATGGAAATCCGTTCATCCGGCAGGGTATTAAACCGTTTAAGGTCCATCCACCGCAATCCTGAACGGAAACAAAGTTCTTTCCTTCTTTCTTCTAAAATCAATGCCAGCGCCTCTTCCCGGCCCAAATCTTTGTAAGGAACGAAAGTGCCGTTTTTCCATCTTTTTACCAGCAGTGCATTCAACGCATCCAGCGCCGTTGCTGTATTATTGAGCCTTGCCTCGCATTCCGCCTTTATAAGCAATACTTCACTTGTTGTAATGCCCATAAAACGGGGTGCCGATTTGTATTGATCGTACCCGCCTTTAAAGAAAAAACTGTTGTCATTGTTCTTACCAAAAAAAGCAACTTTCCGGATATCATTCTGATGGTAAAGCGCATATAGCGCTGTATCCACCTTTGCCACCGTGTTGGGAGTCGCGTTCATTGCACCTCCCATTACAGACTGCGCATGGAAAATAACTTCTTCATTCAACAAAGGAACCGGACCCGCAGCGGACGTATTGAGCGTATTATAATTCAGTATTGCGTTGTTGTATAAAAATGTGGAGTCCGCATACAGCAAGGCGTTTTCAAAATCGTTCATGGAAATGTGCACTCTTGCCAATAACGACATCACTGCCGCTTTACCGGGAATGGCCTTATGTGTTACCTGTACCGGAACAAGTCCTGACGCTTTTTGCAAATCTTCTATAATATGTTGATAGGTTCGTTCCACTGTTGACCTTGTTACCGGTTCATTGATATCGTATGAAGTCCGCAAAGGAATGCCCGGTTGTTCATTCCCTCCTCCTTTTTTGTACGCCGGCGCCCAAACCTGAGCTACATTGAAATGCGCCATGGCCCTGAAAAAAAGCGCCTTGCCCTCTAATTGTCTTTTGTCTTCTTGCTGTGCCGGTAAAACGTTCAGTTCTCCAATATTGTCCAATACCAGGTTTGCCCGGAATATGATGGCGTAAATATTGGACCATTGCCCGTTAGAAATACCGTTCCAATCCCATGTATAGCCCATGCGGGCTTCTTCTTCCAGCGCAGCCCATTCCTTATCGCGGATATAATAATTGTCGCTGCCTACCTCAGCCAATCCGCAGTACCTCATGTTCATGGTGGATGTGCTGTTGATCAGGGCCTGGTAGTCGCTTAATGTTTGCGGGATCGTAAGTTTTTTGTCGGATTTCTCCTCAAGAAACTTCTTGCAGGAACTGAGTCCCATCAGTAAAAGCAAACACACATAAATGTTGATGTATTTCTTCATAAAACAGTTTCGTTTTTATTTGAAATTCAGTTTAAAACCAGCGGCATAGGTTGTTCTTACTTGCTGGAAAGATTTTCCGGCATCGGGATCACCTTTCTCTTTATTCAACTTCCAAAGCACCGCCACATTAAAAAGATTCGTGTAAAAAGACAGATTGCTGAACAGCGGTATTGTAGTCTTGGAAAAAGTGTAATTCAACTGGATGTTCTGCAACCTGATATGATCCCTTCGTACCACCATAGCGGCTGATTGCCGGTAGAAATTTTCCTGCTGCAGGTTGACCGGGTAAATAATCGCCGGCAACCTCGTATGCAACTCATCTCCTGGCTGCTGCCACCTGTTGATGTAATCCTGGTAGCCCGTCAGTCCGCCATTGAAGAGGCCTGACCCGGCATAAGTGCGGTGCTGCCAGTATTTGAAGTTTCCTGTCAGGTTAAACGAAAGATCAATGTTTTTCCAGGAAACCATATTCCGGAGCCCAACAACATATTCCGGTCTTGAAGACCCAGGATTATAAAGGTCTGCGGCATCTGTTTCAACCTGTATGGCGGAATAATCGGTGGATGGTTGTCCTTTCAGTATTCCGAGCGCGGCGCCGGTAGCGGGGTCCAGCCCGGCGAAGGGATATGCCACCAATGCATAAGCCGTTCTTCCTTCTACTGGATTGATGGCGCCGCCATTCTCTACAAGATCACGGGCAATTGATGGAGAGAGCAGGTATTTTTTAACCTTGTTGGTGTTCCAGGTCAAAAAAGCTGTTGTGCTCCATCTGATAGCTTTATCCAACAACTTTGCGGTAAGTGAAACGTCCACACCTTTTGTATGCAGCACCGCACTGTTCTTCATGATCTCATCTCCGGCACCCAGTGTTGGATCAATAGGCGCATTGGCGACAAGGTCGGTACAGTTCTTAAAATAGTATTCGATTGATCCGCCGAGCTTTCCGGCCCAGAGTATAAAATCAGTACCAATATTCGTTTGGCCGACCCGTTCCCAACGCAGATCGGGATTGGGCACATTACTTACTGAGGCTACCGGAACATTAGTGAGCACATCCGCGCCCGGGCTGTAACGGATGGTAAGCACTCCAGCCACAGCAGTATTCGTATTTCCCTGATAGCCATAAGTAGCACGCAGTTTCAGCATATCTATCCATGCAGCGGTAAAAAACGGCTCCTTTGATACAGTCCATGCCGCGCCCGCGCTCCACAACGGGGTCCATTTGTTGTTTGTGGAAAATCCGAACAGGTTGGATGCGTCTCTCCTGGCGCTTCCGGAAAGCGCATACCGATCTTTGTAAGTGTACGTCGCATTTGTAAAAAATGAAACCTGCCTGGTGCTGGTACCGGCGCGCAATGTAGGGAGCGCAATACTAGCCGAGCCGCCCATATACCTGGGATGTAGCCTCTGCAAATCTGCATTGGCCGAGGTAAGCAGGTTTTTATCGAAGCCATATAAAAAGGAGTTGTCTGCTTCTGCATCCGTATGTTGTAACTCTGTTCCGCCGATGGCGGCAACTGCATGATTACCCCATTCCCGGTTGTAAGACACCTGCGCGCGTGCCTGTTGTGAAAGTTGCCTGCTGTTCTGGTACAGCAAAATTCCGCCATAAGGAACGGCGCTGTTCTGGTAAGTTCCGCCTGGCGGCGTAAACTGGTTGATGCGGCTCCGGGTAAAATAGGATTCCTTGCTCCGGTAGTCTTGTGCATACACATTACCCGACTGGCGCTGGTACATCGTCGTTATATCCAATCCCTGAAGTAAACGGAACGTCACGCCAACATTCATTAAAAGGTCTTCACCCCGTTCGGAACGATCGGAGAGGCGCATCTCCTCCAATGGGCGGAAGTTCCAATCCAGCAGTTTGCCATTTCCTGCGGTGTCTTTATAAGATTGCCGGTATTCATACGGTAGTGCCAATGGGTTGCCCAGCTCATCCGCCAGGCGCGCATAGGGCCAGGGTGTTTGCAGCAAAGTAGGTTCCGTTCCTGTTACGGCGTCATTCTTTACATACTGCAACGTTGTACTTATTTCCAGGCGTTTTGTTGCCTTGAAATTAATTTGTTGCCGGATGGTTGCCCGTGATTGGTGGTTACCGATTACTTCTGCATTAGATTTATCAAAGCCTCCTGAAAAGTAGTAAGTCATGTTACCACTTCCTCCCGACACATTCAACGCGTACTGCTGACTTACAGTTGGCCGGTAGAAATATTTGCTGAAATCGTTTCTGAGGTCGTTTTTTCCAATGGAGTCCAGTAAATATTTCTTTTGTTCATCGGTTAAAGTTCCCGCCCTGTGTTTTCCCAGGATTTCCGCCACCGGGTTTACAATTGTAGTGGGCGATGTACTATTCAACATGGTATTGTAATATCCCTTTCCAAAAAGTTCCTCCTGTAATGCTATATATTCCGGGATCGGCATGGTAGGCTCATAAAACAGATCCTGCTCAGGCAATACCCGCATATTCACATTAAGGGAGATTTTCGCGGGCTGTGAGAATTTTCCTTTTTTAGTGGTAATCACGACTACCCCATTTCCTGCTTTCGCTCCCCAGATAGACGCTGCCGCCGCATCTTTAAGCAGGGTTACCTGTTGTACATCGTTGGGGTTAATGTCCGCGATGTTTCCATTGTAAATAAAATTATCCACGATAATCAGCAGTTGGTTAACGGCCATACCCCCTAGTGTGCTGAGTCCTCTTATCGTTATTCCGGACCCGGTTCCTTTGTTGAAAGTTAATCCGGCGGTTGTTCCATCCAGCCGCTCCATTATAGATGTAGTCACCCTTTCATTCAGCAGCTTATTGTCAATTGTTGCGAAAGACCCCGTACTTCTTTCTTTGGGGATTGTTTGGTATCCTGTACTGATAATTATTTCTTCCAGCTCTTTTACTTTGGGCAGGGCCGAATCCTGTTTTTCCTGGGCAAAGAGCGCATAGGAAGCACTGAACAACAGCAACAGCGTCAACATTACACACATCTTCATAGCAGTTGTTTATAATTTTGAGGAAATCATTGTTTCTTTCAGCACAAACTGTTTTAACCCTGAGGGGGCATTCCGGATGGTTCCTTCAAGGCCGAAATACTGGTCGAGGTCATTCTTTAGTTTTTCCCGCATAACGGCTTCGGGGGTTCCGATTGGCCAGGCGGATTCATAACAAAAAGCATGTGCTTTTTGCCATTCTCTTTTATACTTATGAATAGCTGGATCGTACAGGTATTGCAAAGTGTCCTTTACCAATAGCGCTCTATACGCTGAAGACTTCAGGAATCCCAGCCGTTCTTCTTTAAAGGCTTTGTAATACATGTTCAGGACAGGTGCATTGAGGATGTAAAACCTGGTTGTTTGTGAAGCGGAATCTGTGATCAGTCCTTCTTTCAAAAAACCCGGACCTTCTATATAACCCGCAAAGCCGGAATAGAATGATTTTCCCGGCGTGGCAGTTACCTTATCCAGTAAGGGTTTTAGTGGTTTTGAATGATCGAAAGTGAAAAAATCGTCTTTCATTACCCAGGAAGTTTCTTTTCCTGCGAGCGCCTCGTTTATTTTGTCTGCAGTAACGTATTCTGCCGCAGTAACTGCTTTCAGAACCCGGTTTCCACTGATCCAGACTTCATGAGGTATAAGTTGGTGGGGGAAAACCTTCTTACATGTGGTGTCTTCCGTCACCAGGGTTAACTCCAGGCCTTTCAACAATTTGTTCCGTTCAAAAAATGCTTTTACTTTTTCCTTCGGTTCAGAAGTCACCACCAATATTTTCACATCGTTTCTTTGCTGCTGCAATGCGTCAAGATGCGGCAGGGCTTTCACACAGGACGTGCACCAGGTTGCAAAGAAATCCAGTATGACCAGCTTCCCTTCGAAATCAGAAAGTTTCGCGGACTTCTCTTTATAATTAAGCAGGTGATTCAGCGTAATATCCGGAACTTTTTCCCCGGGTTTCAATGCCATGGAAAGATCTGGTTCCAAATTTTTTTGCGCCATTCCGTTCACTAATAGCGCATAGGTTCCCAGGATGAAAAAGAGTAGTTTTTTCATTTGCAGTTGGTTTTGGTTAAAAATTGATATCATGGCCGATGCGGTACCCTTGCGTGAAGCATCGCGATGCCTCCGCATGCAGGTATCATCCGCGTCGGTAGATTTAAGCCTGAAAGCCGTGTGGTGGATGGCCTGAAATAAAACTGAAAGCTAGTTCATCGGAAAAGGAACAGCAATCGTGCTTTCACCGTAAGCCGGTGAGAAATAGACCCATAAATGTGGTGGTGAAAAAACGGTGTGTGGTAAAACAAATATAGGTCAATTTATTATTCATCAAAATATTGAGCAAAATAAAATTAAAGGGATATCTCTCTTTGCCCGGTGAATGTTGAGCAAATTTTAGCGGAAGAATCACAGTTGATCGGGAAGCGTATCATTCAGTTACGACTGCGGCTCGGCATTGCACAAAAGGACCTCGCGCGGGGTTGCAGGTTCTCCCTCAACACCATTGCGGGCCTGGAGAAAGGAAGTATCCGTTTCAACCAGCACCACCGTTTTCATATCTGTCGCTTTTTCGGCGTGAACTATGATCTGTTCGATCCTTCCAAAACTTTTTCAGTGCCCGATTTCTCCTTGCTGAAAGAGAGTTCTGAGGCCTATATCAAAGCGAAAAATCCGGATGAACTAAAGGATTACCGCGAGAAGCTGGCGGCCAATAAAGTATTGTCCATTTTACGGGAGCGGGTATTGCCTTCCGGCTTTTTGAACGAACCCCGGGAAGTAAAAACGATCCGGATTATTTTAAAAGAAGATTACGCCATTCAGCCTTCTGGTTCTACCATCAGCAACGCTTTGAAAAAACTGATCGATGAAAACAAAATAACAAAGGTGGCCTCCTCAAAAAAACGGGTGTTCCTATACGTTATAGCTTATCCTGCCGTTCAAAATTAAAGACCTGTTTGCGGGTGGCATCTCCCACTTCCGCCCTGAGTTTTCCGGGGCCTTCCAGTTTGTATTCAATGTATTTCGGGTAATCGTGCTGCTGGTTCTCGGAACGAAAGCCGTTCGGTGTATGCTGCATCATCGCGAAGCGGATGGGTTTGCCATTATCAGGTACATCGGCCACATAATAACAGGTGGGGCCTTCGCATACAAACTGTAATTTTTCAGTAATGGTGGTATCTCCTTCTTTTATACTGAATGAGTAGCCTGTTAGTAAACTGCTGTCTTCATTAAATTTCCAGTATTCAAAGCTATTCCGCTCCGTGTTTTTCCATTTCCCCGCGAGCCAGGAAAATTGTTTAACGGAAACGGTTGGATGTTGTGCCCAACATGTTACCCACGAACCTGTTACCAACAAAAAAAGGAGTAACGCTTTTGTTGCATTTATGTGGAAGTGCTGATCCGGAGCCTTTTTCATGCTTTAAATATACAATTTTGGTTCCGGTTCGTTTTTATTGATCCATCCAGGCTTTGAACGCGGCCGCTGTTTCTGCGGAAACAACCACTTCTTCCAGCGCTGCGGGATTCAGTTCTACCTGTAGTTTTCCCTTGTAATGGGCTATAATCCTGCTTATCGCGTTCAGTTGCACCAGATACTTGCGGTTCAGCCGGAAGAACTGCGCCGGATCCAGTTGCTTTTCGATTTCCGCCAGCGATTGGTCAAGCAGAAACTTCTGCCCTTCTTTGTTTACAAGGCATACCAATTTGTGTGTGGCATAACAATAGGCTACATCTTCGGTTCTGATGCTGCAATAATCCACGCCTTTTTTCACCAGAAACCTTTTTCTGAAAACCGCTGTTCCCGGAGAAGGCTGTTGAATGGCCCTCACGTCGGAAGCGGTAAACAGCTTTCGAAAACTGTGCACTTTTTTAATTGCCGCAGCCAGCTTTTCCCTGCGAAGTGGTTTTAGCAAATAATCAATGCCGTGGTACTCGAAAGCCTGTTGCCAGTACTCATCAAATGCGGTGGTGAAGATCACGGGACATGCCGGCGGCTCATTTTCGAACAGGCGGAAGCTCAATCCGTCTCCCAGAGAGATGTCCATAAAAAGAAGGTCGGGTACCTGATTTTCCAGCAGCCAGCGTTTCGCATCGGCTACACTGCTCAGGACCGATAATACTTCTATCGGTTCATCCATGTTCTCCAGTTCAGATCTCAGTTGATCCGCGGCAGGAAGTTCATCTTCAATAATCACAACTTTCATCGGTTTGTTTTATGCAAGTGGCAGTAAAGGGAGTTCTACATTAAATGTTCCGTTAGCGGCTGACACAACAATATCTTTCCCGGTAACCAGTCTATACCTTTCTGACAGGTTCATCAGTCCGATTCCCGATGGCGGACGAAACTGTTCTTTTATTCTTATCTCATTGGTCACCAGCAATGTTTGTCCATGCAACTGAAATTGAAGCCTCAGCGGGTCCTGTGCTGAAAATTCATTGTGTTTTACCGCGTTTTCCAGTAAGAGCTGTAACGATATCGGCAGTAAAAGATATTGCTCCATTGCTTCGGCAGGAACTTTCATTTCAAGTTGCAACGCTTTTCCGAAACGGATTTTCAACATAGAAAAGTATTGCTGTACGAAGCCTGCTTCTTCACGCAGCAACACCAGGTCTCCCACCTTGTTCTGCAGAATATAACGGTAAACATCAGCGAGGTTTTCGTTAAACTTTCTTGCCTTTTCCGGGTATTCGGTAATCAGGTGCGAAAGGGTATTCAGCGAATTGAAAATGAAATGCGGATCGATCTGGTTCTTGAGCGCTTCCAGTTCTGCTTCGGCCCTGGCCCTTTCCAGCCTTGCGCTCCTGAGCATTTCGGTTTCCGAATCTTTGAACAGGAACACCGTTTCATATACATGCACAATGAAGATCACACATATCATAATGATGAGTGTGGTGGTCGCTGTTATATCCCAGTTTATCTTTCCGCCTGCGAACAGGTGGTACCAGCCAATCATCATGAGCATACTTAGCGGCACCGTATAGAATGTGACCGCAAGAATCAGTGCGGCAATCTTCCTTACAGGCCGGTTGAACCAGTTAAAGTAGCTCCGCAAAGTAAACAGCAGGTACCTGTTGCCCTGCCATACCACGAACGCCAGTGCAATGGTGTACAAAAAACTCAGTTTTGTTTCCCACAATGAAAAGTTGAATCCGCGCAGTTGACCCGTAACAAGCGGAATCGCGATGCCGAAGCATGGAATGAGGATGAGCCTGAACCCAATATCATTGATATTGCTGGAGGTTCCAGGCCGCGTCGCTCCCTGTTCCATATTCATCCCGCTGTTTTCCACCCTCGTCGGTTTTGGTTTCTGACTGTAAAGTTTGCGTTTTAGTTTTACTTCAACAACCGTTTTTTCACCTAAAACCTTCTACATGGATACGACAACCATCAACTGGCTGGCCATTCTGGTGGCCGGTATTTCCGCCTTCGTGTTAGGCGGCGTCTGGTATTCTCCTGCTTTGTTTGGTAACGCCTGGATGCGCGCCAATAAGATGACCGAGGAAGATGTAAAAAAGGGGAATGCTGCCCGCATTTACGGCTGGTCCTTTGTGCTGTCGCTTATCATGGCGGCCAACCTGGGTATGTTCCTGGCCGATGGCCCCGCTACATGCCCAACGGAGTGTACACAAAAAACCGATATTGCCTGGGGCGCCACCGCAGGATTTCTCGCTGGTATATGGGCCTTTTGCGGACTCGCCATCGTGTTTCTCTTTGAGCACAGACCGGGTCGGCTCATCTTCATCAATGGTGGTTACCTGTTGGCCGCGCTTACTTTAATGGGCGCTATCATTGGTTTGTGGCGCTAGGGAGCTTTGCTTGTACACCCCAACGTTCCAGTATGGGTTTTTCCAGATGCTGCTCCCGGTATTCATCCGGCTGCATAATCGGTACGCCATATACAATGGGGTAATAACGTTGACACGAAGGGCATGTGAGCAGTCCTTCCACAATATCTCCGTTTGTATCACGTGACACAATCCTGAGTTCAAGGTCATTTTTATCCATTGGGCAGCAAAGCTTTGCTATGGTTGATGGGCTCATACTTTTTGTTGTTGTTGTTAAACTACTGAATGTTGTTCAAGTAAATTGAGGTAAGTGCGTGTGGCCCGTTCGGGATCAGGTGCGCTCAATATGCCAGAGATCACTGCAATGCCATTCATTTTCAGCGGAGCGAGCAGTGCAATGTTAGCAGGCGTGATCCCTCCCGAAAGAAAAATTTTTCCACTGAAAATTTCCCTGGCTTTTAAGATGTTTGCCGGATTTACAATTTCGCATGGTCCTGCGGAAAGAGATGGAAACATGGAGCAGAAAGAAATATAATCCATGTTGTTCGCGGAAGCCCATTGTACACGACTAATATCGTTGCCACAGGTGATGCCGGTGATGAAGGGGCGCATTGCTTTTTCACGCAGTGCATCTAAATCATCAGGAGCCTGATCGAAATGAATACCATCCGCACCCGTTTGAAGGAATAGCGCTGTGTTCTGGTTGATGATTACGGGCACATGGAATTTTCCGGCAATACCCATGATGGTTTGTGTATATACTACGGGATCACAATCCGGTGGAAAATGATCCCAGACCTGTATGGTGGAAACGCCTGCTTCGAAAACGGTTTCCAACAATGGCAATAATTCCATTAAAGGCATGGACGGGTCCACTACCAGGTAAATTCCATTCTTTATCCCTTGTTTCATTGCATTATTGTTTAACTCCATCCATTTTCAAGCGCGGTGAAAAAAGCGTTCCAGTACGGGTCTTTTTCCGGATAGGGAACCGGTATTTTTCCCTGCTTTGTTTCCAGCCATTTTCCTTCCTGCCCGTTGAGGAAATTCCCAATAATGGTGGCGCTGAACCCTTCCTCCTTCATATACTGCACCAGCATTTCCGCATATTGTTGGCCGGTAGCCAGTATCATTGCCCCGGCGCCTATACTGATACACGGATCAATATTGAAAAAAGAGCAAACCTCCAGCTGAACAGACGCTTCAGGCATTTTTTCCGCATCAACACGCACACCTGTTCCCGAGGCGGAGGCCATTTCAAAAACGGCACCATACACGCCGCCTTCCGTAACATCGTGCATGGCTTTTAAGGCGCCAGGATATTTCGTGTTGAATGACGCGGCACACAATGCCGGAGCGAGTACGGAAGTTTTGGTGAAAAGGTCTGCGGCTTTTTGTTGCACTTCCTTTCCCAGTTTTTCTGCAACGATTTTTGGGAAACTCAACGAAAGTATTGCGGTAGAAGAACAGGCGGGTTCCCCCAGCAGCACGAGCACATCTCCCGGTGCAGCACCCTGACTGGTCAATAGCGCATCTCTGGGCGCAGTGAGGAACATTGTTCCGCCTCCGGCAATGGTGGATTGCATTCCTTCTATCTTACAGGTATGGCCACCCGTAATGGCCACGCCGGTTTGAATGCAATAATGATTGATCCAGTTCCAGTATTCTTTAAAGCCTTTCTCATCCAGCGACTGCGGCAGGTTGAGGACGAATTGCGCGTACATGGGCGCAAAACCAGTTGTGGCCATATCGTTCACCAGGAGTTGAACGGAAAGCCAGGCAGATTCACGGTAACCGAGGGAAGGTATCAGCGAAAGCGGATCACTGGTAATAGCGAGTCCTTTGTTTCCCGGCAGGTCAACGATGGCCACATCCACGCCGAAGGCGGGGCCCACACTCACTTCGGGACGATGCAGTCCGAAGTAAGGAGAGAGGTGTTCATCGAAGAACGCCTGCTGGAATTTTCCTGAAGTATCGAAAGTGCTCATGGGTTAAGGTTGAACATCATTGAATTTCACGTGGAGTCCGAAGAAATCGCCTACCGGAACGCTCCATTGCTGCACGGGAAACCATTTGGGAAGGCCGGTACAGGTCCATTCAATACTATAATCCCTTCCTTCAAGCGCTTCGTGGATCTTCGCAATCAGCATATCGGGCGTATAAAATGTTGCGGTAACGTAAAAAGGATTTTTACCGAAAGCCTGCTGAATGCGCCTGCGCACCACTTTGGTGGAGTTCCTGTTCATCATACCGAATACGATACCATACTTCGCTACACGTGCGGATTCGCGGATCACCTGAACAGGATCGAGGTAATATTCAAAAGTGGTAATGAAAGCGAGCGCGTCAAAGGTCTGGTTTTTAAAAGGCATGTGGTGTGAGTCCGCCAGCACCAGGTCTCCATCAAAGAGGTGTACGCCCTGGCCCAGCATGAGCGGTGAAATATCGGCGCCCATTGCTTCAATACCAATGTTCTTCCACCAGCGGGTGAAGCGGGTTGTTCCGCAGCCGAATTCCAGCAGGGTTTTCACGCGCGCATCTTTGGAGATAAGGCCGCCGATCACTTTTTTCTGCCAGATCTCCGCTCTTTTGTAGCGCCCTTCATACCATTGTTCGTATGTATCGGTGTGTTCGCGGTTAAAGAACCATTCGGGTCTTCCCTGCCAGTGCTGCAGGCCACGGGTGTACAGGTCCAGTTTCATTTTGATGGTGTTGCGTATTAAAAAATCAAAAGCTCCTGCCCGGAAAACCATGGGAACAGGAGCTTACGCCCGAATGATGTGCAACACCATTTTTGCAATTCCTCCGCTGGTATTATCCAGATCAGGTTCCGGGTATGATCTCAGCCTTCCTTTCGGGAAAGCACCCCGTGCATTTGTGAAACGTGAAGTTAGGTAAAATTTGGTTCGGCGGGTGTTAAAATACCAGCGGCCTGCCAATCGAAGAGTGATTTTCTTTTCATCCTGTAAAAATTGAAAAGTGTGTTGTAATAGGACTGCAATGCATCGAACATAACACCCAGTGCATCGTCGTAATAATCAGGACGGATAAAATAGGTCCATTCGCAGGCCAGGTATTTTTCCAGCGCGGCTTTTTCATACGCGCTCATTAAAACCCGGTGCTCTTCGCTTTCAAAAACCTTCCTCATCTTTTCTTTCAATGGCGCCTCCTTTTGCTTTAGCCCTTCCATATTTATTTCTATGGATTCATAGGTGTTTGTTTCACGTATAAATTCAGTTGCCGCGAGATAGTTATTGTGTTCTTCCACCGCTGTTTTAAATTCCGCTTCATCCTCAAAAAACCTGGTGTACCTTTCTTTCCATTGTGTTTCTTCTCCGGAACGGACCGCATTCATGTAAAGGAATTTCAGCGCCAGCAGATCATGTTGCCTCAATTTGGCTTCCCCTGTTTCATGCTGTTTTTTCGCTTCTTCCAAAACAACACCCGCCTCTTTCTCCGTGTAACGGATACCGTTATAATCAAACGTTTTAATCCCGGTATTGCCCGCGGTAATTGTTTCCAATGAACGGATATCGCTTTCCAGCGCATTCAGTACACTTATTTCTTCTGCGATTTCAGTAGAAAAAATAGTGGCAATTTCTTCCTGCATATCAGCAGGAGGTTCTTTCAGCACCTGTTCAAAGTCTTCTGCCATCAGGGGCCGGTTATCATAATAGCCATTAAAAACCGGGGGATATCGGAACCGTTCAGTATCAGCGGCATAAGCAGCACCGAATTCATTTTCTGAAAGTTGCAGGGGTTCAGCCGTATAAGTTACTTCGGAGAAAAGTATTCCGTTTATCTTTTCCTGAATCGCAGCAGGATGCTTAAAAAGAGTCCAGGCTGTTTCGTTATGCTGCTCTTTTTCCACCGCAAGTATTTCCAGTTTCCCGATCCGCTCTTCCGTTTCCGGATGTGAAGCCCACTGGTCTTTTACCACCAGTTTTGATTTGTTGAACCTGCTCAGGAAGCCCATGGTAACATCTGGCAGACCATGCTGCAAATGAATACCTGAAGTTTGGGCGATGCGTTGCATCACGAAGCGGTGATGCGGGTACACATTTAAGGCAGTAATATTTTCCGGAATTCGCCGACTGTAGAAATCAAGTGTTTCGCTCAATGCCTGCGCTGAAAGATCAAGCCGAAGCAAAGAGGTAACCAGTGGTTTCGATCCGGCGGCGTAAGCGGCCACTTCATCGGCATGAAATTCCATCTCCCTTGAAAGCGCCATGTAACGCAGATTCACAAACCCGTACATTTTGTGGAGCACCCATTGTATGCCATTCACGATTTTTATGGCGATACTGGCAAAAAAAGAAAAATACCCGCTCATGTTCGCAAAGCGGCCGATCATGTTGTTGTACGTCTCATTGTCGTTGAGCATATTGTAGATCACATGATTCACGTGGTACACATAACTTCCGACCTTCATACTTCTTTGGCTGAAATGTCCAAACTCATGGGCGATGATGGCTTTCAGTTCGGAAACAGTAACACTATTTACCAATCCCACACCTATCTGGAGGTTCTTTTTAATGGGTAGCAGCATACTCCAGAAACCGGAATCATAAAACACACAGGCATTCACATCGGAAGAGAGGTACACTTTTTTTGGAAGTGGCGTTCCTGTTTCGGCAGCAGTTTCCCGGATGAAAGCGAAGAGTGCTGGCTCTTCCGTTGGAGAAACCTCCAAAAGAGCCGAGCGGTCTATTTTGTTTCTTGAAAAAAGAAATTTTATAATAAAATAGAAAACGAAAAAAGCAAGTCCTGCCAAACCCCCACCAAGCATCAGCGTTAGAAAAGAAGGCTTTGCCAGAATAATCATCGTACCGCCATAAACACAAAGCACGGAAAGGGCGAGTACAGCCACAAACATCAAAAGATAAACCAGGACGAACAAAACGATGGATGAAACGGCCCTGGTAGCCTGTTGCTGGAACGATGCGGATACGGTTGCGGTCATGGAAAGGGGTTTAACAACTAAAATAATAAATTATCTTTCTTTGTTCAGCAATTCTATTGCCTTTTCCATGAGCTCATCCCTGCCTGCCCTGATCCCTTCGATGGTTGGCCTACATTCAACATCAGGGATAATACCCACCCGCTGCGTTTCCCGGCCATCCGGATAATAAACACCGATACCGCTGAACATGGTACTTACATTACCCGGAAGAAGGAAACTGGAAATATTACCATCGGCGCCGGCGGTTGTGCTGCCTACCACTAATGCTCCCGGTGCTATTCTGAATGCCATCGTTGTGTATTCAGCCTGGCTTTGCGTGAGTTCATTAATGAGTATCACCACTTTTCCTTTATAAGTATCCGAGCCGGTAGGTGCAAGATTGAGTTGTTGCCCCTGGTAGAAAGTACCTGGCATCTGGAGACCGCCAAAGGAAAATTTCACAAACGGCGTGGATTTCGGAACCAGAAAACCTCCAAGCGTAAACACAACAAATTCTGAAGGATAGCAGCGCAGGTCGATGATTAAACCCTTTGTTTTATTCAATTCATTTTTAATAGCCGGCAGGTAGGCGCTTCTTATTTTACCCGGATATATCCAGGCAATATCAGGGGTTGCCATACCGAAGCAGGTATCTGCCGCTGTATATCTTTTGTATACATTTACCTCCCTCGGTGTATACGTTGGGATGATCTTTTCAAAAGACTTACCACTCCTGTTAAACGTAACGGACAAGGTAGAATCATTTGACCGAAGAAAATCACGTCCTATATCGCGCATTTTTGTGGGAAGGTTCGATGCGGGAAAATAAGGAAGCCGGTTTTGTACCAATTCCGTTGCGGGAACGCCGTTTACTTTTTCGATCACATCGCCGGGTAATATGCCTGTCTTATTTCCGAGAGAATCGTTGAGGTATCCGGTAACCACGGGTTTATCTTCCACGAATACCACAGAGAGTGGTCCATATCTTTTGCCAAAGAATTCGGCCAGAACAGGTTCGTTGCTCCACACATTCGCGTGGGTATCATGAATACTTCCGATCAGTTGAAGCAGCGCGAGTTTGTATTCTTTTTCAGAAGTGGCATTAACGAATCGCGGAACAAAGCGTTCCAGTGTTGTGTTCCAGTTCTCCTCGAGCAGATTACGGTAAGGAAAGAAATATTGTATCAGGTTCCAATAACGGTAGAGCGCCAACATGCGCAGACCAGCATCTGAAAAATCCATCTTCGCATACGGGTTCTCGTTTTTAATAACGGGGTTACCCACACCCTGCGCCATAGCAATGTAGTAATGCTGGTTCTTTCGTTCGGCATGATAAATATCCCGTAACAACTTATAAAACTCTTTTCCCAGCGATTGCTCCGTTAGCCAGGAGATATCAGTTTCGAGAAATGGCTTAGCGTAGATGGTCGAATCACTTTTTGTTTTTACCTCGCCAAACTTTTTTACCCAGTTATACAATAGTCGTTGCTTTTCAGCAGATTGATCAGCGGCGAGATAGGCGGGCATAAAACGAAAAAGTTCCGCATCCATATTAAAATTTCCGGCCGCAACCTCAGGATGATAATATTTCACAAAACCCCACACCTGGCCCAGCAAAACAAGCGCGGTGTTGGTTGCTTTTGAAGGAGCAATTTTATCAATGCGTGAGCCGTTTGAAAAAGAGGTATCGGATTCCGCCGGTTGAAGATATACGTTATCTGCGTCCTCAAAAGGTTTACCATCTATGGAAAGCTTGATATCGTCAATCCATATTTTTCCTTGCCCAGACATTACGGTTGATACATAGATCGTGCGGGCATCGGCACTTAAGGGAATAGATATTTTGTATTTTTTCCAGGGTTGTGTTCCGGATACACCGTTTTCTAAGAGGTCAGTTTTCTGAATCCTCCCATTTTTGTCCGTAATGGCGAGGTAGAAACACGCTGAGCCGTTTTGTAGATTTTCAAGCTTCAGGTAACCTTCCATGGTTAATTGCCGACCTTTTCTTGCGGGAACATTGATGCCCATTATACCATATTGCGTGGGGTTGGGAGACATTACGCTTTTAATGTAGAAAGCGTTTTTTCCGGAGTAACTTACTGATGAGTCAATACCACCTTCATAACCGGGCGCATTGAACCAGTTCCATTCTTTGAGTACACCATTGGCAGGACCTGCTTCAAAGCCCGCGTTTAATTTATAATTTACACTTTGGGCGCGGGAAGAGGCGAAGTTTGCCAGCAGGATAAGAAGAAGGAAAGGTTTCATGTGCAAAGGTTTGCGCTAAAGTCGAAAAAAAACCGGAAAAAACAGGGTGATCAATCCTGATTTTTTCCGGCTCCGATTGCGATAAAATGTATGGGTTATTGTCTGGTCCATATTTCGTGGATGGGCTCTCCCTTAGAACTCAGGCCGCTATGGTCCCAGTTGCTGCCTTCCACTTTACCATTGAAGGTAAGCGTGGCGCCCACCC